>JAGCNI010000014.1 GCA_017646015.1 Lentisphaeria bacterium
GGAACAGTTATTTCGGTCCCACTTATTACTATTTTATCTATAAAGACACGCTTTTCATCTGTATGAATAATATGGAGGGCAACTGGGATGGAGGATCCAATCCGCAGATCGATTGGGCGATCGATGTTTTGAAGAAAAATCAGAATGTACGCTGGACCTTTGTGTTTATGCATTGTCCCAAAGCCTGGAAAATGAAGAGTTTTGAACCGTTGGAAAAAGCGTTGTATGATCGTAATTACACTGTGATTTCCGGAGATTTCCACAAGTACACCAAATATGTGCGGAACGGCAGAAAATATTTTGTACTCGGTACGACCGGAGGCGGCGGGGATGATCTCGGCAAGATCGGTGCACCGCCGCGCGGGGTCGCTCTGGGGGAATTTGATCATGTTACATGGGTTTCCATGTGCGGTGACAAACCGGAGTTCATGAATCTTGCTCTGGAAGGTCTGTATGATGAAGATGTTGTGACTACCGAAAAAATCACCTGGCTCACCGCAAACTATTACCGTGCCAACAAACCTTTGAGCAAAGAAGATGCAGCCAGATTGCGTGCCAAAGGAATTTATATCGAGGAAGAGAAAGAATAAAAATCACACTCACTTGCTTTTTTCAGCAAAACTCCTGCGGGGTCAATGATGCAACTCCGGCAGGAGTTTTTTTCAGGCGGAAAAAGTAAAAAAATATGAATGAACTCTTGATTTTTTGCAAATCAGTTTTATTGTATTGAACCTACAAGATAAAAGTAAGGAGTTTTATGATGCGTATCGGGTATTTTGCACACTGGAACAGACCTCAATGGGTTTTTGTTGATTTTCTGAAAGAACAGGGATATGATATTGAAAAAATCGATTTTTCCCAGAAAAATTATCTGGAAAAATATGATATTGCCTTGATCGAACAGAACGGGTTCAATGATTATATTGAAAATGATGAGATCTATATCCGCGACTGGGTGAAACGGGGCGGTATCTGTTTCTTCATGCATCAGGATTATCAACGGTGGGCTCCTTATTTTCTGCCGCATGAATTGGGCTATACTCAGTTGATCCACCGTTATATCCCGACAGTCAATACTCTTTACAAACCCAATCCTGAACCGCATTATATTTATATGATGCCATGGGCGGAAGGAAATGGCAAACAGCTTTTCAACTATCCTGAAAAGATCAACACTGAAGAGATGCTCGACTGGCGGATCTGTGCCAATACATTCGGCGTGATCAGACCTTGCGATATCCTTGAATCAGAGGCATCACCGGTGAAACCTTCCATCCGTTCCGCTGCAACCTCCTGTTTTCTTGCCAACTCCGGCTGGGAAATTCTGGGATCCTATATGGATCCGGGTGTCCGTGACGGAGCTTTGATCCTGCAGGCAAAATATGGAAAAGGATTGTATTTCCTGAACCAGATCCTTGTTCCGGAAGAATTGACCGAAGGGGCAGAACGCTGTCTGGCATTCTGGAAGAAATATATGCGTAACCTGATTGCTTACTTTGAAAACTTTCGTGCAGGATCTTTCCCGGAAATCCCCGCGCCCGGTTCTCTCCCCGCCGGACGGAGAAACTACAAAACAGCGATCCACATGCACTCTCTTGACTGGTATGGATGCGATACAGCTCCCGGTACGATCAATGCAATGATGCATTATAAAAATTATGATATCTGTGCGTTGGCTCTCAAAGATGCCGCACCTTATAACGGCAAACTGGATCCTGCCAAATATTCCGACGAACGGGTTTTGTTCCTTGATGGTCAGGAATATCATCCTTTCAACTGGAATGACCGTTTTGAACATATCAGTCACAACAACTATCATATTCTGGCTGTGGGGATCGATCATGATGCCTATACTCCGGAATTTACACTCAGTCTGTTCTCCGATGAGGAAGTGGACGATCATTTGAACCGTGCGTTGAAATATATTCATGATCATAATGGCGCAGCCATTGCGACCCATCCGTGGAATGTGGATTACTGGAGAGATTATCCGTATGATGCCATTGACGATGAAGATCTTGGATCTCAGGTCGGAACCTCTTTGGAAAAATACTGGCTGGAAGGAAAAAGAATGCCGATCATGAATTCTGTTGACCTCTTCGGTCTGCGGCGCATTATTGACAATCCTGCTTCCAACTTCCTGTATCTGAATGGTGAAAAACCCTGTCGTGACAGTGTTGTAAAAGCAATCAAAAAAGGCAATGTGATCGCCGCTTGCGGTTTTGATGTCCTTGACATTACCTGCAATGATAAACTCCCCGGTGAAGAGATCGCCAGAAGTGATAAAGCCCGGATCCATATTACCGCCGGAATGGGAGCCGGATATGGAAATATCAGAGAACTGTGCATTTATGGCGATGATAAAATGATCTGTTCTCAGACTGTCGGCAAGAGTGAGATCGACATCGATATCGATCTGGAAAATGTTGCCGCAGAAAAATTCATCCGCGTTGAACTTCTCGGTGATGATGAACGGATGGTTGCAGTCACGACCCCGTATTACATCGTGTGAGAACGGTACTTTTCAATCTCGTGTGAGATTGAAAAAAGAATCATAAAAAACGCTTTCAGACAATGCCCATGAACTCGTCTGAAAGCGTTTTTTTATATGCGTGAAACAGCAACTGTTATTTTTTCTTTTCTGTAACTTTTCGGATCGTATCCAGATATCCGGTTCCATACAACTCATCCGGCAGCAATGCCATTCCTTCAGTCCATTCATTCCAGGCATTGATGATAACAGCCGGAGCGTTTTTGTTGATTGCTTTTTCGAGGATCTCCCCGAATTTTTCCGGAGTTACATCGGTACAGATCGGACAATATCCCAGATTCACATAGTCCATCGGGAACTTGACGGATCGACTCCATCGGGGAGATACATCCAAGCCCATTGTTACGCTGGGGAAGTGAGGCAGTCCACCCTCTTCGATTTTTGCCCAGCAATATTCCTGTGCTTCCATCATGCCGGAATAATCAAAGACCGGACGTTCATGCGGCAGATCATGATAATAGGAGGGCGCA
>JAGCNI010000133.1 GCA_017646015.1 Lentisphaeria bacterium
CCCTGTTGAAAAATCTTTTTTCAGTTGTATCAGGCTTTTTTCTGAGCGATCAACTGGTTGACTCCGGCGAGTTTCACACAGATACAGAAAAGATCCATAGCTGTCTGAAGTTCGGCAGCTGTCGGATAGGTCGGAGCGATCCGGATATTCCGGTCACGCGGGTCTTTCTTGTAGGGGAAAGTTGCTCCTGCTCCAGTCATGACAACGCCCGCTTCTTTTGCGAGTCGGACAGTTTCTTTTGCACAGTTATCGAGAGTGTCGATTGCCACAAAATAACCGCCTTTCGGATTGGTCCATGTTGCCAGTCCTGTATCAGCCAGTTCCTTGTTGAGAGTATTGAGAACGATATCAAATTTCGGTTTGAGTTCGTCTGCCAGTTTTCTCATGTGTGCGCGGACACCTTCTGCATTTTTCAGGAATTTGACCGTGCGCAGCTGATTGAGTTTATCCGGACCGATGGTTTGGATCGTCATGTGTTTTTTGAATTCAGCCACGTTGTTGAGGCTGGAAGCGAGCAGCGCCACACCGGCACCTGGGAATGTGATTTTGGAGGTGGAGAAGAAATAAACCACCCGGTCAGGATTCCCGGCTTTTTCGGTTGCTGCAAAAATATCCGCCAGTTTTTCTTCGGAATAGATGTGATGTACACCGTAGGCGTTATCCCAGAAGATCCGGAAATCCGCAACGGCTTTCATGGAAGCCAAACGTTCCACGACCTTGTCGCTGTAACAGATTCCCTGCGGGTTGGAATAGAGAGGAACGCACCAGATCCCTTTGATGGAATCATCATTGGCGACCAGTTGTTCTACCATATCCATATCCGGACCATCTTCGTGCATGGGGATCGTGATCATTTCAATTCCGAGATCTTCGCAGATTGCGAAATGACGATCATATCCGGGAGCGGGGCAGAGGAATTTGATTTTCGGCAGTTTGCACCACGGGGTTGCACCGCAAGTTCCGAAAAGCATGAAACGGACGATTGTATCGTACATCATATTCAAGCTGGAGTTACCGCCGATGATCAATTTTTCTTCCGGGATGGAAAGTAATTCGGAAAACAGCTTTTTCGCTTCCGGAATACCATCCAGGCCGCCGTAATTACGGGCATCGACACCTGCTTCAGTTTTGAATGTGTCCAGTTTATCAAGAACTGCATTTGTGAGGTCAAGCTGAGAACCGGCAGGTTTTCCGCGAGACATATCCAGTTTGAGATTCCGGGCTGCAAAACCGGCATACTGCTGCTCCAAATCCTGTTTGCATGCAAGCAGTTGTTCTATTGACAGATCAGTGTATCGAACAGAGCTCATATATTTCTGTTTTCCGTTTTTTTACTGTTATATTACTTTTGGGAAGCGATAAATTCGCGGATGATAGATGCCATCGGGTTTTTCTCGATCTTGATGATCTTGGTTTCCCGTTCAAAGCTTTCCTGAGAGTCGGAAGCGTGAGCGGTATTGACCATGACGTCGTGACCGAATTCGCGGCGGATCGTGCCACCGGGAGCCTTGGTCGGGTCTGTCGGGCCGAGGACATCGCGGATTTTCTGAACGGCATTGACCCCTTCGTAAATCAGGATCATGCACTTGACTTTACCGGGATCATTGAGTTCGCTTTCGGGACATTCTTCGGGGCGTCTTCCGGACATGAATTCCACGATTCTGCTGAACTGATCATCTGCGAAATCGTAACCGATGGACTGTGTGAGCAGTTCTTCGGATTCAGCACGGAGTTTCACATCGAATTCGCCGCTGAGTTTTTCCATTGCTTTTTTGCCGATGACCGGAGCCAGTTTTTTGCGGAGAGCATTTTTGACCGGGCCATAGAATTCGAGAGCTTCAGCAACAGACATCTGATAGATTTTGCAACCGACGATGCGCAGACCGGTACGGCTGAACATATCAATGATGTTACCCGGCTTTGTGCTCGGGCAGCGCCAGTTGTCCGGCTTGATGATGACCAGTGTGCGTTCGCTGCCTTCTTCCTTGCCGATGGTGTTTTCGACGATGTTTTCGCTTTTTTCTGCGAATTCAGCGAGGAATTCGAGACGGTCTGCGCAAGCATCCTGCAGCGGGGGTGTGAAGACTGCGGGTTCAAAATAGTTGAGAGAACCATCGCGGTTGAAAACGAGGTCAGCATAGGTGTCACGGATCGTTTCACCGAAGCTGGGTGTTTTACGGTTTTTTGCATTGGGAAGCTGACCGACAACTGCGGACAGTTTTTCACAAGCGTTTTCCCCTTTGAACAGAAGCATCAGGACGCGTTCACGGGTTCCATCGGGGAGGGGGGAGAAGTTATCCAGCATATAATCGCTGAATAATTTTGCTGCAAATTCATCTCTGCGACCGACATGTTCGCGCATAGATGCTGCATACTGTTCCACCAGTTCTGCGGTGGGGGTGATCATCTGAGCCCCGACCAAGTCCAGATCGGTCCGGGAAAGGAGACGTGCAATAATGCCGCCGGTTCTGGATTTCATCAGTGAATACGGGGTGATCAGAACAAATGAAAGTTCAACTGCCATACTTCATTACTCCTCATTTCAATAACTAAACCTGTTTCCTGTTTCTTGTGGAAACAACTGTAAACAAATACTATACATCAAAAAATAAATTTTTCAACTGTTTTTTATAAGAAAAATATGAAAAACATTGCATATTTTATGTTGTTTTGCCGCATTATCGTATGGATTTACTGACCGTTTTATTTGACGCTTCCTGTTATGGATAAACACAAGGAGGTCTATGAAATGAAACTTACAAAAAATGATTCGATCCGTTCCGGGAAGAAGATCCGGAGCTGGCAGACATGCCGTCTTCCGGATGAAAAAGGTGTAGATTTTGCTGAATTCAGCTGGTGTCGGGATCAGATGTATTCCCCGAAACTCAGTTCCGGGAGGATCCGCCGAACCACGGAGGATGCCAACAGCGGTGCGGTTATGGAACAGGCATGGTTCTACAATGAGATCCTCGAAAAAGAACCTGTTGCAGCAGCTCATCTGCAAACCCGTATCATGGCTGTTCTTGCCTGTGACTGGCGGATACAATGCAAAGATCCTCTGGTCGCGGCAGAAGTGGAAGAGATCCTTGGCCGTGCCGGAATCCATTCTCTGCTGCATCATCTGCTTCATGCGCTTGCTTTCGGTTATTCGGGAGCTGCGATCCTCTGGGGGGAAGGGGGCGGCACGATCCACTCTTTTCAGAAAATCCATCCTGCCAACTGGAATTTTGATCCTGCCGGAACTCCGGCATTACTTGCGGCAAACGGAAAGATTTGTCCGCTGACTGATTTTCATCCTGCTCAATTTATTCTGCATTATCATATTTCGCACACTGCTCTTCCTCAACGCGGCGGTCTGCTGCGTCCTCTGTTATGGCTTTATTTTTTCAAGCACTACGCGATGAAAGATCGTGCCCGTTATCTGGAAAAATTCGGGATCCCGTTTCTGATTGCCCGTATCCGACAGGATGATTTTGATAATGAAAATATCCGTTCTTCGATCCTTGCATCTCTCAGTAAAGTCGGGTCCGACGGATGCGGCGTGATCACGGAAGGTTCCGAGCTGCAAACTCTTTCAGGGCATGGCGGAAACTGTTCGGAATATCAGTCCTGGCTGGAATATATAGACCGTCTTTTTGCATTGGTGATCTTGGGGCAGACCGCTTCCAGCGGGAATGCATCCGGGTTCAGCCGGGGACAGATCCAGGAGAATGTCCGGCATGATATTCTGGAGTCGGACTGCCGTGCTCTGGAGGAGAGTGTGAATCGTCAGATCATTCAGCCATTGGAACAATATCGTTACGGGAGCAGCGGACAAGTTCAATTCCGTCTGGATTATTCCATGCCTGAAAATTTGAAAGAGAAAGCCGAGATCGTTCATTCTCTTGCTTCGGGAGGTTATCATGCCCGGCGGGAATGGGTGGAACGAGTATTCGGAATTGAACTTGAAAATGAAAAAGGAGAGAAAGTATGAAATGTTCACGACTTGCATTTTTTGATGGAGGTACACTGGAATGTATTCCGGAACGGGAACTGCCTGAAACCATTTTACTTCTTCGTTACGGGAAAAATTTTTATACCCGGAATGGAGTGCGGGGTGAATTTGATTTTTCCGGAGAGGATGCCGCTGTTGTGATTGCCGATTTTGAAGAACGGCAACGGGATCTTGTAATTGATTTTGAACATCAGAGTTTGAGTGGAGAAAAAGCTCCGGCAGCCGGTTGGATCGACCGTTTGCAAAAGAGTGCCGATGGCTTGCTGGCTCATGTGAAATATTGGACAGATGAAGCAAAATCTTTTCTCCTCAAAGGCCAATACCGTTATTATTCGCCGACACTTTATTTTTCCCGCAGCGGAAAAAGAGTCAGTGCGATTCATTCGACGGCTCTCACGAACCATCCTGCGATGCACGGGATCCCGGCTTTAGTGGCTGATGATCTTTCCTGTTCCGCAGAAAGTGACGCAAGTGATCCAGCCGTATCCGTCCTCACAGGACAACAGTCAGACAACAGGAAAAATGAGATGAAAGAATTACTTGAAAAGCTGGAACTTCAGGCATTTTATGATCTTTCAGAGGAACAACAGAAAGAGGCTCTCTGCAAACGGATCATGGAATTGCGTGATATGGAACAGCATGTGAGTGAGATGTTGAAAGAACACAGTCTGCATGATCTGCAAGCTGTTTCCGATCGACTCGAAGAACTGGATGGACTCCGTTCTGCGGAGAGTGTCCGGCGGGCTTTTGGAGATGGTAAACTGGCAGAGAATATGCGTTCCTGGGCAGAAGATTTTGCCCGGCGTGATCCGGAAGGTTTTGCACAATGGAGTCATTCTGCCCCGCGGATCATTCCGGAAAATCCGCCGATTGAAAATGTGCCGTTCGCCGATCAGAAAATGTATGATCCGGAAGAGCAGCGAATTCTCCGGATGCTCGGGATCCATGAAAAAGAATTGAAAAAAGAAAAATCTGAAAAGGAGAAAAACTGATGAGTTTTCTGAACAATCCCCGTAATACTGCCGAAGTGCTTTGTCATGCACAGAAAATCCACCGTACACGCCGGATCAAAAACGGTGAAACGATTTATCCCGGAGCAATCGTTGCTCTTGATCCTGAAGCCGGAACCGTGGAGCCTGCCGGAAAAAATCCGGGTTCTGTTGTACTCGGCAGAGCAGAGGGGTACACCGGAGACGGCAAAGTGATCGTGAAAACCGGAGTTTTCAAATATGAGAACGGTAATGGCGATGAGACGCTGACTTTGAAAGATCTCAATAAAACCGTGTATGTCCTTGATGATCAAACGGTCGGCAGGATCGGCGGCAGCAATAAGATCATCGCCGGAGTGTTGCGTGATATCGACCATGATGGACAGGTCGTTGTTGAGCTTGGAAATTTGAAACTCGATTGATTGCAGAAAGGAAATGAATATGGATATCAACCGTAAAAATATGGATTGTCTTTTTCTCGGATTCAATACCCGTTTTACTGCCGCCCTGGAAAGTGTTCCGGATACCTGGCAGCACTTCTGCGGTGTGATCCCGTCCGGCTCCGGCACGAATGTTTATCCTTTTCTCGAACAGTTCGGGGGGATGCGTGAATGGATCGGAGACCGTCATATCAAAAATCTTTCCTCTCAGAAACTGGAGGTGGTCAACCGTGATTTTGAAGATACCGTTTCTGTCAGCAGAAATGATATTGAAGATGATCAGTACGGGATCTATTCTTCTCTGATCGCTCAGATGGGTTACAATGCGGGCAAACTCTGGCAGCAGCTTGCAGTGGAGGCTCTTCTTTCAGAACACAACTGGATCGATTCGCTTCCGTTTTTCTCTGATGAACGTATGTATGGCAATGATCGTGTGGTCAACCGTTTTGCAGAATCGCTTTCTGCCGAAAGTTATGCTGCTGCACGGCGCACCATGATGGAATATTGCGGTCATAACGGAAGAAATCTGGGGATCGTTCCGAATCTGTTGATCGTCGGTCCGAAAAATGAATCAGCCGCTTTTTCCATTCTCAAAGACCGTCTGATGCTGCGTGAGTTCGGCAATGGTGTCGGCGCAACAGATAATCCATGGAATGGTTCTGCTGAACTTCTGGTTCTGCCGGAGCTTTCCGGTGAACAGGAAGATCTCTGGTTCCTTTGCGCAACCGCCGGTGTTCTCAAACCGATTTTTGTGCAGCAGCGGAAATTGCCGGTACTGGTTCGCATGGATCATGATTCCGATGAAAATGTTTTTGCCCGCAAAGAATATATCTATGGTGCAGATGCCAGAGGAGAAGCATTTCTTGCCTTTCCGCATTTGATCTGTCGCGGCGGAAAAGCGTAAAGTAAACAGAAATGAAAATTTGATTTTCCGGGGACATAGTCGCAAAAAACTGTGTTCCCGTTTTTCTTGTGAAAAGGAGAGATTTATGGGCAACTATCTGAGTTATGAAGTCTTGGAACAGCGGATCACCAGATCCCGGCTGGAGGCTCTTTGCAATTTGAAAGAAAATGATCTTGTATTGTTTTCGGAACTGGTGATCGAACGGGCTGAATCATTGATCGATGGTTATGCATCTTTGCGTTACCGTACTCCGTTGGGGCGTGATCCGCTTCTGGAAGAATGGGCATTGTGTATCGCTGAGTATGAATTGTATAAACGCGGACCCGGCAGTGACATTCCGGAAAAGATCCGCCGTTCCTATCAGGATACCTTGCAATGTTTGCAGGAACTGGCAGCGGGCAAACTCAGTTTCAATGGGAAATTTCAGACTGCGGAACATCCGGGCAAATCACTGTTTGTATCTGAACGAGAAAATGTTTTTGATCCGGATTCAATGAAAGAATATTGAAAAGACTCACCTGAACATAATGGCAGACTTCTACTTTATGTTCAGGTTTTTTATATCAGAATGTGTGCAGATTCTATTTTTTTATAAAAATCAACGCAATGCCGCTTGATTTATCAACAAAAGGCTGTAAACTAAAACATCTCATAAAATTATTTGAATGATCAAGGAAAAAATTATGGCAAAAAAAGTAAAAGTCGGTATTTGGGGTCTCGGCAGAGCCGGGGCGGGTATGCATACTCCTGAAATCGGAGTTCATTCTGATAAATTGGAAATTGTGGCAGCCTGTGACATTGATGCTGATCGTGCCAAGGCTTACGGTGAAAAACATAATGTGAAAGTTTATACTGATCCGGAAGAATTCCTGAAAGATGGCAATATGGAACTGGTGGCTGTGGCTACCCGTTCTCTGGATCATCTCCGTCATACACGGCAGGCTATGGAAGCCGGATATGCTGCCATTATCGAAAAACCGCTTGCTCCCTCCCGGAAAGATGCGGAAATTCTGGTCGAACTCAATAAAAAATATCCGGGTAAACTTTTTTGCCGCCAGAACCGCCGTTTTGAACCCTGTTTCCAGCATGTCCGGGAAATCATCAACTCCGGTCTGCTCGGAAAGATCCATACTATCAAACTGCAGCGGAACAACTTCAGCAGACGTGATGACTGGCAGACTTTGCGAGCCAATGGCGGCGGACAGCTTTGCAACTGGGGGCCGCATCTGATCGACCATGCTCTGCAATTCCTCAATTATGAAGTCGAATCTGTCTGGAGCAAACTTTCTCTGATCGCCGCCCTCGGAGATGCCGAAGACTGCGTGAAAATCTGCATCAAAGGTAAAAACGGCTGTCTCGTCGATATCGAAATCTTTGATGGAAATGCTTTGTCCACAAACGTCTATGAAGTTTATGGAACCCGCGGCGCATTGAGCAGCACAGATGAAAAGGATATCAAACTGCGCTATGTGGAACCCTCTTACAAACTGATCAAGACTCCGGTCAACAATGGTCAGCCTGATGGATTCATTTTCGCTGATAACGCCCAGATTCCGTGGCGTCGTGAAACAATCATGACCGATCCGGAACTGAAAGTCAATATGAACTCTTTCTATGGCTGTGTTGCGGATTCTCTCCTCGAAGGAAAAGCTTTTCCGATCAAATTGGAAGAAGCTCTGGCTGTTCTGGAAATCTGCGATATCGTCCGCAGTCAGACCCCCGGTTTTGAGGTCCCCTCTGCCAATCAGTGATCGAGTCGCTCTTTTTACTCGATTTTATCAAAAATCCCGTTTTCAGGAATCTTTCTGAGAACGGGATTTTTTTTTTGTGTGCAACGGAAAATCAGAAAAATTTTATTTTTTTTACAGCTGGATTTTAAGAGTGGACACAAAATGACTACTTGTCGGAAGTATATTACCTCAAGACGCCGCAACCAGGCAAACGAAATGACAAAGAGAAAGGTTTGAACATGATGACAATCAATGCCCGGAACAATGAAAACCAGATGATTTTTACAATGGTTGAAAAAGGATGTACCACAGCCGAATTGAAAAAAAGTGTAATGCAGCTCACTCCGACAGGATTGGAACAACTCCTCGCAGATGGTATTTTTCACCATATCGCCCGTTATGCTATGAATGTTGATATGGTCACCTGGATCGCCGGAGTGATCGGAAACGTGGATGTTCCGGATTCTTTCGGGGAAACGGCATTGATCCATGCCATGCGCGGAAAAAATCGTATTGCTGTGCGCCGTCTGCTGGAATTGGGTGCTTCCACCAGTTGCCGTGATAATCTCGGGCGTACTCCGTTTCTCTATGCCGTTATTGCCGGAGACAGTGCAATGATGGAGATTCTGCATGAATTCGGCGCAAATCCCTTTGCCGTGGATCAACAGGGAAACAGTGCTTTTCATCTGGCGGCAATGTATTGTTCTGATCCTGCGTGTTTTGAGTATTTGCATTCGATCGGTTGTAAAAAGGATATATTTAATTTCCGGAATGAATCGCCTGTGGATGTTGTGAGCTGCAACCGTTATCCGAAAATTCCTCTGGATTTTCTTTTAGAGCATGGTTGTCAGTTGCGGAAGGATATACTTTTCCGTTCTGCTGCCGGGAAACAATACCATTATCTCCTGTTCCTGTTGAAATCCGGATTTGTCCGTGATTTGGATTCTGTCGATTCTGCCCGGCTCGTACAAAAATTGAAAGTGGATCGTGTTTCATTTCTGGAAGAAAATACCTTGCAGAAGTGTTCTGAAACCGGTGTGGCGGGAATGAATGACTGGTCGGATGATGAAGAATGTGTGGTCGATCAGATTCTGAATATTCTCGCTCCGGAGACATCTGCTGCCCCTTTGATCCGGACAGAAC
>JAGCNI010000134.1 GCA_017646015.1 Lentisphaeria bacterium
CCTCCTCTCCGACCAGTACGATACTCTGGTGCTGATCGCGGATCAGAGCAAGGACTTTGTCGATGAAATCGTCCGGCGTATTTTTGGCAATCTTGATCTGAATTTTCGGCGTGGGAAGATGCAGTTTTGCCGCTTCATCCAGAATAAAATGTGTCATGTGATTTATCTGCGTGGAGCCGTCTGCCCCGGTGCCGCCCAGATAGACAGGCTGGCCCCAGTAGAGGTCGCTGGAACCCCATTGCATGAAGAAGTGGTCGAAGAGTTCCCGCATTTCGGCATCCGAGAAGGTGCCGTTCTTCAAATCCCGCTCATAAAACGGTGTCAGACGCCAGTCCAGATTGCCAAGCGAACGCACCTGCATATTATCCATATGCTCGCTGAACATGAAGTAGAGATAGATGATCTGGAGCGCATCGAAGAAGTTTTCCGGCGGTCCGTCATGCAGACGTTGCAGAGAATCTGCAACAAAATCGCAGCGTTCATTCTTGTGGGATCTGGCGCGCTCAATGAAACGTTCCAGCATCATGAGGATCGCTTCATAAGTAATGCGGATCCCCTCAAAGTAAGCATCTTTCCCTGCATCCAGGGTACCGGCTGCCCGGTGTTTCTCCCGCCACGCCATGGCGTTACGGAGCAAGCCGGGAAAGCCCCGGTCGAAGACCTCATTCCATTCGGGGACAGAGTGGTCGAAATCGATCCAGATATTGGAAGCGCCGGACTGATTCAACAATGCCCACAACTCTTTTTTCTGCAGAACCACTCTTTCCCCAAGTTTGTTCAGCAGCGGTCTGAGGACGCGGGGTTGACGCTTCCAGCAGCCGAAGGCGGGGAAAAAGTCATGGGGATCCACCTCGATCTGCAGGTTTTTGGCAAGGAATTCAAATGCACGTGCCTTAATGACCGGATTCGGTGCATCCAGATCTGCAAAAGCGGCGGTTTCATTTGCTGCTGTATCCTTATCCATCCCGGTGACCGGGTCGAATACAGGGGCCTGAAATTTCTTCCAGAGGTACGATTCATCTTCTTTGTATGTTCCAAACAACATATTCCATCTCCTGTTTCAGTTCCTGATCCCTTTGGCTCCGCAGGTATCAAGCACTTCTCTGCTATAGATATTCAAGTCCGGCAAGATCTCCCTCAACCGGAAACTGCCGGTACTTCTGTTGTTCCCGGACTGAAATTTTTTCTGTTCTTTTTTACAGCACGCTTGATCCATTTCTGCGTTCCTTTATCTTTATGAATGGATAACATGAAGTGAAAAAGAACGCAAATATGCAGCGCATTGCTCCAGAGTTGCCGTATCAGGGGATTTGACGACCGGCATGGTGTCAGGATGCCCCACCGCCTTGAATTTGGACCGGGCCAGAGAGTGATACGCCAGAAGCCGGACTGCGGAAATATGTTTGAGAGATGCAAGAAATTCCCCGGCGGCACGCAAATCGTCTTCCTCCATATTATGTTCCGGAACCATGATCATCCGGATCTGGATTTCTTTTCCCGTTTCATCCAGCCGTTTCAGATTTTCAAGGATCAGCTCATTCCGGAAGCCTGTGAGCTTCTGATGTTTTTCCGGATCGGCACATTTGAAATCAAAGAGAAATAAATCCGTATAGGGAAGAACTTCCTCAAACGCCGGGAACGGCACGTTGCCGCAGGTATCAACTGCACAATGGATGGCTTCTTCCTTCATGATCTTCAGAAGTCCGGCACAAAAGGAACTTTGCAGCAGCGGTTCACCGCCTGAAATCGTGATGCCCCCGCCACCCGTGTAGAAAATCCGGTCTTCCAGAAGTTTTTCCGCAGCTTCCGCTACGGTTATGTTTTTTCCGAAAAGCTCCAGGACTCCGGCAGGGCAGATGGACTCACATTTACCGCAGGATCTGCAGATTTGGCGGTTGAACTCATGTACGCCATTGATGATCGTGTGGCATCTGCAGACCGTTGCGCACAAGCCGCAACAAGTACATTTGGGATAGTGGATCGCAAGTTCCGGGCAGGCGAAACGACTCTCCGGATTATGACACCAGATGCACCGGAGCGGACATCCCTTCAGAAAAAGCGTGGTTCGTATGCCCGGACCATCATGTACCGCAAACCGTTTGATGTCGATATATTTTGCACTGGTCATATCATTTCTCCGTTCAAACGGAAGCTATCGTCTTATCCGGAAAGTATATTCTGTCTGTCCCCACAGGTTTGCTGCCGGCAATAACCGGAGTAAAGTCTGCAACATCAACAGTCAACGAATCACTTTTTTTCCAGCCGTGTACGGCATGGAGTAGTACATCTGCGCCAATGCCGGTCAAATTGAGCATAATGAAAACCTTATAGAATCCGATAATATTCCGGACCAATTTACACTGGAATATGATTTTGTCAAATCGAAACGGAATGGTGTTTTTTATTTTTCCCTGAATATATAGCATTTTACATAAGAGATCCAATGTCTTAAATGTTTATTTTTCATGTTTCGACCGCTCATAACAGGATGATCGTAAACTCTGTATCGGGAACATCATGGTTCCATGCCTGAAAAAACTTGCGGAGTTGAACCGATCTTCAGAGTACTGTCTTATTCCGGAAAGGAACAGACGGCACTTTTCCTGAAGAACCCGGCAGGAAGTTTTGAAAACACTTCTCTA
>JAGCNI010000135.1 GCA_017646015.1 Lentisphaeria bacterium
TATCCCGGGTCAAATGCACATCACATTCCATACCGTCGGTTCTGCGTTCCAAAGATAATTTGAAAGCGGCAATAGAATTTTCCGGAGCATCAGCAGATTCGCCGCGATGAGAGATCCATTTGACTTTCTTTTTCATATTCTTCCTTTCATTTCTGAGACGGTTCTCCTTTTCAAAACGGAGTTTTACTTCCTGTTACGGCCCGGCGCATTATGCATCGAACACATTCCCCAAGAGGAATACGGGCAGAAACACTGTAAAAAGTCTTCGGACACTATTTTTCAGTGCATTATAAAAAGCAGAAATCCGTTTCATTTTCAAATCTGTTTCACAAAACTTTTTAATATACATCAGGATATATTATTTTTTGAAGATACGGGCATAGATCCCGGCAGGCAGCTGCCGTTTTCCTCCGGCTTCAGGAACGACCATTTCTCCGGCTTGCAGAAATTCAGTATCTTCGGGGAACACTTCTGCAAGACATCTGCCCAGAGAGATCGGAGAAAATCCCTGAGAATGACAGCTCAACAAAATGAAATAAGGATGTTTTGTATCCAGAATGGCGCGACAGTTTTCGAGCAGAGAGCGGATCCCTTCTTCAATTTTCCAGACCTGTCCCTGAGCACCTCGTCCGAAACTGGGCGGATCCAGCACGATACCGTTATATTTGGAACCCCGACGCTGTTCTCTTGCTGCAAATTTCATGGCATCATCGCAGATCCAGCGTATTTTTCCGGCAAGAGAGGGAGCGAGGGCTTGATTTTTCTTAGCCCATTCAATGATTCCGTTTGAAGCATCCAGATGAGTTGCCTCTGCCCCGGCATCAGCCATGGCAAGAGTTGCCCCTCCGGAGTAAGCAAACAGATTCAAAGTACGCGGATGCTGTCCCATCTGACCGATACAATCCCGAAGCCATTGCCAGTTGACAGCCTGTTCTGCGAAAAATCCGAGGTGACCGAAATGAGTCGGCTTGATCCGGAGAGCAATATCCCCCCATGTTACTGTCCATTCTTCGGGGGGGCGTTTTTTCTTCCAGTTCCAGATTCCGCCACCGCCGCCGGATTCACGTTTGAATTCAGCATCGGCACGATCCCACTCCGCCGCCGGCAGAGTCGGCTGCCAAAATGCGTTCAGGGCAGGGCGGATGATCCGGTATTCACCGACCTGTTCCAATTTTTTACAGTTACCGGAATCAAGAAGAAGATAGGGAGGAGGAGTATTGTGTTTCATATATTTTTCCATTGCTGTTTAACTTTTATAAACTGTAACACCATTAGAGATCGTCATAAAGACTTTATTGGTCTCCGAGTGGAAGAATGTAATATCGGCACGTTTTCCGGGGGAAAGTTCCCCGCGGGTGATCAGCCCCAGATCCTGTGCAGGATTGCTTGTATAACATGCCGCCGCATAATTCCGCGGCATGTGTGCATAACTCTGTAAATGATTCCAACCCTCATCCAGAGTCACTGCGGTTCCCGTAATGATCCCGTCACGGGTATAGATCCGGGATTCTTTGAAATAAAATCCATTGGCTTGATTTTCCGGGATCTGAATGGAGTTGCTGATCCCGATCAGTTTATCATTCGGTTTGACACGGGCGGTGATATCCACCATACTCGGATCGATATGTTCCCCGTCAACAATGATTTCAACAGATACATCATCATGAGTCAGAACGATATCTGTGATCGAATTTCTCCGGTGATGCAGCAGCGGCAGACCATTGAAAAGATGAGTACAGCGTCTTGCCCCGGCATCAATGGCACGCAACGCATCATCAGCACTTGCCATGGTATGCCCCATCGACGGGATCACTCCGTTATCCAGCAAGATCTCAATGAATTTCTCCGCATTGGCAAGCTCCGGTGCAAAAGTAATCAGTTTGATCCTGCCCTGTCCCGCCTGAAGCAATTCATTCACATAACCAAAATCGATCGGGGCACATGCCTCTCTCGATTGTGAACCGCTTTTCTCCGGATTGATAAATGGTCCCTCCAGATGCAGCCCCGCAGGAACCGCACCCGGCATGGGCAGACTCATCATCTCAACCAGTCGGGCAACTGTCGCGATCATCTTCTCCCGGGGCATGGAAACCAGTGTCGGCAGAAAAGTCGTTACACCGCGGGAGGCAAGATGAGAACTCAAATCCTCCAGCTTCTGCCCGGGAACAAGAGCTTTTTCTGTATCAAAACCACCTCCGCCATGTACATGACTGTCTATCAGACCCGGTAACGCATAGGTATGAGTCAGATCGATCACTTCCAAGCCGGGTTCATCCAATGAAAAGGCGGAAACACCGCCGATCCCGATGATCTTTCCCTCTTCACAGAGAATTCCCGCATTGGGAATATTTACATGCGGAGTCAAACAATATTCCGTCAAATACAGCTTTCTGTTCCTTGCCATAATCCAAATCCCGTCTTTGTGAACCATACACCCCCACTGCCGGCAGCCGTACAGCTCTGATTCTGATAAATAAATCTATCAGGTAATATGCAGCAAAAAATGATCTTTTCAATGATTCTTATGTTTTTTTTTCAATGTTTGACCGTTTTCAATGCCATTATCAAGAGTTTTTCAAGAGAAAATAAAACAATCTGCTTGAAAAAATGAAGAAATACAATTATGTTTCTATAGGTATATTATGAATTTTTCAGTATAAGGACAAGAACAGATGCTTCAAAATTGCGATTTTATTCTTGAACTGCTCCAGGAAAACGGAATGTTGACTGAAGAGCAGATCGCTGACGGTTGGAAGCGGGTGGCAGAAACAAACGGGGAAACCAATATTATTCAGGCATTGGTTCAGCTGAATCATATTGATGAGCTGGAAATGCTTCAGATGCTCGCACAGCAGTACGGAATGGAAACCCTGGATCTCGCATCCTATAAAATCCCGAAAGAAGTCATTGAAGCAGTCCCGGCAGATATCGTCAAACAGTATCATATCATCCCCGTTATGAAACACGATGATATCCTCACCATCGCCATCGGAGATCCAACCGATATGAGCACTCTCGATACCATCCGCTATGTCCTTAAATGCGATGTCGATGCCGTCGTTTCTCCGCAAGTTCAGATCCAATCTATGATCGATCGCTATTATTCCGATTTTGAAAAAGGTGTGGACAGTGCATTGTCTGAAATTCAGGAATTGGATGACGATGAACTTCCGCAGCAGATGGATGATGAGGAAAGTGCTCTCAATGCCGATGAAACAGGCGAAGGGGATGCCCCGATCATCCGCCTTGTTACTGCAATCATCGTGGAAGCTTATAAACTTCACGCTTCGGATATTCACATGGAGCCGCTCGAAAAACGATACCGCATCCGTTACCGGATCGACGGCGCACTCCGCGAAGTCGATGCTCCCCCAAAATATCTCCAGACAAACGTCACAAGCCGTATCAAAATCATGTCTCGTCTCGATATCTCTGAAAAACGACTCCCGCAGGACGGACGTATTCAGATGCGTGTCAGCGGTTGCGATATCGACTTGCGTGTTTCCACCATCCCCACAACTCACGGCGAAAGTATCGTCATGCGTATTCTGGAAAAAGCAAGTATCCAGTTGGAAATCCCTCAGCTCGGCTTCTATGCAGACGATCAGAAAAAAATCAATCAGATCATCAATATGCCGGACGGCGTTTTCCTCGTTACAGGTCCTACCGGTTCCGGAAAAACAACCAGTCTTTATGCCTTCCTCAATACGATCAACCTGCCGAACAGAAAGATCATTACGGTGGAAGACCCTGTCGAATATCAGCTCGCCGGGATCAATCAGGTGCAGGTCAACAACCTCGCAGATATGACCTTCGCAAACGCCCTGCGCGCCATGCTCCGACAAGCTCCGAATATCATCATGGTCGGGGAAATCCGAGACGCAGAAACAGCTGAAATCGCAATTAACGCCTCTCTGACCGGACACCTTGTGTTCAGTACGCTTCATACCAATGACGCCCCCAGTGCTGTCACACGTATGATCGATATGGGCGTTGCTCCGTTCCTTGTCTCATCCGCTGTCCGCGCCATTATGGCTCAACGTCTCGTCCGCCGTGTCTGCAAAAACTGTGCAGAACCGGTCAAACCCACACGCGAAGAGATCCGCCTCTTGAAATTGAAAGATAAATTCCTGGATACATGCACACTGATGCAGGGTCGCGGATGTTCTGTCTGCGGCGGAACCGGATACAAAGGACGTGTCGGTATCTATGAAATCTTCCAGGTCGGAGAGGATATCCAGCACCTGATCTATAAGAAATCCTCTGCTGACATAATCCGGGCAGCCGCCCGGAAAGCCGGTATGATCACCTTGCGTGAAGACGGTCTCCGGAAAGCGGCAACCGGACTTACCACCCTGAATGAAATCCTTGTAACTACAATGGGAGATGCTGAATAATATGTTGGATGCAGAAAGTCAAATCTTGAAAGATATCCTGATCTCCGACGGATATTGCACCGAAGAACAGCTTGTCGGCGTCATGGAAGAACACGATCGCGGTGAACATTCCTTTAAAGAATTGCTGATCAATTTCGGACTCTTCACAGAACTGCAGCTTCTGGAGATCCTTGGTAAAAATCTTATGCTGGAAACAGCCAGCCTCCCGGCTGAAATGGAAATTGCTCCGGATATCATCTCCAAGATCCCGCCCGACACCGCACGTATGCTCGGAGTCGTTCCGCTGGATTTCGATGGAACTACGCTGACCGTTGCTCTGCGTTCTCCGCTCAACTATCAGATCATCGACGAATTGCGATTCGTTGTCGGTACCGACGTGATCCAGGTCCTGGTTCCCGAAGAACAGGTCGAAAAAGCGATCGAAAAATTCTATCCCGTTGACGTTTCCGCAAGTATGCAGGAAATGGTCGAAGAAATGAATAAAGAACATGGCGGAGTACAGCTCCTCGCAGAAGAGGATATAGATGATGACCCGGAAAAACATGCCAATGACGCTCCGATCATCAAATTTGTGGACGCTGTGATCTATCAGGCAATCAAAGATAAAGCCAGTGACATCCATTTTGAACCATTTGAAAAAGAATTCAAGATCCGCTGCCGCGTGGACGGTGCTCTCTATGAACTGCCGCCTCCACCCAAAAATCTGGCGATCCCCGTCATCAGCCGTGTCAAACTGATGAGTAATATGAATATTTCCGAACGCCGGAAACCGCAGGACGGACGTATTCAGAAGAAAGTCATGAACCGCGCAGTTGACCTCCGTGTTTCCACTCTCCCGACTCAGTTCGGGGAATCCTGCGTGCTCCGTGTGCTTGACCGTTCCGTGGTGAACCTTGACCTCGATGCTCTCGGGATCAATGAAAAAAATCTGGCAAAGATCCGTGACCTGATCCATCTTCCCAATGGTATTTTCGTGGTCACAGGTCCTACCGGTTCCGGAAAAACAACCACGCTCTATTCTGCATTGAAAGAAATCAACAAGGTCGAAGATAAGATCCTGACAGCAGAAGACCCTGTCGAATATGACTTGGAAGGGATCGTTCAACTGCCTGTCAATGAAGCAATCGGAATGACATTCGCACGTGCACTGCGTGCCTTCCTGCGACAGGACCCGGATATCATCATGCTCGGGGAGATCCGTGACATTGAATCCGCACGAATGGCTGTGGAAGCCTCACTGACCGGACACTTTGTGTTCAGTACGCTCCACACAAACGACGCTGCCGGTTCCGTAACACGATTCATTGATATGGGTGTGGAACCATACCTTATCGCAAGTTCTCTGGTCGGTGTGATCGGACAGCGTCTGATCCGACGGGTTTGTCCCAGATGTAAAACCGCATTCGTACCCTCCGATGAAGACCTCTGGCTGCTCGGATTGGAACGTTCCGAACTCGGAAACAGAAAATTCTATTACGGACGCGGCTGCGATCACTGCAATCAGACAGGATACAAAGGACGAAAAGCTCTGACAGAAGTTCTGGAAATGAATCCCCAGATCAATGAGCTTGTCATTCAGAACATGCCGACCGTGGTGATTCGCGATAAAGCCCGTGAAATGGGAATGCGTACCATGCGTGAAGACGGTCTGCGCGCCATTCTGGATGGTGAAACAACGATGGAAGAAGTTTTGAAATATACATAATCTTTTCAGGAAGGAGTTTTGTTTATGCCTCAGTATGTATATACAGCGATGGATGCCAACGGCAAAGAGCAGAAAGGAAAAAGAGAAGCTGCTTCAGAAGAAGAAGTTTCCATATTTCTGAAAGGACAGGGACTCTTCCCGACCTCCATCAAACTGGCGGATAAAGCCGCTTTGAAAGCACAACAGGCAGCCAAGAAAAAAGCAGCTGAAAAAGCAGCAGGCGGTCCAGGAAAAAAGAAAGCCGCCAGCGGATTCAATATGAATCTCAGCCTCGGTCCGGCTGTGATCAAACCCACAGACCTGACCGTGCTGACCCGTCAGCTCGCTATTCTGCTGGATGCAGGTCTTCCTCTGATCCGTTCTCTGAAAACATTGTCAAGACAGGCAAGCAATCCGGTAGTGAAGAAAACCCTGCAGGAGACAGCCGATACCGTTGAAGCCGGAGCTACTTTCTCTGAAGCTCTTGCACAACACCCGAAATCATTTGATAAACTCTATCTGAACATGGTTCGTGCCGGAGAAGCAGCCGGTAAATTGGAACTGATCCTCAGCCGTCTTGCAACATTCCGTGAAAAAGCGCAGAAAATCCAGGGAAAAGTCAAATCCGCAATGGTCTATCCGTCTATCGTTATCACCATTGCCATCCTGATCACATCCGGGTTGATGATCTTTATCGTTCCGAAATTTGAAAAAACCTTTACTGAATTGTTGGAAGGGGATCCTCTGCCCGGACTGACCCAGTTCGTTATGGGCATCAGTAAATTCATGATCAACAACGTGGCATATCTTGTCCCAGGCATCATCGGGTTTATCATCCTCTTCAAGATCATTCTGAAGATTCCTTTCCTGCGTTTCTACATCGACTGGGTCAAATACAACATTCCTCTGATCGGACCGATCGTTTCCCGTACAGCGATCTCCAAATTCTCCCGTACTCTCGGAACTCTGATGGGATCCGGGGTGCCGATCCTCAATGCCTTGAACATTGTGAAAGAAACCTCCGGGAACGAAGTGGTCGCTCAAGCCATTCAGAAAGTTTATGATGCAGTGAAAGAAGGGGAACCCATGGCGGCTCCTCTCTCCGCAACAAAAATCTTCCCGGAAATGGTGATCAGTATGATCGAAGTCGGTGAAGAAACCGGTAAACTCCCCGAAATGCTTGATAAAATCGCTGATACCTACGACGAAGAAGTCGATAACGCCGTTGCCGCATTGACATCCATGATCGAACCGATCATGATGGTCGGTCTGGCTGTTGTCATCGGGGGTATCGTTATCGCACTCTTCATGCCGATGATCAAGATCATCGAACGATTGGGGGCATAAGGTGTCGCAGCTCCGCATCCTGAATATCGGAAACACCCATATTCAGGTCATTGATTCCGATGGACCGGGCGTATTCCGGTCTGCCGGAACATTTGCCACGGCGGAGTTCGATACCATTTCCAATGATATTTGCGGAAACGGTATCCCTCTTGCCGTCTCTTCGGTTGTCCCCCGGCTGACTGAAAAAATGAGAAGCAGGGACGCTCTTATCATCTCCGGAAAAATGAGACTTCCTTTCCTCTCTCCGCAAATGGATAACACCACGGTCGGAGCTGACAGAATTGCCAATGCCGCAGCTCTGCTCAACGGACCTCTTCCGGCATTATCCATTGATTTCGGGACAGCCGTCACTTTTGAATTTGTGACGGAACAGGGATTTTTTGACGGTGGGGCGATTCTGCCCGGAAGAACACTTTTACGCAAGAGTCTTCACGATTATACCGCCCAACTGCCGCTGGTCCCGCTGTCCGTCAATCTTCCGTCAATTCCAGCACGCAATACAGTTGATGCGATCCGGGCAGGTACAGATCTGGCTCTGATCGGATCCGTCAAAGAACTGACGGAAAATTTCCGTCAATATGCCGAGACCTCTTCTTTGCGGGTTGTTGCCTGCGGCGGAGACCGGGGATTCTTTCTGAATCATCTGAAAGGAATGGAAGATGGCGGAGATTTCTTCACAGCCCTCGGGATCCGGACATTATGGGAGCGGACACAGGATGCGTGTTAAAATTTGCGGGATCAAAACTGTCAATGAATTGACCAATGCGGTCAATGCCGGAGCGGATGCTGTCGGTTTTCTGGTAGGACAGCGTTATCCCTCGCAGGATTTTATTCAACCGGAAACAGCGGCACGACTTGCCGCCATGCTCCCGCCGTTTGTCATGCCGGTACTTGTCACCCATCTGACCGATCCGGATCAAATCATGAAATTGATCGACCGGACTTTGATCACAACCGTTCAACTCCATGGCGGCAGTACACCTGAGCAGGTACGCCCCCTGCATAAATATCTTGAAGGAGCAGGCAAACTGATTCTGGCACTTCATTCCAAGACCATGCCGGGCGAAACATTGGCTGTACCGGAAGCGTTCAATGATTTTGTGGATGCTTATCTGCTGGACACTTTTGATCCGGCGACTGGCAGGGTAGGCGGGACAGGGATGACTCATAACTGGCAGGCGAGTGCGGAATTTACAGCAAAATCTCTGCGTCCGGTGATTCTTGCCGGCGGATTATCCATGGATAATGTTGCGGAAGCAGTCCGGATTGTCAGACCTTTTGCAGTCGATGTCAATTCCTCTCTGCGACCGGCGGGCATGGAATTGAATCTGAAAATGGCGGCGGCATTTGTCCGTAATGCCAAAAATATTCTTTCCGGACCAGGGGATTGATTCCGGGATTTTCTTATTTTCCTCCCTTGAAAAAAACGGATCAGGTGCTATTTTTCCAAAAGTTTCATATAGTTTTAATAAGGAGTGTTTTATGGATCTGCATGATTTTTGCATAGAAATGGGATTTGATCTTCAGACAGAAGAACTTTTCAAGCCTCACTGGGAACGACTTTGCAACAATACAGTTTCCGGGATCCCCTCTTTCATGACCCGTGAATTCTTTGATAAATGGTATCCTCGCTGCAAAGGTCCGGCAGGATTGGATCAGGAGGTGGATGAAGTTCTCCGGATCGTGGAAAATGATCCTGTCTGCGCCCGCTATGCCGCCATGCTCCATTATGCCTATTTTATTGCGACACCCTATATCGGCATCATCCCGCCGCTGTCGGAAAAGAAATTCGGCAAGAATGCGGGAATCTTCCACTTGTTCATCGTGATGTCTTCCCTGCCTCTGATTGAAAAAACACATCAGAATCTGCGTCTGCCGGAAAAATATTTTCTGGATACCTGCACTTGGATCGGCGGAACGATTTCTATTTACGCAGCAGCACATGAGGGATATCCGGGTCATACACCGTCACAAACCTACTGGATGCGTTTTCATATCGACGGCAAATTGTTCCGGGTTGGCAGATTTGAATACATGATGGAACCGTTCTCTCCGGCACTTCCGGCAATTTTCCGCAACCGGAAAGACAACTCTCTGGCTGTATTGTGCAGGGATCAATGGGCATTTGACGGAAATGGGTTCCGGGTCGATCCCGACAAAGAGACTCCGGCATTTACCGCCCGGTTGAAATTTCTGGATAACCGTGTGACGGGTACGCCCGTCACACCGTATGGCTTTCCGCAGACGGGTCGGAAAGTGACCCTTGATCTGACGGAATGGGAGGCGATCTGTTCTCCGTGGGATACGTGTTTGGGGATCCATATTCCGGGCGGGGGCGGCATGACGGAACAAGCCGTCAGAGATTCTCTGCTTGAAGCCCGTCAGTTTTTCCGCAAATATTTTTCCGTTGACATCAAAGTGTTCCAGTGTTCCTCCTGGCTGTTCAATCCTGCCTGGGAAAAAGAACTGCCGGATTCCAATCTTGCCTTGCTGCAGCGGAATGTATATCTGACTCCGCCTCTGCCGTTGTGGGGATGCCCCGGATTCTTTTTTGTATATGGAAGACCCAATGGCGATCCCCGTCAATTCCAATGCACGACCTCTCTGCATAAAGCTTTCTGCCGGATCGCTGAACGAGGTGAACCGCTCCGCAATGGAGCAATGTTTATTCTGGCATCGGATCTGGAATCATTCGGGAAAAACACCTATCGCAACAGTAATATTTTTTAAGTTGCAGGAAGAGTTGTATCATGAATAAAAAAATATATCGTATTATTTCCTATAATCTCCATTCCGGTGTTGGTATGGATCAGCGGATCGACTATGACCGTATGGCGGAAATGCTCCGCAGTCAGAAACCTGATCTGATTGGATTTCAGGAAGTTGCAGTAAACTATCCCCGTTCGGAAAAAGTAGAAGATCCGCTTGTCTGCATGGGAAAAGCTCTGAATATGAGTTCTGTATTCGGGGAAACCTGCAAACCTGTGATCGACGGGAAACAGTACCGTTACGGAATCGGCATCATGGGCTCACTGCCGATGGAAAAAGTCGATCAGATCCCGTTGCCTTGTATGAAAGATGCAGAACCGAGAACAGCACTGGTGGTCAGAGTCAATACAGATGATGACCGGAATTTCTATCTGATCTGTACTCATCTTTCGCATGAACAAACCGGGGAATGTGAAAAGATCCGTCAGGAACAGCTCCGCACGATATCCGATCGGATCCATGAAAAGAATTACACACCGGCAGTTCTGGTGGGAGATTTCAATGCGTTACCGGATACGCCCTGTATCCGGGATTTGCAGAAAGAATGGCAGGTGACAGATCTTCAGGAGCCGACTTTCCCTGCGGATGTACCGGAAATCAAAATTGATTATATTGCCTTTTACCCGGACAATGCTTTTACGTTGAAAGGCTATCATGTGCTTGCCGAAACAGTGATTTCCGATCACCGTCCGATCATTGCTGAACTGGAATTTTGAATACAGAAACAAGAGTTATGAATTTACGACCTGAATTTATCCCTATGAGCCGCAGGGAGATGGAAAAGCTCGGCTGGAAAGAATTGGATATTCTGCTGATCAGCGGGGATGCGTATGTGGATCATCCCTCTTTCGGACCTGCGCTGATTGGCAGACTGCTGTTGGATGAAGGCTGGCGTGTCGGGATCGTGGCACAGCCGGATTGGAAAGATCCGGAATCAGTGAAAGTCATGGGCCGTCCCCGGATCGCCTGTGCTGTAACTGCCGGTAATATGGATTCGATGCTCTGTATCTACACCGTCGGCAGACGTTTCCGTCGGGAAGATATTTATTCTCCCGGCGGCAAAACCGGTTTGAAACCTCCGATGGCAACTGTTGTTTATACGCAAATGTGCAAAGCGGCTTTCCCGGGGATCCCAGTGGTTCTGGGGGGGATGGAAGCGAGTATGCGGCGGGTTGCTCATTACGATTACTGGCAGGATAAAATGCGTCCCGGAGTGTTGGTTGACTCCAAAGCAGATATTCTGGTTTACGGTCAGGGGGAACTTTCCACACCGGAAATCTTCCATCGTCTGGAAAAAGGGGAAAGTCTTGAGGGAATTCCCGGAACCGCCCGTTTTCTGGGGGGAAAAGCCTCTGCGGAGCTGAAAATCGATGATTCTTACGCATTGCTTCCCTCGTTTGAAGAGATGAAGAATGACCGTGATGCGATCCTGCGTGAAATGGTCATTATTGAAAAAGAGATGAATGCCTGGTGCGGCAGAAAACTGTTGCAGGACTACAACGGCAGATATGTTCTTGTGGAACCGCCGCAACCGCCGATGGAGAGCAAAGTTTTTGATAAAGTCTGTGAATTTCCGTATGCCGGACGGCCTCATCCCTCGTATCAGGAAAAGATCCCCGCATTTGAAACAGTCAAAGATTCCATTCCGGCTGTCCGCGGCTGTCCCGGCGGATGCGCTTTCTGCGGATTGGTATCTCACCAGGGACGGCATATTATTTCCCGTTCGGAAGATTCGATCATGCGGAGTGTGCAATGTTTGAAAAAACAACCCTTTTTCCGTGGAACGATCAGTGATGTCGGCGGACCGGCGGGAAACTCCTACGGGCACCATGCGAAAGATCCCTCATTATGTGCCAAATGCCGCCGTTCCAGCTGTATGTTCCCGAATCATTGCCCAAACTATATTGCGGATGGCAAACCGTTGATTGCGCTGTTGCGGCGGATGCGGCGGGAAGAGGGCGTGAAACATGTTTTCATCAATTCCGGGATCCGTCTTGATCTGGCATTGATGCAGCCGGATCTTACGGCTGAAATCATCCGTCATCATGTTTCCGGTCACATGAAAGTTGCCCCGGAACATCTCCACAAACGTGTTCTGGCATTGATGCGGAAAGGACAACCCGAAGAGCTTCAGGAATTTATGAAAATTTTTGAACGGATCAGCAAAGAATGCGGCAAAGAACAATATCTGATCCCGCTGTTTATTTCCAATTTCCCCGGGTGTACTGAAAAAGAGATGAAAGTGGTGGATGATTTCCTCGCCTCGCATAACTGGAGTCTTGAACAGGCACAGGATTATATTCCGCTGCCGCTGACCATGGGAGCCGCCATGTATTACTCCGGGAAAACAGCTGACGGAGAAGTGATTGAAGTCAACCGTGGTTTACGCGAACGCCGGACCCAGTTGGAAATGCTTAAGCACCGGCGGGATGGATACCGTAACTACTCCGGAGAAAGCAAGAATCGGGAACAGGAAAAAGGACGCAATGGAAAATTCCGCGGGCAGGATCACCGGAAAAAGAATTTTTCCGGAAAACCTGATCGTCGCAGACATTGATTTTTCCTGCCGGACACTTCTATTTTCCTGAGGCGCAAAAAGAAAAATCATATTTCTATTGGCAATTCCGGAAAAATGTTGTATATTATAAGCCCCTCTGTGAATGATCCCGTATTTCCGGAGGGAAAGCTCCTGAACGAAGAATAAGATTGCGGAACCTTGCATTGTACTGCGGACGGCTTTTTCTTTCAGTTTGAGATCAGCAGAAACAGTATAAAAAAGGTTTGAAACAATGGATGATCTGGAAAAATTCCGTGCGCTCGGAATCTCTGAGTGCGTACTTGAAGCTCTTGCACAGAAAGGGTTTGTGGAACCCTCTCCGATTCAGGAATTGACTATTCCCATGCTGAAAAACGGAGAAAAGGATGTTGTCGGACAGGCACAGACCGGAACCGGAAAAACAGCTGCCTTCGGGATCCCCATCATTGATACTCTTGAACGGTCGGAGAACGGTCCGCAGGCATTGATCCTTTCCCCGACCCGTGAACTTTCCATTCAGATCGCAGATGAATTGAACTCTCTGAAAGGCAATTCACCCTTGCGGATCGCACCGTTTTACGGCGGTCAGTATATCGGGCTGCAGCTCCGGAAACTGGAAGAGGGCGTGGATATTGTCATCGGTACTCCCGGACGGATCATAGATTTGATGGAAAGAGGAAAATTGAACTGGGAAGCTCTCCGTTTTGCAGTATTGGATGAAGCCGATGAAATGCTGGATATGGGCTTTGTGGATGATATCAAACAGATTCTTTCACAGACTCCCGCCGACAAACGTATGCTGATGTTCTCCGCCACCATGCCGGAGGAAATTCTGGCAATCGCAGAACAATTCATGCGTCCGGGGTATGAAATCGTGCGGACACAGAATGAAACAGTCAGTACCGAACTGGCGGAACAGTTCTATTACGTTGTCAAACGGGAAAATAAACTCGCCGCCCTTTCCCGGATCCTCGATATGGAAAATGATCTCTACGCCATGATCTTCTGCAAAACCAAAACGGATGTGGATGATCTTGTCGAAGCCCTGCTGCCGAGAGGCTATCTGGTGGATGCACTCCATGGCGATATCGCTCAGACACAACGGACACGTGTGATCAGCAATTTTAAATCCAGACGTTTTCCCATTCTGATCGCAACCGATGTGGCTGCCCGCGGGATCGACGTCAATGATTTGACCCATGTGATCAACTTCTCCATTCCGCAAAGCCCGGAAGCATACGTCCATCGGATCGGACGTACCGGACGGGCTGGCAAACACGGTACTGCCATCACCTTTGTCACCCCCGGCGAAGTCCGTACTCTCAACAGGATCCGGAAAACGATCAATGCTGATATCCGCAAAGGAACACTCCCGACTCTGGAAGAAGTCATTGAGTCCAAAAAACAATATTTTGCTGGCTCAATGCGGCAATTGATCGAAGAAGATAAACATAAACGTTATCTCTCTTTTGCAGAAGAACTTCTGACTCTCTGTGACCATCCGGCAGAAATGATTGCCGCCATGCTGGAATCCCGTTTCAAAGATGAACTGAGCGCAGAAGGAAAAATTGATTTTCTCCTGAAAAAAGAAAAGGAAAAACCGGAACGGAACAGTAAGCGTGAAAAGAAATTCTCCGGGGATGAGGCAGTTGCGGATGAACGCAATACAGCCCGGATCCGATTCGGGATCGGAAAAGATGACGGGGTCATGGTTCCGGAAATTCTGGCTATGATCTTCAAAGAAACAGGGATCCGCGGAGTCAACCTCGGCAGAATCGACTGTTTCCCCGATGCAACATACGTCAGTGCCTCGCCGGAAGATGCCCGGAAGATCTTCAGTTCCTTCCGCGGAAGAGATGTGGAAGTCACCGAAGCAGCCCCGTATGAAGGAAGATCCGGTAAACCCCGCAACGCCGGAAAACATTCTGAACAGAAACCTCGCGGCAACCGGGATGAACGATACAGCAGATCCGGAAGAAAAGAACGTTTCCCGGCAGACCGCAAACGGGATTCTTTCAACGCCCGTCCCCCAAAAGGACCGCATCCCGCTAAAAACTGGAAAAAGAAAAAAGAACGTTTCCCGGAAAGAGATCAATTCTGATTTTTTGATCTTTCTTTGTTTTTTTTTCTGTCCGGGGCTTGATTTTTCCTGAAAACAGAGGAAATTATAAGCAGAACGTAAAATCCAACGAAAGGAATTACAAATGTCTTATCTTATCAAACGTGCAAATGGTCCTGTTGACCTCTCTGCCGCATGGGACAGTCCCACATGGCAGCAGGCTGTCGCATTGAAACTGGAAGTCGTTTTTGACCGCAGCAGCGATCACCGTCCCCCGACAACTGTCAAAATGCTGTACGATGACAAAAATATCTACGGTCTCTTTCAGGTCGAAGACCACTATGTCCGTGCCGTTGCTCAGCAGAATCAGGAACAGGTCTGCAAGGACAGCTGTGTGGAATTCTTTGTCCGCCCCGCAGGACAGAAAGAATATTTCAACTTTGAAATCAACTGCGGCGGAACCCTCCTGCTCTATCGTGTCCGCGACTGCCGTGCAAAAGATTTCGATGTTCTTTCCGAAGAAACTCTTGCAACGATCGAACGTTTCCATACGCTCCCGAAAATCGTGGATCCTGAAATTCAGGAACCGACCGTCTGGCGTCTCGGATTCCGGATTCCGATCTCTTTCTTTGAAGAATACTCCACCATCAATCCGAACCTCTCCGGTCAGGTATGGAAAGCCAACTTCACCAAATGTGCCGATGATACCTCTCATCCGCACTGGCTCTCCTGGCTGAATCTTTCCAAATTGGATTTCCATCTGCCCGATGAATTTGCAGATATCATCTTTGAATGATTTTCTCTGAAAATCCATTGCAATAAAAAAACGTCCGCCTTTTCAGAATTGCTGATGAAGCGGACGTTTTTTTATATTTTGAACGGAAATTGTATCAGAGCCAGATCGGGTTGCTCCATGCGTATTTGCCGTTTTTATCCTGGATCTGGATACGGATATAGCAATTTTTCCATTGAGAGAAATCCTTTTTCAAAGAGGTATATTCTTCAGGATTTTCCGGATGCAGATAATTATCCCAGGAAGCGCAATATCCGCTGGAAGCATTGGCAAGCACATTGACCTTTACGCAGGGAGAAAATTCTGCTTCGAGGATACCGTTTTCAAAAGTGATCTTTTTGAATTCCGGTCCCATGGATGCATAGAAATCCCCTTTACGAATCGCATTCAGAAGAGACTGCGGTTCTTTATTTTCAGCAAGGATGCAGGTATATCCTCCGAAAAGATCGCTCTGGCTGTGCACATCATCCACAGCCAGGGCATTATAACGGCATCCGGCTTCGAGGAGTTCATCCCAGGACTGCATGTTGAACTCTCTTCCGATATAACGGCAGGAGGAGTTGAACACTTCGATCCCAAGAATATTTTTCAGATTGTTTTTCACATCCAGAGAAGTCAAGCCGCACCAATAGGGATGAGCGCAGAAAACCATTCCGCCTGCGGCATTGACTGCATCGACTGCCTCCTGAGCAGTTTTAAAATTGGAATCATCTCCGTAAGGAAAATCTTCGGGCACGCCGAGGCTGAGCAGATGCCAATGGATCTCACGCGGTTCCATGATATGCGGATGCAGTTCGATACCGGAAAGAAGCGTCATTCCCTTTCCGTCATAAGTGGACACAGGATTGGTTTTACGGTGATCTGTAAAAGCAAGAACATCATAGCCTTGCGCTGCATAATGTTCAATGACTTCCTGCGGTGTGTACTTTCCGTCAGAAACTGTACTGTGTGTATGAAGGTTGGCTTTATACACATTCAATTCACGTCCGAAAAAATTCATTTTTTGAATACTCCCTGTTGAATATTTTGTGTTTTGCGATATATTAACAAGCATATTTGTTAATGTATTCGCATTAGGATAAAAAAACAAGGATGATTTTGAAAAATGGCTGAAATTTATGCGTTGTGCTGTCTTCTTTTTGCAGCATTGAATGACTTTGTGTTCAAACTTTTTGCCCGGAAAGACCGCTCCCGCGGATTGTTTGTACTGATTTGCGGAATCATCTGGATCTTCTGTCTGATGTGGGGACCGCTGTTCAACGGGATGCAGAATCCGAAAGTGACGTTGATCTATGGAGTGATTTCAGGGATCTTGTCGGTACTTTCCAATCTGCTGCTGATCGAAGCAATGGGCAAACAGAGTGCGGGAGTGTGCTCGACTATCTACCGTCTGAACATGGTGATCGTGGTGATTGCAGCGATCCTGTTTCTGGGGGAAAAAGTCGATGGCTGGCAGATTGCCGGGATTCTGTCGGCAGTGGCGGCGATCATAGCATTCATGCCGCCGGGAACAAAATTTGCTGTCAAAGGAAATTCTGCCGCGATGATCGGGATCTATATGGTCATTACAGCCAGTTTTCTGCGTGCATGTATGGGGATCTCTTATAAATTTGCCTTTCAGGCGGGTGCTGATCCGGCAGGGATTCCGCTGGTCAATGGAGCCTGCTGGGTCATCGGCGGATTGATTTATGCTCTCGCACGGGAAAAAACATTGACTTTCACCCGGAAAATTGCCGGATACGGGATTCTTTCCGGTGCATTGATTTCGGGAATTGTCTATTTTATGGCACTGATGCTCAGCGTTGGTCCGGCAACGATCACCCTCTCCATCTCCCAGATGAGTTTCATTGTCACATTTGTCATGAGCATTCTGTTCCTGAAAGAAAAGATTACCAAACGGACCGTTTTCGCCGCTCTGCTCGGTGTTCTTGCCATTCTCTGCCTGACGCTGTTCGGGAAATAAAAAAACTCCCGTGACAACGTTTTTCAACGGTCGCGGGAGTTGTAGAAATCTGTCTTTTATTTTTCAGGGAACTGACGCGGGATTTTCGGTTCCACAAAGACCGCCGGCCGCAAATATACGGGGTCGGTCAACGGTGTGGAGAAATTCTGTTCGTCATTGAAGATCAAACGGGATGCAGCGATATGTTCCACGGAACGTAAACGCGGCAGTATGAGTTCGCCGCCGACAGCTGCCACTTTATCGTGATCCTTTGCCATTGTGGCAAGTACATCATAATCACTGATCTGATCGAGAGATTCTCTGTTCAGGACAAGATGCACACCGGACGGTACAAAAGAACCGTCTTTCCGTTCCAGACCGAAAGCGAGCAATTCATCTCTGTGACCGTCAAAAAGAGTCATGACCCGGGTCACGCTCTCCGGCAATTCGAGAGAATCCGCAATGGCACCGGCAGTGGAAACCCCTCTGGTGCGGATATTTTTACCGAATGCCAGCCCCATGACAAACGATGCGGCGACACGCAATCCGGTAAACGATCCGGGACCGTTTCCAACGCTCCATTCAGAAATGTCATTGAAAGTCAGACCGACTTCTGTCAGACACTCTTCCAGCCATCCGGGCAGACCCGAGGCATTCCGCGGAGGAAACTCCCTGAATTTTTCCAGCAGGATCTTCCCGTCCCTGTCTGCAACAGCAAAAGAAGCTTCCTGCCGGGAATAATCAAAACCGGCTCTGTACATGGCTTGAGATCAAACTCTTTCCACAACGATTTCCGGATCGATCTCTTCGCGGAGGATTCTTTCGATTCCGTCTTTGATCGTCATAGTGGCATGAGGGCAGCATCCGCATGCACCTTTCAGACGGAGAAAAACGTTTTTACCTTCGATGGAAGCGACTTCCAGATCGCCGCCGTCATTCTGCAAACAGACTCTGAGTTCTTCGAGTTTTTCACGGATCTTTGTTTCCATGGTATTGATTCCTTTCTTGGTAAGAAAAATAAAATATTTCTGTAAAAACCGGTTCCTTTTCCGGAACTGCCATAAGATAACACCAAAAACAGCTCTTTTCAAACTGTATTCTGTGAATGATTCTTGAAAATATTGTTTTTTGCATTTGCAGAATGGCTCAGAATATGGTATATTGCATCATTTTAATAATCTATATCTTTGAGGAGTGACAGATACGATGAAGATCATAAACTGGCAGGATGATGGATATCAGGAATTTCTGAATGAGTTATACAACCGTCCGGATTGTCCGAAAACGATTGAAGATGCAGTGGCGGCGATCGTTGCTGATGTCAAAGAAAAAGGCGATGCTGCGATCTGTCATTTTCTGAAAAAATTTGATTCTCTTGATTTGACCCCTGCGGGATTCCGTGTTACGGAAGAAGAATTTGCAGAAGCGGAAAAACAACTGGATGCGTCTGCCAAAGAAGCGATCCATCTTGCGCTTGCCAACATTCAGGATTTTGCACGCCGTCAGATGCCTGAAAACTGGACATGCACTCCGCGGGAAGGGGTCATGCTGGGTGAAAAATTCACACCGATGGAACGTGTTGGCTGTTATATTCCCGGCGGAACGGCTCCGCTGGTGTCAACGGTTCTGCATACAGCCGGGATCGCTGCTGCGGCTGGTGTCAAAGAGATCGTTGCCGCCACACCGCCGAAAAAAGACGGTTCGATCCATGCGGCAACATTGTATGCTCTGAAAGCGGCTGGTGTCAAAGAGGTGTACCGTCTGGGCGGAGCCTATGCCATTGCTGCGCTGGCTTACGGGACAGCCACCATCCGCAAAGTGGATAAAATCGTCGGACCCGGGAATGCGTATGTTGCCGCCGCCAAGAAACTGGTGTATGGAAAAGTTGCGATCGATATGGTTGCCGGTCCCTCTGAAATCATGGTGGTTGCCGATGCGAAAACCAATCCGGCATGTATTGCGGCGGATATGCTTTCCCAGGCGGAACACGGCAGCGGACTGGAACAGGCAGTTCTGGTCACTGATTGTCCGGACATCCCGGCAAAAGTCATTGCAGCGATCGAAGAACAGAAAAAATCACTGAAACGCAATGAAACCATTGACCGTGTTCTGGAAAAAGGTGTTTTCATGATCGTGGCAAAAAATATGGATGAAGCCATTGAAATTGCCGGAGCGTACGCACCGGAACATCTTGAACTGATGATCGAAGATGCTGAAAAACGGGCGTATGATGTCAAAGCTGCCGGAGCGATCTTCATCGGTCAATGGACTCCGGAACCTGCCGGAGATTTCACTGCCGGACCGAGTCATGTTCTGCCGACAGGTGGCACTGCCCGTTTCTTCCATGGTCTGACTGTTACCGACTTCATCCGCAGAAGCAGTCTGGTCAAATACAACCGGGGCTCTATCGCGAAAGAAATTCCCGCTATCGAAAAATTTGCTGAAATGGAATGGCTCGATGCTCATGGCAACAGCGGATCCATACGCAATAAAATTTGAGGTTTTTCAAAATGAACAACAACTATGTTTCTTATTTCAGACCGGATATCGAAGCCATGTCCGGCTATGCTCCCGGCGAACAGCCCAAAGCAGGAAAAGTGATCAAACTCAATACCAATGAATCCCCTTTCCCGCCCTCACCCATGGTCAGAAAGGCTTTGGATGAATTCAATACCGATCTGCTCCGGCTCTATCCCAACCCGGTCTCCGCTGATTTCCGGGCGGAAGTTTCTGCCATGTACGGTTATACCGCTGACAATATCATCACAGGAAACGGTTCGGATGATCTGCTGACGATCCTTACACGCTGTTTTTCGGATGCGTCTCATCCGGTGGCATGTTTTGATCCCTCCTATTCCCTGTATCCCACACTGGCGGAACTGCAAGGGGCGGAATGTATCAAGATCCCTCTGACAGAAGATTTTGATATTCCGGAGAATGTGCTGGAACAGGCGGAACGGGCAAATCTCTTCTTCATTGCCTGTCCGAATGCACCGACAGGAAACCGTTTTGCGCGGGAGAAACTGGAAAAAATCTGTGCCAACTTCAAAGGGATCGTGGTTCTGGATGAGGCTTATGCAGATTTTGCAGAACAGAATTGTATTGACATGGTCAGAAAATATGCCAATACAGTTGTGACCAGAACTTTCTCCAAGAGCCGTTCTCTGGCAGGATTGCGTTTCTCCTATGCCGTGGCTCATCCGAAACTGATCGAAGGTATGATGAAAATGAAAGACTCCTACAATGTTTCCATGCTGGCGCAGAAACTGGCTCTGGCATCATTGCGGGATATGGAATATTTCAATGATTCTGTCGAAAAAATCAAACAGAACCGGAAACTTCTTGCGGAAAAACTGGCAGAACTCGGATTTACTGTTCTGCCTTCTGAAACAAACTTCCTGTTTGTCATTCCTCCGGTCAATGCGGCAGATTATTTCAATGCATTGAAAAAGCGGAATATTTTCATCCGCTATTTTGCAATGGAACGCACATGCAGATATGTCCGGATAACAGTCGGTACTCAGGAAGAAATCGAAGCTCTCCTTCAGGCTACGGTTGAAATCCTGAAAGAGTTGAGTGTTTCCTGAACTTTTTTGCAAAACCCCGGAAAGTGAGGACTGAAACGTGGAAGAATATGTGATCCAGACAGAAGATCTGACCAAGAGTTATGACTCCTGGTTCAAAAAAGCATCCCGTCCGGCTCTGAACAAACTGAATATTTCCATTCCGAAAAATTGTATCTTCGGATTTCTCGGTCCCAATGGAGCTGGAAAAACAACCACGATCAAAATCCTGATGGGGTTGATCCGGCCCACAGGCGGAAAAGCTGTTGTCCTCGGAAAACCTTATGATGATGTGGAATCCAAAAACAGGATCGGTTTTCTTCCGGACAGCCCTGCGTTCACACCGACTCTTTCGGCTCTGGAATTTCTGGATGTCTGTGCGCGTCTGCTCAAAATTCCCTCTGACACCCGGAAACAACGTGTGGAAGAAGTTCTGGAGATTGTGCGGATGGCTCCTCATGCAAAATCCAAGATCGGTACCTTCTCCCGCGGTATGCTTCAACGGATCGGGATCGCGCAGGCGATCCTGAACAAACCGGATCTGCTGATCCTGGATGAACCGCTGTTGGGATTGGATCCTTACGGACGGCAGGAGTTCAAAGAGATCATTCTGGCGCAGAAACAACAGTTTCAGGCATCTGTTTTTTTCAGCAGTCATATTCTTTCTGACGTGGCGGAGATCTGTGACAATATTTCTATTCTGAACAAAGGGAAACTGCTTTGTGCAGGTCCACTTGATACCTTGCTTTCCGGTGGAGGCGAAGGAGTTACAGTTGATATTTCCGGAACAGTTCATGTCAGAGAACTGATCACGGAAGCGGATCAGGTGGTAAAAAAAGGCAATGAAGAATGGGAACTTTTCTTCAAAAAACCGGAATCGGCACTTCTTTCCCGGATCAATAATCTTTCTGAACAATTCTGTGACGCTGTTCAAATCCGCAAGGGCGGAGAAGATCTGGAATCATTTTTCTTCAAAAAGATCGAAGAAGATAATGCACGGAACAACTGAATTTTCAATAACAGAAATTCAACTGAAAAATAATAATAAAGGAGTTGATTGGCATGAGTGAAATTATGGCAATTGCAAGTGGGACGTGGAAAAACATCCTTCGCATGAAAGTGGTGTATTTTCTGATTTTCTGTGTTTGGGTATTGGTCGGGATCGCATCCATGTACGAAATCCTGACGATCGGTCATCATAAACCGCTGATGATGGATGTCTCTCTTGTTTTGAATGCAATAGCAGCATCTCTGGTGGTGCTTTCGGTCACATTTGAAATCCCCCGTGAATTACGTCAGGGAGTAGCGGCGACCCTGCTGACAAAATCTCTCGGCAGAACACAATATCTTGCGGGGAAAGCAGTGGGGATCTGCGTGGCAGGATTTGTGATCTGTGCTCTGATCGCAGCCGGTTCACTGATCATTTACGCCCTGACTTTCTCCGAAGCGATTGCCGGACCGATGTTTCAAGCTCATTTTCTTCTGATCATCAGCATCATTCCCATGGCTTCCATGGCAGTATTTTTTGCAACGCTCTTTCCGGAAGTGGCAGCTCCGGTTCTGACGATCATTGCCATCTGGTTTGCCTATTCCACCGGAATCATCGCAAATATCCCGGTCGTTTACGGCGGACTGCTCCCGAATCTGGATCTTTTCAACTTCAAGTCCCATGCGGTCTATCTGAAACCGATCCCGATTTTATATATGATCCTTGTCACTGTCTGGGGAATCGCTTATGCTCTTTTCCTGCTCATGCTGACAAGTTTCTTCTTCAAAGTCAAAGACATCAAGTGATCAACCGGGAGGAGACTGTTTTATGAAAAAAGATACTGTTATCCGTTTTATGATCATGATCGCCTCGCTTGCCGTGGCATCCTACCTCGCCTGTATCCTGACCCCGATGCAGAGTGATATCTCTCAGGAAAAAAATTTTCTGACAAAAGCTCCGGTTGCAGGTCTGCATAAATTTTTTGCAGACGTTGCCTGGATGCGTTTCATCAATTTTGCCGGAGGTCTTTCCTCCATTGATTCCACCAATGTGGACAAGGTCAGCCGTATGTTGGAAAAAATCATTGCTTACGACCCGAACTTTGTGGAATCCTATCAGAGCGGTGTTTTGAGCATCTCCAATGCAGACCCCAAACTGGCAGTCAAACTGTTGGAACAGGCATGTGCGAATCCGCATCTGGCACACAACATTCAGATCCCTTTCTATGCCGGCTTCATTCTTTCCCGGACAATTGTGGATCAGAACAATCCGGATAAGATCCTTTCCGAACCGGATTATGCCGCAGCTGCGCGTTTCTTCCGTATGGCGATCCAGCGTACACGGGATCCGGAATCCTATCTCATCAGCAATTATATCCACGCAAAAGCAAAAGCCCGGGGCGGAGAAGAATCCCTGGCTGTCCTCAGTGTCCTCTATGATGAATGGAAAATGAGCAAAGCCGGAAAAGACGAAATCTATTCTGATTATTGCCAGATCCCGGATATCGAAGAACGCCTTGTCAAAGCAACACGCGAAGCAAAATATCCGATCGATGATGAAGGAAGACTGCTCAAACCTTCACAAAAGGCTCTGGAGCTGATTGCAAAAGTCCAGCAGGAAATCCTGTTCAAAAAACATCTCTGTGAAAACTGTGTGACACCCGCTGCACCGGGCGATAAATTCTGCGGAACATGCGGTCATGCTGTCAAAACATGGGGTGTCTGTTCCTGCGGACATATTCTCAGCAGCAAAGCATACTGCACCCGTTGCGGAAAAAAACAATAACGATCTGCAGAGGGCTGAACCATGAATAAAAAAACCGGTCTGATGATCCTGATGATTCTTCCGGTTTTTTTGCTGTATTTCATCTCGGAAGCATTCCTGCGCTGTGCAGCGGTAGCAAATATCAATCCGGACAAGGTCAAACTGGATAATATCCTCAATGACCTGCCGGAATCTGTCCGGGACATTGTAACATACCGGATCATGCATACGGATATGACCAATGATCTTGCTGCGGCACAGACGGAAGAAGAGAAACTTTATGCAATGGCTGTGCTGGGTGAATACACACGGGATCCGGAAGAAAAGGAACGTATCTTCTCTGCGTTGCGGGAAAATTACGCTGCCAATCCGATTGCCGCACCGGCATTTGTCTATTATTTTCTGAATGAAAAAAGCAAAAAACAACTCTCGGCAGCAGAATTTCACCGTTATCTCAGTAAATTCCCGCAACTGGAACAATTCACGATATGGGCTCTGGCTCTCAATAAGTTCCGTACATTGAAAAAGCCGGAGCGCGAACAACTTGCATTCATGATGCCGCTGCTGAAACTCAAACCGGAATACCGTGACTATTCCCTGCTTTATACAGAAATGGTCCGCCTGGCTTCCAAACTCAGAGAAATAGAAACAGCCAATCAGGCGGATGCCAAAATTGACGAAAGCAGATTTCATCCGAGTATAGCCGAGATCCTGATGGAACGGGAAATGGAAATGATGAAGAAAAATTCAGCCGGAAACAAGAAAGGGAAATAAGAAATGTTTGCGATTACTTTGCTCTCCTTGAAACGGATGCGTGAACCGGCATTTTTTATTTTTCTGGGGATCGCCCTGTGTATGGCATTTATTGTATCCAATCTGGATCCGATCGCCCAACAGTTGAATGCGGAATCGATTTTTGCTCAAGTGGTGGAAGCCAACCGGAGCCAGAGTCCGCTGCTCACCTCTGCTTTCATCATGTTTATCATTTCTGCCTTTTTCGGCGGTTTTCTCGGGGCATCTGAAATCCCGAAGGATATTTCTTCCGATCTGATTCTGATCCTGCTTTCAAAACCGATCCGGAAAATCAGTTACATGCTGGGAAAATATCTGGGAATGCTGATCGTCTGCTGTTCTCTCTACGCCGGATCTCTGATCGTGATCTTTCTGGCTCACTGGATACAATCCGGGGAAATATATCCTTTCTCTTTGATGTTGAAACAATTATACATGATTTTCGCATTTCTTCCTTTCTGCGGGATGATCATTATGATCTCCTGTTTCACGGGGGAACTGGCTGCGATGATCATCTCGTTTTTTTATCTGACATTTTCTCTTTCTTTCAGTTTTCTCCCGATTGCAGTGGCAATGCTGCCGAAAGGGGTGGCGGGATATGCCGGAGCAGCCGGATTTATCATCTACTACCTGTTCCCGAATTTTGTTTTTTACTTCCTGGATTTCAAAATGTTCGGACTGGTCTTCTTCATGCTGCTGATCTATTCTGTAACACTTTCGATCATGTTCCTTATGATTGCTGTCGGACGGCTGGAAACCATGGATTATTCCAAAAATTCAGATCTCTGATCTTACGGAGGTATTTATGAAAACGAAATCAATATTGTTTCTTCTGACATTTCTGTTGATCTCCGGTATGACCGCAGAACTTTACGGGGATGTTTTCTCTTTATGGCCGTTCTCCGGGGAGAGACTCGGTTCAGATGTAAAAAACACACTTCAAGGAGAAACATTATGGACCGAAGAGATCAAAGTCAACGGCAGAACTCTGGATATGGAAGTAACTCTGGTTCAAAAGACTCTGCGGGATGCACTGCAGGATTTGCGGGCGATTTATAAAAAAGGAACAGCGGCAGCAAACTCCAACTCACTCCTGTTTGAGATCCCCCTGAAAAACGGTTCCAAACAACGTTATTATCTGGTTGAACTGGGTGGGATCGTACCCATGCTGCAGTTTTCCATGCACCTGCCGGCAAATTTCAAAAAAGGAAAACCATCTCATTGGCCCCAACTCCTGCCGCTTCCGCCAGGTGGGATCCCCGAAACTGTAATGGAATTCCCGAAACGGGATTCGGTATATGCCATGTTCAGCACTCCCTATCAGCCGGAACAGGTCCTTTCCGATCTCACACGAGCCCTGCAGAACAGAGGATGGAAAAATGTCGGCGGCGAAACCAATACCACACCACAGGCATCCGGCGAGATCTTCATGAAAGAAAATCCGCTGGAAATCGTGATCCTGACCATTCTTCCGCCGAACCCGCAAAACCGTATGACAATGGGGACAATGTATCACCGGAAATTGAAAAAATGATGATTTTTTGAATTCTCCGGAGAAGAGATTGCAGAAAACAGCTTTTTTTTTCCATCCGGCACTTGACCTCTTGCAGAAAACCTTTATATTTCTGAAAGAAAAAATGGAGGTCATACAATGAAAGTTCTCATTATCGGAGCAGGGCAGGCAGGGATCACAACAGCGAAAACACTGAAACAACTCGATCCCGAAACTGATATTACCGTTTTTGATTCGGAAACAACCGGATTATATGCCAAAATGCGTCTGCCGGAACTGGTCGCAGGAACCTTGGCTGAAGAAAAATTGTTCCTTGCCAAACCGGAGGCTCTTCACAATCTCGGAATCAAAACTGAATTCGGGATCCGGGTCTCTGCCATTGACCCGGCAGCACACTGTGTCAAAACAGAAGACGGCAGAGAATTTTCTTATGACAAATTGATCCTCGCCTGCGGGGCAATGGCATTTGTACCGCCTGTCAAAGGTTCAGAATCAATCATAAGCTGCGTTCTGCGGACACTGAACGATGCCCGCAAGATCTCCTGTTCCTGCGGCAATGATGCTGAAGCATTGGTGATCGGAGGCGGTCTGCTGGGATTGGAAGCCGCATGGGCTCTGCGCCAGCGGGGATTTACCGTGACCGTTTCTGAATTCATGAACCGTCTTCTCCCCAAACAACTCAACGATGCGGAATCGGCTCTGCTTTTGAAAAAATTGCAGAGTCCCGGACTTCAGATCCGTTTGAATTCAACTCTGGAAGAGGTCTCACGAAAAGAAGACGGTAAGATCAATGCCCGTTTCTCCGATGGAACTATTCTGACTTGTGATCTGCTCCTCTTTTCCGCCGGGATCCGTTCCAATATCTCTTTGGCACAAAAAGCCGGTTTGCAGACAGAACGCGGAATCGTTGTTGACTCCAGACTCTGCACTTCTGATCCGGATATTTTCGCTGTGGGGGATTGTGCTGAACTGGATGGTAAAACTCCCGGACTCTGGCTGGCTGCCAAAGATCAGGGAACTGCTGTCGCTGAAATCATCGCCGGAAAACGCGATTCTTTTGTCTCCCCGGTATATACTCCCAATCTGAAGATCGCCGGGATCCAACTCAAAGAAATCAAACAGGAAGCGGCTGCAGAAAAAGCATGAAAACAAAACGCGGAAAAAAAACTGCTGATCCTACATTTCTGACCGTCAGAAAACAGGGAAACGGGAAAAAAAATATTTCCCGGATCCGTTCCGGATCTCTCCAGGGAAAAGGAAATACTCCTTTCCGTTCCGGAGTCATTCCCTATCTGTTGGAAGATGACGGAACCATTCTGGTCATGATGGTGACACCTGTCGGCGGTGGCAGATGGATCTTTCCCAAAGGCAACATTGCCAAAGGGATGAGCAGTTTGCGCTCTGCGGAAAAAGAGGCTTATGAAGAAGCGGGGATCCGGGGAATATCCGATAATGTCCTGCTCGGTGTTTCACGCTTCGCTCATAAACAGTTTATTGAATTTTATCCCATGCACATTACGGAGATCCTCAAAAAATGGGAAGAAGCCGGGAAACGTTCCCGTCTCTTTTTTCCATTGGAGGAGGCAAAACAGGAATTGAACGATCCGGAGGCAACTGCAATACTGGATCAACTCCGGAAATATCTCACGGAAAAGGAAATCATGTAATATGGCACTGCTTGAAGTAAAAGATCTGACAATCGCATTCCGTTCGGAAAACAAAACGGTTCCGGCTGTGACTGATATTTCATTTTCTGTGGAAAACGGTGAAATCCTTGCTCTGGTCGGCGAAAGCGGATGCGGAAAAAGTGTTACCTGTATGTCCCTTTCCAGACTTCTTCCCGAAGTTGCAGAAATACAGAAGGGGTCCATTGAACTCAAAACACGCTCCGGTGAAACAGTCGATATCCTCTCTCTGGAGCCTCGTTCCCTGCGGAAAATACGCGGCGGAGAGATCGGATACATTTTTCAGGAACCTTCTGTTTCCCTGAATCCGGTCTTCCGTGTCGGAGACCAGATCGCTGAGGCTCTGGAACTGCATCGTCCGGATGTAACAGATGTCAAAGCGGAAACGATCGAACTCCTGCGTCTTGTGGGAATCCCGGATCCGGTGAACAGAATCAAACTCTATCCTCATGAAATGTCCGGCGGTATGCAGCAGAGAGTCATGATCGCCATGGCGATCGCAAGTCACCCCTCTCTTCTGGTAGCAGATGAACCGACAACCGCTCTGGATGTGACGATTCAGGCTCAGATCCTTGATCTCCTCCTGCAATTACGGAAAGATCTGGGAATGTCCATGATCCTGGTGACGCATAACCTCGGGATCGTTTCCGAAACAGCCGACAGAGTCGCAGTCATGTATGCCGGGAGAATCGTGGAATACGGCCCGGTCAGATCGCTGATCGACAATCCGCAGCATCCTTATACCCGCGCCCTGCTGTCGGCAGTCCCCGTTCTGGGACAGCAGACAGAACGTTTATCCACGATTCCCGGTTCTGTTCCTCTCCCGGCTGAATTCCCTGCCGGATGCCGTTTCTGCACACGCTGTACCCTCTGCGCCGGAGCAGATGCGGAAAAACAACTCCTCTGCCGCAATGAAGTTCCTCCCATGCGGAAAGCCGGAAACGGTCATTACTGTGCATGTCATCTGATCACCCCTGGAGAAACTGTTTCATGAAAGAACTGCCCTTTTCAAAACAACTTGCTCCACTGATCCTTTTTATTGTACTGATCATTGTTCTGACTCTTGTGATCGGACAGAATAAAAATATTTTCAAAAACAATAATGAAAATTCCCTGTATCCACATCCGCAAAAACTGGAAATGCGCCTGAGTCCGTTCCATTATAATATTCCGGAATTCCCGGATTATGGGAATCTTCAGTATCACATTGTGATACCGACTGTGGAAACAGCGTTGGCACAAGCACTTGAATATTCTGAAAGCGGAAGATACCATGATGCGGAAGAAATCATCCGGAACGCATTGGTCTTCAATAAATCCAACCGGGCTCTGCTCTCTTTTCTCGGAACGATCCTCTTCCGGCAGCAGAAATATAAAGCAGCGGAAACTGTTTTCCGGCATCAGACGATCCTGGATCCCACCGACACGCTTGCCTATAACAATCTGGGGGCTTCTCTTGCCAAACAAAACCGTTATCAGGAAGCGATCCGGAGTGTGAAAATGGTATATCTTCACACTTCAAAAGATCATCAGGCTCTCACGGCTCTGAATCTTTCCGGCATGTATTCCATTTCCGGCAACACAGCAGAAGCTCTCGCCTATTTCAAAAAAGCATACGAATCTCTCGGCGAACAGATCCTGCCGCTTTCCTATAATTCAAACTTTGACAATATCCGCGGAGAAAAAGAGTTTCAAAATATTGTCCGGCAGGCACAGCAGCAGGGTAAACAAAAATCCAATTCCGGAGAAAGGCAGTCCAGAAAATGAGCAAAATCAATCTTTTACCGGAACATATCTACAATAAAATCGCCGCCGGTGAGGTCGTGGAACGGCCCGCATCTGTCCTGAAAGAATTACTGGAAAATGCCCTGGATGCCCATTCCACCAAAATTTCAGTACAAATACGGAAAGCCGGATCAGAAATGATCTCTGTCACCGATGACGGCGAAGGAATGGATCCCGATGATGCCCTGCTCTGTTTTGAAGCACACGCCACCAGCAAAATCACAAATGAAGATGATCTCTTTTCCATCCGTACCATGGGGTTCCGCGGAGAGGCTCTCCCCAGTATCGCTTCCGTTTCAAAAATCACCCTGCGAACACGGAAACGGGAACTGCCCGAAGGATGTGAAGTGATCCTTCACGGCGGAAAAATGATCTCTTCCAAACCCGCCGGATGTGCACCGGGTACAGAAGTCATTGTCCGCGATCTTTTCTTCAATACGCCCGCACGGAAAAAATTTCTCCGCAGCCGGGGAACTGAAGAACATCATATTACAGAAATGATGACCAATCTGGCATTGGCGCATCCGGAACTCTCTTTTGAGTTGAAACTTGATAACAGAATCATCCTTTCCACTCCCGGAGCTCAGGATCTGACTCCCAGAATACGCGAACTCTTCGGCCGTGATTATGCCGAAGCCATGCTCCCCCTCGCCACGGAAGAACATGGTATTTCCGTTCAGGGATATATCGCAAAACGTTCTTTCTCCCGGACAACACGTCTGGAACAGAGAATCTTTGTGAACAGCCGTCCCGTGGATGCTCCCGGAATCTACCGCGCAATCAAGGAAGGATGCGGTCCCATGCTGGATAAAGGAAGATATCTGCCCTGTATCATCTTTATTTCCATTGATCCGGCACTGGTCGATGTCAATGTGCATCCGGCAAAACGGGAAGTCCGTTTCTCAAGAGAATTTGAACTCGTCGCCGCTGTCCGGAAAGCTGTCGCAAACGCTCTCCGGGATTCGGAAAATACCATCCTCACATCTCCCTCGGCTACCCCGTTGTTCGGAATCAGACCGCCTCTGAGAGAGGATGAAAAACCATTGTCGCCGGAAGCAATGTTTGATCCGGAAGCTGTCGCTCCCGCTCCTTTCGACTTCTCCTCTGTCAATGCAGCAGACCTGATCCCGCAGAAAAAAACGGAATCTTTCCACACTCAATCGCACGGTACAGGAGATGCTCCTGCCGTCTCTTTTGCTCTTGAACCGGAAAAACAGGTCTCTTATGCCGATCCGGCAAATCGCAGTGTGATCGAGTCCACCATGCGGAAAGCATTTCTGGATTATACGCCGCAGGGAATGATGGAGGAACTCAAAAAAGCATCTGAACTGCCCGGTTTTCAGGAAGCGGAAAAAGAGATCGTGGAAAAAACTCCCCCGCCTGACCGTGTCCCGGAAATACAACCGGAAACAACTGAAAAAAATCAGCCGGGAAACAATCTGGGGTTGCGGGTGATCGGAATCCTCAACAATTCTTATATCCTCGCAGAAAGATATGACGGGCTGATCATGATTGACCAGCATGCCGCTCATGAACGGGTGCTTTTTGAAAAAATCCTGAAAGGAGTCGATGGTTCTCTCTCTCAAAAATTGCTGATCCCCGTCTCGCTTGAACTCTCCAGAGCAGAAACTGTTTTTGTTCAGAAAAATGCAAAAACACTGGAAAAACTGGGGTTTGAAGCTGAACCGTTCGGCAGCAATACCGTGAAACTCAATGCCATTCCCGCCGCAATGAATCAGGACAGTGCAGGAAAAATGTTTCAGGATATGCTTTCAAATCTCACCGAAAGCGGCACTCCCGGAGGAAATATCAATTATGAACAAGTCGCAATGTGTGCATGCAAAGCCGCAGTCAAAGCCAATGATGAACTCACGATGGAAGAAGCCTTGTCTCTCCTGAAACAACTCTCCTATTGTGACCTGCCATTTGCCTGTCCGCATGGACGCCCGACCATTCTGAATATTTCCATGAAAGAAATCGAACGCCGTTTCGGAAGAAGATAAAAAAAAGCTGCTGAGCTCCGGATAAATAATTCACTTTATACCGGTCAGCAGCTTTTTTTCAGAAAAAATGACTTATTCTGTCACGGGAAAAACATCGCTCAATGCCCATTTTGAAGGTGTTTCAGGCACTCTGTCGAGCCATTTTCCATTGGTGAAATCCGGGAACGGAACAGGCATTCCGCCCAATGCAATGGACTGTTCAGAAAGACAGGTAATGCTCATCCATGCTGCGCAGTCATACACGTCGATCGGAGTGACATCTTTTCTGCGGACTGCATCCAGAAACGCATTCAGACAGAGGAAGTCCATTCCACCATGTTCCCCAACCGGATTTTCCCGGAAGTGCTCCCAGATCGGATGATCATATTTTTCATAGAAAGATTCAACTTTATCCCAATCATGCACCAGATACGGATTGCCGGCAGCATCAATTTTTTCATATTTCGGACTGATACCATCCACATAGATGCCATTTGCATTTTCCAGCCAGATCCCTTTGGTTCCCTGAACACGACAATCGCGGGAATAAGGACGAGGCAGTGAAACACCATGTGTCAATGTAATATTTTCACCGTTGGCACAATGGATCACTGTTGTAACAATGTCCCCTTCATTGTAACGGATCGGACAGGGCTTTCCTGTATGGCTTTCATAAGCAGACACAAAACCGCGGGCTTTTGTGGCATGAGAAGAAAGAGTCAGGAAACGGTTGCCGCGATTGATATTCAGAATTTTGGCAATCGGTCCGATCCCGTGAGTCGGATAAAGATCGCCGTTGCGGTACCGGTTGTGGAGGGTACGTTCCAAACGCAAGCCGGTCTCCGCCGCCCAGGACATTTCACCAAGGTCATGTTCGTATCCGCATTCGCAATAGATCAATTCCCCGAACATCCCTTTGCGGACCATGTTCAGAACCATCAATTCATTTCTGCCATAACAGCAGTTTTCCAGCATCATGCAGGAAACACCAGTCGATTCAGACGCATGAACCAACTGCCAAAGTTCTTCTGTGGAGGAGGCTCCACCCACTTCGATCCCCACATATTTCCCTTTTTTCATGCAGTCACAGGCAATCTGCAGATGGGAGTTCCAACTGGTCGGAACAAATAACGCTTCCACATTGGGATCGTCCAGCAGTTCATGATAATCCAAATAGGCTTTGGGACGGGGTGAGGAATGGGAATCAAAAATACTGTTGATCTTATCAATACGCTCCTGACGCACATCGCAAATCGCTGTAACATCAATATTTTCCATGTGAAAAATAGAGGCAAGCAAAGTTTCAGTCCGTTGTCCAAGACCGATCATACCAACTTTTACTGTTCGCAGTTCAGCCATTTTTCAAAATCCTCCTTATTAAAAATATCTTATTCTGATAAAAACAATGACCGTGTGATATTTTGAATTTCAATTTCCAGACGTTTATCATTTTCTGTCGGCGCAAAATGTCCGACCTCACGGATCTTCAAGATCCGGTTCTTTTCCGGAATGGAGTTGGCAACAGAAAATTGTCCGGCAGGAGCCACACAAGGATCAAATAAAGCTGGAGTCACCAGAACAGGAATATTCAGATACTGCGCAGAAACCGACGCATCAAAATACGCAAGAACATCCAACGCCTCCGGATGATCCTGCACATACTGACGGCATGCCTCGCCACTACCGGTGGACTGATAATCAAAACGGATCGCCGAGCCGAATGTGGGCACAGCCAGATGAGCAGCTTTAAACCGTTTGTCCCACGGCAGCATCAACGCACCCATTCCGCCGCCCATACTGGCTCCTTCATAATTCAGATTGGAAACTGTATCCGGAAACATGTCGATCATCACACTGACTGCCATCCAGAGGTCTGTGATCACTCCACGCAGAATATATGTTTCTTTGGAACGGATCCCGTGAAGAACATGCAGAGATGCTTTCCACGGAATCTCCTTGCATTGAGAACGTCCAAGCCCGCGGACACAGGGATGACAAATCGTAAGTCCCAAGTCAAATTTCTCCGCCGGAACCGCCGGATTTCCATAGCCCTGCCCGATCAGAAGTCCGCCTTTGGACTCCTCCGGACGGCACAGCCACATGCTGAATTCTGTATTGTCCCAATTTTTGACACGGATCAGATAAATCCGTACACCCGGATCGGGAGACCAGATTTCCCTTTCGATAAAGTAAGTCGGCACATGGGACATGACCAGATTATAATTTTCTTCCCAGAATGATTTGAAATCAGCCGGAGCTTCAGGAGCTTTGATTTTCAACAGCTCCTCACAGGTCATACCATTGGTCGGATCAAAAGGAAAACTATGTTCCGGAATCATTTTTTCACACTTTCCACAAAACCTTTTTCTGTAAAATCCGGGGGCTGGACCTGTTGCACAACTGCCGGTTTTTCATTATGCGCTAACACTTCCGGAACCTGGAACTTGATCAATCCAATACTGTAAAGGAAAGCAAAAAACAGCAGGATCGGTGTGACCCAACGGACAAATACCGCCCAGAGTACAGCCGGTGTAGAGATCTGATTGTGAATGTTGTAGCCACGTTCTCCACGCAATCCGGCAGCAAGCAGGAAAATATTGGTGTCCAAATGATAAGAAGAACCTTTCCGGATCTCTTTCAACGCATGACGTGTCCCCCAGATCCAACCGACATATCCGGTGATCAGCAATCCACCGATCGGCAGCAGCCAGTCGGAACAGACTGAATCCATAGCATCAAACATACTTCCTCTGACAGACGGGAAAGAGGCATTGAAAAAATCATAAAGCCACGGAAGATTATCCCAGTTTGCAATACTCAATGCCGGCAGAAGTCCCAGCAGACCGCAACAGAAAACTGTCAGACCGACAGCCAGCTTACGCGGCATTTTGAACTGTTCGATCCCTGTATTCGCCACCACTTCGCATAAACTCATGGAACTGGTCAATGCCGCAATGAAAAGCATCAGGAAAAACAAAGTATTCCAGAAAATTCCGCCGCCCGGAATCAAATTGAAAGCTGCCGGCAGAATTTCAAAAGTCAGACTCGGACCACGGGTCGGTTCAAATCCCATCGCAAAAACAGCCGGAAAAATCGCCAACCCAGCCATGATCGCCGCACTGGTGTCCAAAAGAATCACTGTCAAAGAAGATTTTACAAGATTGGTCTGTTTCTTCAGGTAACTTCCGTATGTGATCGTGATCCCCATGGCAAGACTCAATGTGAAAAAGGCATGACCCATCGCAATCAAAACCCCTTCCGCTGAAAGTTTGGAGAAATCAGGATACAGGAAAAAGCGGATCCCTTTGGATGCATTGGGCAGCGTGATCGAACGCAAAAGAAGAATGACCAGAAGAACAAACAGAAACGGCATCAGAAATTTGGAAAAACGTTCGATCCCTTTCTTTACACCAAAAAGAAGAATACTTCCTGTGATCGTAATAAAAATAAGATGGGCACTGATGATCATTCCCCACGCACTCTTCGGTGCTTCCAAAATCGGCTTCATCACCGCTTCCGCTCCCGCCTGTGTCGTGAATGTCAATCCCCCTGTCACCGCCTTGACAATGTAAATCAATGTCCAGCCGCCAATCACACAATAGTAGGAAAGAATCACTGCCGGAACAATGAACCCACTGATGATCCCGAGAGATTTCCATTTGAAAAGAAGCATGCAGACACCGCAGAATGCAATCAGGACCGCAAAACCGTATTGACCGAAAAATGTAATCACACAGCTGACTATGATCACAAAAAAGGCAAAGGCATCCAAGGCAAAACTTCGTTTCGGTGTGAAAAATTCAAATGCTCCGATCGCTCCGCGACGGGTCGCACGACCCAACGCAAGTTCACAGATCATGATCGGCAAGCCCACTGTCAATACACAAAGCAAATATACAAGTACAAATGCCGCTCCTCCGTTCATCCCCGTAACATACGGAAATTTCCAGATATTTCCCAAGCCGATTGCAGCTCCTGCCGTCGCCAGCAGAAAACCCCAGTGTGATCCCCAATGTTCTCTCGTTTCCATAATTTCCTCTGTCTTGCTTCTTTTATTTTAAAGTATTTTTTTTCAAAGTCAGGTAAATTACATGCAGAAACACGATTTTGCAATAAAAGTTTCGGATTATTTTTTGTTTTATTCTTGAAAATTATTTAAAATGTAATATATTTAGAAACTAATCATTTATCATCAACTTTTGAGGAAACAGAAAAATATGGAAAACAATGCGGACAGTGTGAAACTCTGGAGACAACTCTTCCAGACAGTGGAAGCAATCCGGAATTATTATGCCCGTCATATCGGAGTCAGGCGTCCTTATCCGGAAATAACTCTGCCGCAGCTCCGTGTACTCAGCTGTGTCATATTGAGTTCCGACGAAAAGAAAAAAGCCAAGGATATCGCTGAAGAACTGGGTATCTCCCCCGGTGGAATCTCACAAATCGTTGAATCTCTCGTCAAAATGGAACTCCTGATTCGCAAAACAGATGAGTCCGACCGCAGAGCTGTCAATATCTCTTTATCGGAAAAAGGAAAAAAAATACAGAACGATTTCGATAATTCCCTGTCTGACCTCTTCAGCCGGATCCTCAATCCGGTCGAACCGGAAAAACAGAAAATTTTTATTGAAGTTCTGGAGTGTATGAACAACTCCCTTGAAAA
>JAGCNI010000136.1 GCA_017646015.1 Lentisphaeria bacterium
AAAATGACCATTATTTTTTTAACATGGATAATTCATGGGGGGGATTATTTATGAAAAACAGAACTTGCCTTGTTGCTGTTTTCTGCACTGCTGTCCTGTTGACCGGTTGCGGAAAGTCCGGAAAAACTGTAAAACAAATCCAAAAAGAATTGGCTGTCCGATTTTTTACATTGGAGAAAGAAAGGTTGGTTCGTTACCGTGTATTTCCGGGAATCGTACAACCGGAAACACAGGTCAATCTGTCATTCCGGCTGAGCGGACAACTGATCCAATTCAATGCGGGAGCGGGTAAAAAAGTCGAAAAGGGAGAACTTCTTGCCAAACTGGATCCGACCATGCTTCAGGCGGCAGTGGACGGAGCGAAAGCAAAATATGATGAAGCGTTGCGCGATTACAACCGTGGCAAAGTACTGTTTGAAAAACAAGTTCTTGCCGCAGCGGATTTTGAAAAGAAAAAGCGGGATCTTGATGTGGCGGAATCCGCCTATCGCAATGCCAAAGATGATTTAAGAGATTCAGAACTTTTTGCGCCGTTCACGGGGATCGTTTCCAACACCTATGTGGACAACTTTCAACAGGTGAAAGCCAAGGATGTTCTTTTGAAACTGCAGGATCTTTCCTCTTTTCAAATTTCAGTGGATATTCCGGAAAAAGAAGTTGCCCGTTTTCCGAAATCGGTCAGTCAAGCCAATACAGATGCGGAAAAAGCCGGAGGTTTCTACGGAACGCTGCCGGCATTGCCGTCCAAACGTTTTTCTCTGGTTCTGAAAGAAGCCTCTACACAGGCGGATCCGGTCACACAAACATTCAATGTAAAATTCCGGATCCTTCCGCAAAAGATCGCACGGCTTCTGCCCGGCACAACAATGGCAGTTCATGTGCCGGATTTGAATGATTTTCAAAATATTTCCGGATTCGATGTACCGGGCGATGCGGTTTTTCCATTCGATGGAAAAACATGTGTATGGCTCATTCAGGAAAACCGCCATGTTGTCAGAGTTGAGGTTACTGTCGGCAGAGCGGATCACGATACTGTTTCCATATACAGTCCCCTGCTCCGGGCGGGAATGAAGATCGTCTCCAGCGGAGTTTATATCCTTGCTCAGAATGATCTTGTCCGCCCTTTACCGGAAAACAGCAACCGTCAACTGACAGGAGAACAATTATGAAAAGTTCACTGACAGTTTTTGCTGTGACCAAACCTTTGCTCACATGGTCTGTCACGATACTGGTTCTGATTGCGGGGATCATGGCATATTACCAGCTGCCGCGATATGAAGATCCGGAATTTACGATCAAACAGGCTCAGATCATCACGGAATATCCCGGAGCTTCACCGGAAGAAACCATGCAGGAAGTGACCGATAAGATCGAAACAGCAGTGCAGGAAATGGAACAGTTGAAAGAATTGCGCTCCAAATCCTACCGGGGAAGATCCATTGTTACTGCCGAGATGCGGGATATTTACAACAAAAAGAGTTTGCCGCAGATCTGGGACGAACTCCGAAACAAAGTCAGTGGGGCTGAACCGGGATTGCCGCGGGGAGCACAAAAGCCGGAAATTCTGGATGATTACGGAGATGTATATGGAGCATTTTTTGCATTGACCGGAAAAAATGTATCGTCCGTAAGGCTGCATGAATTTGCCCGTTTTCTACAGAAAAAACTGTTGATCGCAGAAGATGTGAAAAGGATCGCTCTTTTTGCGATTCCGCAGGATGTTGTTTATGTTTCTCTGAATCGTGAACGGATCGGACAGCTTGGGATCGCACCGGAAAAGATTTTTGCACAATTAAAAGAACGAAACCTTGTCACGGATGAAGGCTGGATCTCCTTTGGCGGAGAATGGCTGCCGGTCAAAATGGAAAATGGCAGTCAGAGTTTGGAGTCTCTGCGAAAACTGGTCATTGCCGATCAAAACGGAGTTCAAATCACCTTGGGGGATCTGGCTGAAATACGTTCTGCCTTGAAAGATCCTCCGGAAACAATGCTCTACTATAACGGTATCCGTGCAATCGGGATCGGTGTTTCCACCCGTTTGAATGGCAATGTGGTCAAAACCGGACGTTCATTGCGGAAAGAATTGCAGAAAATGGCTCCGGAGTTTCCGGCGGAGATGCAGATACAGACAATATCCTCGCAGGAACAGAGTGTGACACGGGCAGTTGATGCGTTTACAGAAAATCTGATCGAAGCGGTGATCATTGTTTTTGCGGTTCTGATGCTTTTTATGGGATTGAAAAGCGGGATCCTGATCGGATTTGTTCTTCTGCTGACCATTGCCGGAACATTGGCTGTTATGAACTGCTATTCCATCCCGCTGCAACGAATCTCGCTGGGAGCATTGATCATTGCATTGGGGATGCTGGTGGACAATGCCATAGTGATCACCGAAGCAATGATGATCCGGATCCGGAACGGAGAAGATAAACTGCGGGCGGCGGCAGAAGTCACAGGTCAAACTCAACTGCCGCTATTGGGAGCGACTGCGATCGCTGTAACCGCATTCGCTGCAATCGGACTTTCAGAAGACAGTACCGGAGAATTCTGCGGTTCCCTGTTTTATGTTCTGTTGATTTCGTTATTCCTCAGTTGGATCACTGCCATTACGATTACACCGTTGCTCTGCTGTTATGTTTTCAAGACAGAGAAAAGAGCCGATGCACCAGCTGCTTACACCTCCCCGTTTTTTAATGGCTACCGAAAATTTCTCAATATGAGTCTGCACCACCGGGGAGCTGTCGTGATCCTGCTTGTACTTCTTCTGCTTGCCGGAATGTATGCTTTCACAAAAGTCGGGAAAAACTTTTTTCCGGATTCAACACGGGATCAGTTTATTGTGGATATGCGTCTGCCGGGAGGAACCGGGATCCACACAACCAATCAGGCAGCGGCGGAAGTGGAAAAATATATCCGTACCCTTTCAGGAACAACCAATATCACCCGTTGTGTCGGCAGCGGGACCTTGCGTTTTATTTTGACCTATGCGCCGGAAGAACCGGATCCGGCATTTGCACAACTGCTGGTGGATGTGGAGGATTACAAAATGATTCCCGCACTCATCCGTAAAATACAGCAATACGGAGATGAGAATCATCCGGATTGGGGAATCGATCCTTATAAATTCCGTCTGGGGCCGGGAGCCAATGGAGCAATTCAGGCACGTTTCAGCGGAGGGACATCACAACAACTTCGTGATCTGGCGGAGCAAACCATGCAGATCATGCGGAAAAATCCCAATACACGGGCGATCCGTACAGATTGGAGAAATCCGGTCAAAGTGCTGCAACCTGTTTTTTCAGAAGAACGGGCGGGCAGAGCCGGAGTAACAGTTACCGCAGCTTCCGAAGCGATCAAAGAATCTTTTGAAGGATTGCAGATCGGAGTTTTCCGTGATGGAGATCAGGCAGTTCCCATCATTGCAAGAGCTCCGACAGCCCGGCAGAAAGTAGATTTTTTTGACAGTATCATGGTATGGAGTCCAACAGCCAACCGTATGATCCCCCTTGCCCAACTCTTTGACGGCACAAAAATCGAATGGATGAATCCGGTCATTGTCCGCAAAAACAGAGTTCCGACCATTACGGTATATTGCGATCCGTTCAATGGTCTTTCCAGTACACTGCTGGATGAACTGCGTCCGCAAATCGAAGCCCTGCCTCTGCCTCCGGGCTGTTCTTTGGAATGGGGCGGAGAATATGAAAAAAGCCGGGATGCCTCCGGGGCATTATACAGCAAGATCCCCCCCTTTGCGGCATTGATGGTCCTGATTCTGCTCTTCATGTTCAATTCGGTCCGTAAGTCATTGATCATCTGGATCTGTGTACCACTGGCTGTGACCGGAGTTTCCGCCGGATTGCTGATGACCGGTGAACCTTTCGGTTTTATGGCTATGCTCGGTTTTCTGAGTCTTTCCGGGATGTTGATCA
>JAGCNI010000137.1 GCA_017646015.1 Lentisphaeria bacterium
ACGTGCGTATTTGAAGAATGGTTGGCTTCGTAATCAAAGAAATGAAAGTATCGGTTTTTGTATCAGTGTTCCTGATGTGTGTAAACCAGACTATCTTTGAAGATAGTCTGGTAAAGTTTTTTATCTTAAAAGATTTTTTGAGCCCAAGTGGCAGGCGTTTTTTCATTATTGATTTCTAAATCAATATGATATTGGAATGGCTTTGTACCATGCTCTTTGATGTAAGTCACCATTTCTGACAATCCCTGTTTCAGAGAATAATGAGTTTGGTAGTTGAAGAAATTTCGGATTTTATCAGCTGAACAATTTGCCAGTTTAACTTCCTGCGGACGATCCGGCATGTAAACCGGATTTAACGGGAAATCAATAATTTCAGCAATTGTTTCAGCCAATTGATTTATCGTAACAAATTCTTCATCTGGACCGATATTGAAAATTTCACCATTTATATCAGGAGACAATGCGAATTTTGTGAGAATATCTACATCGTCAGCAATAAAACTGAAACAACGTTTTTGTTCTCCGTCACCATAGATAATAGGTTGTCTTCCCTGTAACATCATATTTATCATAATGCTGGCGACATTTCTGAATGGGTCATCATATTTTTGACGTGGACCAATGATATTATGAGGGACAGCAATGACATAAGACATACCGTGCAAATCTGCAAGATTTTTCAGGATTTTTTCAACTGCAACTTTTCCGATTCCATAAGGATCCTGCGGTGTCGGGATCATATCTTCAGTAAATGGGACTTGATTTTTTCCATATCGTGCCATTGAGGAACAAAAAACAAATCGTTTGACTTTGTTTTCAATGGCGGCAGTAATCAGGGAGACAGATGCACCTACAATGTGTGTTGTTACATGATAGGGAGAAAACACAGATAAGCCTTCATAGGCTGTGGCGGCACAGTGATAGACAATATCCATACCTTTTGTTAAGTTCAATGTTTTTTGAAAATCACACAGATCTGCTACTTCCCAATTTGCTCCGTTGGGTACATTTTCAGGATATCCGCCACTCAGATTATCGCATCCGAAAACATGATGCCCCTGTGCCAGAAAAGCATCCGCCAAATGACTGCCTAATTGGAATTGCAAGTTAGTGTAATTTATTTTATTTATGGCGGAGATATGCATGAATTTTCTCAGCTGAAATACCTAATGATAATTTTTGAGATTATTGAAGGTAAGATCATGTTTTTTTATACCAGTTTTTTCAGAAAAAAAGCTTGACTTAGATAAAAAAAGGGCTATATTATATGTTCAATAATTTTAGCAGGAGGAAACTCATTATGAAGAAAGTTCTTATTCCCACAAAATTGGACAAAGAAGTGTCGCGCATTCTGGGCGATGCCGGTTTTGAAGTTGTTCAGAATCCTGATCTGGCTGTTGCTGATCTGGCAGCTGCCAACACCGATGCGGAAGTGATTATTGTCCGCAGCGAAAAAGTCACCCCTGAAGTGATGGATCTTCTGCCGTCATTGAAACTGGTTGTCCGCGCCGGAGCCGGATTTGATAACATTGATACAAAATATGCCCGCGGCAAAAATATTGACGTGATGAATACTCCCGGAGCCAACTCCAACGCAGTTGCTGAAGAAGTGGTTGCACTGGCTCTGGCTGCATACCGCCATATTGTTCCGGCAGATATCTCCACCCGCGCCGGAAAATGGGAAAAGAAAAACTTCATGGGTCGCGAACTGACCGGCAAAACTGTTGGTATCCTCGGTCTGGGCAACATCGGCAGACTGCTTGCAAAACGTCTCTCCGGTTTTGAAGTGACCATTCTTGCATATGACCCGGTTCTCTCTGCTGAAAAAGCAGCTGAAATGGGTGTGAAACTCTGCACAGTCGAAGAAATCTTCGCTCAGGCTGATCTTGTCAGTCTGCATATTCCGGAAAATGATGCCACTCGCGGCATGATCAATTCCAAACTGCTCAACAGCATGAAAAAAGGCGCAATGCTGATCAACTGTGCCCGTGCCGGTATCGTTGATGAAGATGCAATCCGTGCTGCTAAAGCTGAAAACGGTCTGATCTTCTGTAACGACGTTTACAAGAAAGATGCAGAAGGTGACAAGAGCGTGAAAGATATTGCAGACGTCATGCTTCCCCACCTCGGCGCCAGCACCAAAGAAGCAAACTTCCTCGCAGCCAAACGTGCTGCCGATCAGACTGTTGCTTACTTTGCAAACGGTGATACCTCCTGTGTGGTGAATAAATAATCATCAATGTTTTTTGATGATGTGCCGGGAGTTGGAGAATCGAGTGATTTCAGATCGTGAAACGCCTGTATTTCTTGCTCTCGGTTCCAATAAAGGAGACCGTCTTGAATTCTTGCGTAATGCTCTGAAGGGGCTTGAGCGCGGGGGATTCCGGATTTTGAAAGTCTCATCTGTTTATGAAACGGAGCCTGTCGGTTGTTATGACGACAGTGCTCCGTATTTTAATGCCGTACTGGAGGGGCGTTGGCAGGGGGATGCAGAATCGTTGCTGCATTTGTGTCAATCGCTGGAACAGGCGGCAGGGCGTCCGCTGGATCATGCGCCAATGGTTGCCCGTGAATTGGATCTTGATCTTCTTCTATTCGGTGATCAGATCATTCAGACAGCCCATCTTACAATTCCTCATCCCCGGGCTGCGGAACGTTCTTTTGTCATGGTTCCATTGTATGAGATCGCACCGGATCTTGTTTTTCCTGATTGCGGATTGCGTGTGACTGAAATATACCGTTCACTTTTGCCTCATGATGGAATTTCTGCGGCATTATGCAGGATTTTCTGAGGAGCGGATTTTTTTTGAAAAAATTCCTGTCATTATTTTCCGTGTAAAGTATAGAATAAGAGTGCGGCTTTTCATTTTTTCTTCCGGAAGAGAACTTGTAAAGTGTGATAAATGGATTACATTTTGAGTTGTTCGGATACATCTTTCATATCTGTTTTTGGGGAGGGAACAGATGAGCTTTCAGGGAGATGCACTCTTTTTTCAAGAAAAAGACATGTTCAGGGGAACATAATAACAAAGGGCATGTCAAAGGAGATGAAGGCAATTATGGATAGCGAAACAAAAAGTTATGAAGAACGGCTGATAAAGGAGTTCAAAGATGGCGATCACCGCCGTTTTGATGAGCTTGTGGCAGCTTATACCCGTAAACTTTACCGTTTTGCTTACGGTCTTCTTGGGAATCATCATGATGCAGAGGAAGTTGTGCAGGATGCTTTTGTGCGGGCGTACAATGCGTTGGATAACTTCCGCGGGGATTCCAGTTTTGAAACCTGGATGTACCGGATCACGATGAATCTTGCGAGAAACAAATTTCATTGGAACCGGCGTCGCGGAGATGGAATGACGATCAGTCTTTCTGAGCCTCCTGAGCTGCATGATGGAACGGAAGCGTCCGGCGAGATCGATTTACCGGACACCTCTTATTCCCCGGATCTTCTGCTGGAGAAAGTGGAGACCCGTGAGAATATACTCAAAGGACTTGAAAGTTTACCTGAATCGCTCCGTGAAACCATGGTTCTGCGGCATGTGAAAGATATGCCATACGAGCAGATCGCCGCTGTGCTGGATTGTAAGATCGGGACAGTGAAAAGCCGGATTTCAAGAGGCAGAGAATTACTGCGGGAATTTTTGTTGGCGGAAGACGGAATACAGCCGCGTCAACATTCTTCAGCAGAATAAAAAGAGTGCAATACAAACATTTCGGAGTCAGAGATGAATCAGAAAACAAACCGGACAGAGTCACGATCTGTTGCGACAGCCCCCCATGGTTGTCTTTCCCCCGAAAAACTGAGTGCTCAACTGGATGGTGAATATGTATTCAGTCCGGAGGAGGAACAACATCTGGCAGAATGCCGCCGTTGCAGTGACTATTATCGATCCTGCAAGATCCTGAATGAAAAACTTTCTGCCGCATTGGATGTGGATTGTCCCGGAAATGCTCTTGAGCGCATCCGTAAAAGTGTTGCTGATCAGACCTGGAAACGGGAGAAACAGCAGAAGCGGATCATTCCATTCGGGAAGATCGTGAATGTTTTTCTGCGAACTGCCGCAACTGTTTTGCTTGTCGGTTGTGTGAGTGCCATTCTTTTGCGTGATACTCTGACCGGAGAAGATATTCTTGCATTTCTGAGTTTTTCCCCGGAAACAAAACAGGACAAGATCGTTATTTATCCTCCGATATCCAATTCGTCTGCGACACTTTCTGTTGCTCCGGAGCCCTACAAATCTTTCAATAAAGGCGGAATCGATATCCGCCAGACCCGCCCGGTTGCAGCCGGGGAGATGTTGCCGATTGAATTCATGGGGCGGAAACAGAGTGAAAAGCCGGAGATGGTGGCATTGATCCAGCCGCAGGTGAAACATGTCTGGCTGACTGCTTCCGGAATGGATCCTGTGACACTGGAAAAAGATTTCAGAGAGATTCTGAATCGTTTGTCGATCCCTCTGAATCATGTAAAATTGAGTGTGACACCGGAAGGTACATTGCGTGTCAATGCTGAAATGAACCGTTATCAGCTTGTCCTGCTGGTCCGGAGTCTTGCAGCACGTGGTTTGCAGTTGGTTTCCGGGGTACAGCCTCAGCCGGAACAGAAACTTTTTTCCGGGAGCGGACGTGAAATTTCGGAATATGAAGCCGTCTTGATGCCCGGCGGAAAATAATATTTCTGACGATTTATCTGCCTAAGAGTTTTTTATCTGATTTTGTCCCGTTGAGTGCGTGTTGACGCAACATCCGGGACATTTCTTTTTCTGCAACGGCGATCATTTCTTCCTCCGGTGAAATGAAACGGGGTTGTTCCTTTTCCTGAAAGATCCGTAAAAGTCTGTGGAGGAGAGGAAGTCTTTTTTTATTCAGCTGTTTCAGTTCAAATTTGACTTGCAGGAGATGCTGTATCGGTTCTCTGTGTTTTCCGAGGGCGATCGCGGCTCTGTAATGGAATGCGGCATCTTTGTATTTATGCAGACGGGTAAGCGAGCGGGCATAATAGACGCGGTAGAGGATATTTGCCGGAGCCATGGAGACAAGCTGTTTATACAATTTTGCGGCACTGCGGAATTTCTTTTTATAAAAAAGATCCTTTGCTTCGCGGCTGGTCATGAAGATGAGAGTTTTTTCCAGATCCCGGAAGAATGTAAAGATGGTTGTTCCGGGGGGTGGTGTATTGCCAACGATCAATTCTTCAAGAGTATCATCTGCATCGGAGTCCATGACTTTTTCGATATTTTCGATGACGGAATAGAGCATGGAACTGTTCAGAGTTGCATCATAATGGCGTCTTTTTTCGGGATCGGAGAGGAGGACGAATGCTTCCACGAGCTGCTTGAACTCTTCCACTTTTCCGGGAGCGTTGGCGAACCGGTCGGGATGACATTCTTTTGCCCGTTTGTAATATGCTTTTTTCATGGTGGCAAAATCACATTGTGGATTGACACCGAGTATTTCATAATAATTCATGAGTCCGGATCCGTGTAAAAATTACAAAACATTTCCTTTTTTTTGAATATTATAGCACAAATCTGAAAAAAAGCACGTCCCGGAGATGAAAAAATTGCGATACTGTGGTATATTACCATAAATAAAATTGTTTTATGAGAAAGAAATCCGGTAAAATGCCCGAAGAATTTTTTGATGTAATTGTAATCGGCGGCGGACATGCCGCATGTGAAGCTGCATTGGCGTCTGCTCGATTGGGTGCGCAGACTTTGATGTTGACGATCAACCTTGACCATATTGCCCAGATGAGCTGCAATCCCTGTATCGGGGGCATTGCCAAAGGGCATCTTGTGCGTGAAATCGATGCACTCGGCGGAGCTATGGGATTGATCACAGATGCAACTGCGATCCAGTTCAGAATGTTGAACCGTACAAAAGGTCCGGCAGTCTGGTCACCCCGGGCCCAATGTGATAAGACGGCGTATGCTCATGCCATGAAACGTTATCTGGAACGGACTGAAAATCTGGAGCTCAAACAGGCACAAGTCGTTTCTTTTGTTGTGGAAGGTGATTCTGTCTGCGGAGTTGAAACGGAATTCGGAGATATATTCCGTTGTAAGAGTGTGGTCGTTGCCACGGGAACTTTTCTGCGTGGAAAATTGCATTACGGACTTCGCAGTTTTTCCGGCGGACGAGCCGGCGATCCTCCTTCGATCCCGTTGGCTGATGCATTGAAAGATCAACTCGGTCTGCATGTCGGACGTCTGAAAACCGGAACTCCCCCGCGTCTGCTTGGTTCATCCATTGATTTTTCCTGTATGAGTGTGCAGGAATCGGAAACTCCGGATGAACAATTCTCCTTTTTCTCAGATGATTCGATCCGTCCTCTGATCCATGACCGCAAAATGGTTTGTTACATGACTCATACGGATGGCAGAGCCGCGGAACTTGTACGTTCCAACCTGGACAAAGCGCCGATGTATAACGGATTGATCGAGGGGATCGGAACACGGTATTGTCCCTCTTTTGAAGATAAGATCGTCCGGTTCCCGGATCATGAACAGCATCATATTTATCTGGAACCGGAAGGAGAATGTACCGAAGAATATTATCTGAACGGACTTTCCACCAGTCTTCCGCCGGAAGTGCAGCTGCAGATTTTGCGGACGATTCCCGGTTTGGAAAATGCCAAAGTCACACGCTATGCGTATGCGATCGAATATGATTTTGTTTTCCCGGAAGAATTGGACCGGACTCTGCATGTGCGGAAATGGAAAGGTTTGTATCATGCCGGACAGATCAATGGTACCAGCGGATATGAAGAAGCCGCCGGACAGGGGCTGCTTGCCGGTCTCAATGCCGCCCGTTATGCGGGAGGGTTGGATGGTGTGGAACTGGGACGGGATGTTTCCTATCTCGGAGTTCTTGCCGATGATATCACCACCAAAGAAATCGTGGAACCATACCGTTTGTTCACCAGTCGGGCGGAACACCGTCTGACACTTCGCCAGGATAATGCCGATTACCGATTGTGTCCGCTGGCATATAAACTGGGATTGCTGCCGCAGAAAAAATATGATCTTTTCAAACAATATTCTGAAAAATATGAAAAGACAGAAGCTCTCTGCCGTTCGACCCGCAAGCCGGGGGGACACACTCTCTGGGATTTCATGCGGGAATGTAAAGGGGATGCAGACAAAACTCTGCCGCCGTTTGATGTGGCAGAGATCGGTCTTGATTTGAATGATTGTGTTGACCGCCGGATCCTGAGACGTTTGGCGATCCAATCCCATTACGAGGGATATATGCGTCATGAGGAACAGGCGATCAAGCGTTTGCGTGCATTGGAAAACTGGCGGATCCCGGAAAATTTTGACTATGCGGCTCTGCCCGGATTGAGAAATGAATCCCGGATGAAACTTCTGAAAATCCGTCCGGGAACATTGGCTCAGGCATCCCGTATTGACGGTGTGACACCCTCTGAAATTTCTCTTCTACAGGTGTTTTTGATGCGTGAACAGAAAACAGCCGAAACGGAGCAGGGCAATGCCTGACGGAACTGTTCCGGAAAAAGTATCTTTTCTGCGGGAGCTTTGCCGCCGTCTGTTGAAACGGAAATCGGCAGTGCTGGCTCTTGTGGTATGTCTTGCTTATATCCTGACAGCATTATTTGCGGAGGGGTACAGTTTATGGTGTACCTCCAACCGCACGGAACCTGTTTATCAGCAGGGGAATTTGGCGGAACGTTTTCAGCCGCCGTGCAGGGAACACTGGTTGGGTACAGATTATCTGGGGCGTGATGTTCTGACCCGTGCGGTATTTGCCTCCCGGACTGCGGTGAAAGTTGGTGTGATCGCCTCTCTGATCTCTGCTCTGGTCGGGGTTTCATTGGGGATCATTGCCGGATATTACGGCGGCAGGACCGATCATGTGGTGGTGTGGATTTACAGTACTTTTGCGTCGATGCCCTCGCTGCTTTTCATTCTTGCTTTTGCGTTATTGGTCTCCAAAGGATTTTTGTATCCGCCTCTGGAAAAAGGTTTTGCCTTTATCGCCGGATTGCTGCGGACAGAACCGGGGATGCTGGCGGTATATCTCGGGATCGGTCTGACCGGATGGGTCGCACTCTGCCGGGTTGTCCGGGCGGAGACAATGAAGTTGCGGGAGCGGCAATATGTCCTTGCAGCCAAAACACTTGGACAGTCTGATTTGATGATTCTTTTCAAACATATCCTGCCGAATCTGGCGCATTTGATCATTGTATATTTCACCATGCGTTTTGCTTTTGCCGTGATGACAGAAGTGATCGTAAGTTATCTTGGATTGGGTGTTCAATTTGAACCCAGTTGGGGAGTTATGATCGCAGATGGACAGGAACGTTTATGGCGGGGGATCTGGTGGGAAGTCGGCGGTGCAACAGCCTTCATGTTTGTACTTGTTCTTGCGTTGAATATGCTCGGAGATGCCTTGCGTGATGCGCTTGATCCCCGATTGCGGGTATAATTCTGCAAAAAATGCAGAAAAATTTATTTTTTTTAGAAAAACTTCTGTTTTTTGACTTGAAAATCAGATTCCTGTTTGTTATAGTATTAACAGAATCTTAACAATGAGGGGTCGATGCGTTATTTCAGAATTGAAAAGTGGATTTTAAAACAGACGATCCGGCGTTTTTTTGCCGGCGGTTTGTTTCTGTTTTTCTTTTTCCTGTTTTCTGATCTTTCCGCGCAAAGCAGACCCAATGAACCGCCTTTGACATTTGCGAAGGATCGTACTGTTCATCATGATATTTATTTCAATACAGAGCCGGAAGCTCTTTTTGCTGTGATCCATAATCCGGCGGGGAACGTTCTTTCCCGTTTGTTGAAACAGCGCAATCTGCTCCGTTCTCTGCTCCGTAAAAAAACGTATTCCGATGTTGCTCATTTGTCTGCGAATGCTGTTTTTCAGCCTGTCAGACTGCATGAGTTTCAACGGATTTTACTGTGTTGCACGCCAACGCAGATTTTACAATTCTCCTCCATATTACCTGTACGTGCCGGTCCTCTTGCTCTTTGCTGATGAAATCATTTTTTGAGGAATGAGTTTGTATGTATTTGACCATTCCTCTGTCATGTAGCATTGAAATTTTAGCAAGGAGTCGAAGAAACTCATGTCGACTTTAATCGTTGCTGTGTTTGTAATTATTGGAATTTTCTCTGTTGGAGCCTTTGCTTTCTGCACATGGCTGGACAAAAAAGAAGAGAAAAAAGAAGCACTTGAGACCCGTAAAGGTAAATGAAAAAGGAGTATTACTATGAGCGTTCAGACTATTATTATTGTTCTTGCAGTTATCACCGTGATCGGAACTGTCGGCGGTGCGGTTTATGCTGTCAGAAAAGAAATTGAAAAAGAAAAACAGCAGAACCAGAAATAAGAGCTGTTGATCGGATTCAACGAAGATCCTTCCGGAGCAGTCGTAAAAAACTGTTCCGGATTTTTTTGTTTTTTCAAAAAAAGGAGCTTGAAAAAGCGATATGTTTGTGTTATAGTAAATAAAAGTTAATACAAAATACGACTGGAAACGGCAAATGAAACAAGGCAAAAACATAGCAATTATTGAGTCTGCAATTATGATTGCGGACAGCTTTGCTTTTGCCCGGATCAGCGGCATTTGCCGAATTAGCAGCATTATTATTTAAGATCACACGCAACCAATTTTACACGGATTGCGGGTGGTCTTAAAAGAGTGTCATCGGAGACACTTTGAAGATTCTCCCCGCCTGTTCGTGTGAAAATAAACGAAAAGGCAAAATATGGAAAATCTCAAACAAATCGGAACACGGGTTCAGGGAATCCGTACAGAAGCGAACTATTCAGTTGAACAGATGGCATCTGCCCTTGGTATTACTGCTTCTGAATACATTTCCTACGAAAATGGCAGTGCAGAAGCTCCCTTTTCATTCTTTTACAAATTCGCCGAGTTTTTTAATATTGAGATTTCCTCTATCCTCAGCGGTGAAACCTCCAATCTCAACAGCTATACTGTCACCCGCAACGGAGAAGGTTTTTCCCTTGCCCGCAGACCTGGATTTTCTTATCTGCATCAGGCGATCCACATGAAAAACCGTGTTGGAGAACCATTTGTGATCAGGGCTCCCTACGAGGGGGAAAATCCGGTTTTGAACTATTCTACTCATTCAGGACAGGAGTTCATCCTGATTCTGGAAGGTTCTCTTCTGATCGTTCTGAAAGATAAGGAAGAAGTGTTGAATACCGGAGATACGATTTACTTTGACGGTCGTTCCTCCCATGCATTGACAGCCCTTGGCGGGAAAAGTTGTAAGTTTCTTTCGATCGTGATGCATACCAATATGGAAGATGCGGAACCGGAAACATTTGCGGTCAAACGTTCCCGCAGTGAAAGTGTATCGCAGGAAAACGGGACTTTGCTTTATCAGAAATATATGAAAGAAACCTTTGATGAAGCGGGGAATCTTTGCAAGGTCGATTTCAATGTGCCGGATAACTTCAATTTCGCTTTTGATGTTTTGGACTGTCTTGCTGAAAAGAATCCTGATAAACTTGCCATGCGTTGGGTTTCCAACAAGAAAGAATGCAGGGATTTGACTTTCGGAGATATTTCTGAAAATTCCTCCCGCACTGCAAATTTATTCTATTCTCTCGGGATCCGCAAAGGGGATCGGGTCATGCTGATCGTTCGCCGCCATTATCAGTTCTGGTATCTCTTGAATGGTCTGCATAAACTCGGTGCTGTGGTCATTCCTGCACCGGTTCAACTCCTCGGTCATGACATTGAATACCGTATCAACAAAGCTCATGTCAAATGTGTCGTTTGTACTGCCGGAGACGGTGTTTGCGACGCAGTTGATTCCGTCGCAGATAAAACCCCCTCTCTCCAATGGAAATTTGTTGTGAATGGTGAACGTGACGGCTGGATGAATTATGATGCGATGTACGGCAATTTTCCAGCGGAATTTGCCCGGCCGGAAAACTTGAAATCGACCGATCCACTGTTGATCTTCTTCAGCTCCGGAACGACCGGTTATCCCAAGATGGTGGAACATGATCATACGTATCCCATCGGTCACATCATGACTGCACGTCATTGGCACAAAGTCGATCCGGACGGGATCCATTTCACGGTTGCCGATACCGGTTGGGGCAAGGCTCTCTGGGGAAAAATCTACGGACAGTGGCTTTGTGAAGCGGCGGTATTCACCTATGACTTTGACCGTTTCCATGCGGCGGATCTGCTGCCGATGTTCAAACAGTATGGGATCACTACTTTCTGTGCTCCGCCGACGATCTTCCGGTTCCTTGTAAAAGAGGATCTGACGCAGTATGATTTCTCCACCTTGCAGCATGTGACAACTGCCGGGGAAGCCATGCCGCCGGAAGTGAGCGAATCCTTTGCCCGTGTTTCCGGTCTTTTGCCCTATGAAGGATTCGGACAGACGGAAACAGCTCTTTCCATCGCAACGTTGGCAAATGTTGTTCCCAAACCCGGCAGTATGGGAAAAGCCAATCCGCAATATACGGTCGTGCTGCTTGATCCTGATGGAAAACCGGTTGCTGTGGGCGATACCGGAGAAATCTGCATAAAGGCTGAACAGCATGATCATCCCATGGGACTTTTCGATCAGTATGTGGATAATGAAGCCGACACCCGTAAAGTCTGGCATGACGGTTATTATCATACCGGCGATCAGGCTTGGGTGGATGAAGACGGTTATTTCTGGTATGTCGGCAGAGCTGATGATATCATCAAGACTTCCGGCTACCGGGTCGGCCCTTTTGAAGTTGAAAGCGTTATCATGGAATTGCCCTATGTTCTGGAATGTGCCGTGACCGGTGTTCCGGATGCAGTCCGGGGCAAAGTCATCAAAGCAAGTATCGTACTGCTCAAAGATAAAGTCGGCACTGAAGAACTGAAAAAAGAAATTCAGGAGTATGTGAAAACACATACTGCCCCGTACAAATATCCCCGGATTGTGGAATTCATGAGTGAACTGCCCAAGACTGTTAACGGCAAGATCCGCCGGGTTGCTCTGCGGGATAAGGACAACGCCTGAATGGATGCAACTCTCTGTTGAAATGGTCAAAATGAATACGATGATGTCTGAATCAGCCGAAATCTCCGCCGAGTACTGAAAAATAGTGAGCGGCGGGGAGAGGTCCCGGTTGTCCGTATTCCATACAGACCAATTTTGAAGAGGAGGGTTGGATCCCGTTTGCCAGAGCGATCCGGATCATTTCTGTATGTGTATCCGGTATGATCAGATGAGTTTTCGGTGCGGGATCACCTGCTGCCGCAACGGCATTGAAGAGACGGATCGCATCCTGTTCCGAAGCTGCGGTCAGTGCTGCTGCCGCGCGTGAAACCGGACCGTCTCTGCCGATCGTGAACCCTGTGATTCTGCCGTTCCGATCACTGCATTTGAAGCTGAATTGAGGGGCTTGTGTATAAAAATAACGGAGGATTTTTTCTCTTTTGACTCCGAATGAACGGGCATCCAGCGCAATGATCCCGGCAAGATCCTCTTCTGCCAGGGGCTGAATCCCTTCCGGCATTCGGGGATGATGATCCGCCTTGATATATTTTGTCATTTCAATGTAGGTCTTGAATCCGAGTTTTGCATATACATGACTTCCGGCGGGCGTTGCATAGAGTCTGAATGTCCGGAATCCGGCGAGTGTCTGCATCAATTTTTTGAGCATGGCGGTTGCGATTTTTCTGCCGCGCCAAGCCTCCCGGACAACGACCATATTGATGAATGCGGTATGATTTTCTCCATAGAGTTTTGCCGCTGCCGAACCGATGATCTCACCATCTGTCTCGGCATAAAAACAGATCGCATCCTGTGCGTTGGTCAGTTCCCGGCAATCATGGAGAGTCTGATTCCATCCGCAGGAGGCTGCCAGAGCAAGTAATGGTTCCGGTCTGTCCGCCCGGATGATCCTGACACTTTCCGGAATCATGGCTGCATCTCTTTGAATGAACCATGTTGGATGTAATGACATACATGTTCGGCTGTTTCTTTATGGAACAGGATCATGGTATGGCTTGCCTTGAGACTCAGGTGGAATCTTTCATTTTTCAGATGCGTATATTTTTTCAAAACGGTGGTGTCATAATCACCTGCAATCACGGCGACATCCATATTTTCCGGCGGTTCCGGAAATGTATTGGCGAAAGAATCCGGATCGGAGGAAAGATCTTTGATCGGAGCAACGATTTTTTCAGCAAAAGGAACGATCCGGACCGCCGCTTTTGCAATGTCTGAACCTTTATTGGGCGGTGCGATCATGATACATTTGCCGATCTGCGAGCGTTGTTCTTCGCTGAGTTTGCGGAGAGCCGCGCGGACAACGAGTCCGCCCATGCTGTGTGTCACAAAATGGATCTTATTCGGGAGCGTCTGAAAATATCCCGGTTCAAACACCTCTTTTTTCAGAAATTCAGCGAAATCATCGCCATGTCCTGCTGTATTTTTTTTGCGGGTATGGTAATCATACGAAATCACTTCATATCCATCTTTTTGCAGATGTGCGGCGATCCGGTTCATCATGAAAGAGCCGCAGAAGAGACCATGCAGCAGAACGACCCGTTCCCCATTGGCTTTTTCGGGTGTGTAGTAACGGTGATAGAATGGCAGGAGCATAAGATTTCATTCCTTTCCGGGCAGACTGGAGAAAAATTGACGTGCGGAAATCATATCTTCCTGAAATGTAATTTTTCTGTTCCAGTCCGGACCTTTTACAAGATAGACTTTTGTATGTGTGAATGCTTCGATCAGTGCCGCATCATCCGTGAAAAGCTGTCCGGATCGATCGGCAGCAGCGTATGCCTCTTCCAGAAGTTCCCGTTTGAATACCTGCGGTGTCTGGACCGCCCAGAGATTTTCACGGGAAACCGTTTCAGCGATCATCCCATTGGAATCCGCCCGTTTGACTGTATCTGTCAGCGGATGACCGATGATTGCCGCACCATATCGTTCACATGCACAGACACAATCACTGAGCTGTTGCGGAGTAATGAACGGGCGTGCTGCATCATGTACTGCCACGATTTTGATTTCCGGCGGCATTGCCCGCAGCGCATTCCGGACAGACTCCGTGCGGGTTTTTCCTCCGGGGACAAGTGTCACATGGATTTCCGGCGGAAGATATTGGCGGAGAGTGTTTTCAAATTCATTTCTGAGAGATTCCGGAACCGGCATGAAAATCTTTTTTTCTCCAGTGAGTCCGGGGGCGATCCCGAGCAGAGTGCGGATCACAACGGGGAGACCGTTCAAATCTTCAAAAAGTTTGTTTTTTTCTCCATACCGGGCGGAGGAGCCTCCGGCAGGGATGATGACACCCACATCCGGATACGATGCGGTCATTGTTTTCAGCGGTTCAAGGATTTTTTGTATATCCCCGGCTCCGATCACGGCGGCGACATCGCCGTATTGCAGATTTTGCCGGACAGAAAGTGCCATCTCCTCCCATGTCCCGCTGATATATTGAGCATGAGAACCGATCTCTCTGACAAGATCCTGAGCGGTGACATCGGCAGAGCCTGTCCATGCCGCAAAGACCGGAGTGACAAAAATCTTATCCGCTTTGGCAAGCTCTTCTGCGAATTGATGAAAATATTGTTTCAGGCGTGCATAGCGGTGGGGTTGAAAAATGACCGCAAGTTTTCTGCCGGGGAACAGTTCACGGAAAGAGCGCAGCGATGCCGCAACTTCTGTTGGATGATGGGCGTAATCTTCATACAGATCGAATGAACAATGTTGAGCATGTTTCTGCATCCGTCTTGCCACACCGGGGAAAGTCGCAGCGGCATTTTCGGCATCTTCTTCTGAAAGCAACCCGGTGGCGGTCACAGCTTCTACGGCGATTTTCAGATCGATCCGGGAGAAATATCCGAAATGTTTGAATTTTTCGTTGTGTTTATATTCATCCGGATCATGGATCTTGCGATAATCGGGATGTCCTTCCAGTAACGGGATGGGCGGAGCGATCAATTTTTTTCCCTGTTGTGCAAAGGTCTGAAAATTCCGGTAAAGTTGATCCGGCTCTGCAAAATTCCACGAATGATCATCTTCCACATTGGTTACAACTGCGATCTCTGAATGGAGCGCAGTATGAGTCCCGTCACTTTCATCGGCTTCGCAGACAAATATTTTTCCATTTCCGGCAGCTCCACTTTCATTCCATTCCCGGACTGTTCCTCCGATGAGAAATCCCGGTTCCAGTCCGTTTTTTTGCAGGATATAAGCGATCATTGCGCTGACACTGGTTTTTCCGTGAGTTCCGGAAACCGAGATCACGAATGGATACAATTCTGCCAGCAATCCGAGAGCTTCTCCACGCCGTATGCAGGGTACATTCCGTTCTGCCGCCCGGAGCATTTCCGGATTGTCCGGTGTCACAGCCGAGCTGTAAACGACCAATAATTGCGCTGTATCCGGAACATTCTCCCGGCAATGTCCGTTCAAAGTCAGATCTGAACCGCTGGTTTGGAATCCGAGCTGATCAAAAATCTTTCGTAACGGACGGCTTCCTGCGCCTTCGCAGCCGATGAAATGGATACAGGCGGATGGATTATTTCTGTATGACTCGAGATTTATTTTATTCATTGATTTCTGTTGAACTTTCAATAATGGTTTCTGTTTCTTTTTATGATGGTCAATGTACCATTATTTTTCCGCTTTTCAAGCAACAATTTCCGCAGAAATACGATTGTTTTTATGGCAGATCCAACTTTTTTTGAAAAATTTTTTTATGCAGAATGCGTTTCCTGAACAGATTTTTCAGCGGATTCTGTTTTGTTGAGGATTTTGGATCAGGTACAAAATCGGGAAAGAGAAAAAACACACAAAATCAGAATATAAACGTGTTTTCTGCAAATGTCAAGTCATTTTTTGAAAAAATTTTTTTCTCCTCTTTTTTCATACCGGAAAATGGATTTGAAATCTCCTGAAATCACGTTATAAGTAAACAAAAAAAACGAAAGGAGAATGAACAGAACCACAGAGCCGGAAACGGAACAAGTATTTTTCAAAACAAAATCTTACAATTTTTTCAACACAAAGGAGATGCAGACTATGAAATTTTCAGCCCCGGTGATCAGAAACTTCGTCATAGCAGGCCACAGCGGAACAGGTAAAACATCATTGTGTGATCTGATGCTTTACAAGGCAAAAGTTGTGGATCGTCTCGGTAGTGTTGACAACAAGACAAGTGTTTCTGATTTTTCTCCCGATGAACAGGAAAAACATTCCAGCATTTATGCCTCATACCTGAACTGCCCGTGGCGTGAAGGTCATTTCTTTTTTACTGATACTCCCGGATATGGCGAATTCGTTGGGGAGGTCATTTCAGCATTCCGTGCCAGCGGCTGTGCCCTGGTTTTGATCGATGGTGTGAACGGGATCGAATTCGGAACATCCCGCGCATGGAAATTTGCTCAGGAATTCAAGATCCCGCGTGTGTTTTTCGTGAACAGACTCGACCGTGAACAGGCTGATTTCTTCCGCGTTCTTGAGCAGCTTCAGGAGGCATACGGCAAAACAGTTTGTGTGCCGCTGACTCTTCCTGTCGGAAAAGAAGATTCTCTCTCCGGTGTGATCAGTGTTCTCACGGAACAAAATCCGCCGGATGATCTCAAGGATATCGTGATGAAATACCGGACAATGCTGCTGGATACTGCTGCAGAGTCCGATGAAAAACTCATGGAACGCTATCTCGATGGCGAACAGCTTTCTGAAGAAGAGATCACAAAAGGTCTGCATGATGCGATCCGTTCCGGGGCTCTGGTCCCTGTTTTCGCCGGAAGTGTTGCCAAAGATATCGGCGTCCTCGAAGTGATGAACGGCGTTTACAATATCTGTCCCAATCCGCTCGAACGGATCCGGACCGCCGCCGACGGTACTGTCGTACGTCCCGCTGTTGATGGTGATGCCGCAGCATTTGTCTTCAAGAGTGTCACCGATCCCTTTATCGGTCAGATGGCATATTTCCGTGTCCTGACCGGAAGTTTCAAATCCAACAGTGATGTGATCAATCTGAACAACGGTACGAAAGAACATTTCGGACAATTGATGATCATCAACGGCAAAACGCAGACCCCGATCGACGAGGTCGTTCCCGGATGTATCTGTGCCGTTGCAAAACTGCGGGTGACAAAAACAGAAGACACGGTTGCCACATCCACAAACTGCAGTGCCATGAATCCTATGGATTTCCCGAATCCGCTTATCTCTTATGCCATCTCCGCTGTCAAAAACGGCGAAGAAGACAAGATCATGACCGGTTTCCATAAACTCTGCGAAAACGATCCCACACTCCGTATCGAAAGAAATACCGAAACTCATGAAACGCTGCTCAAGGGAATGGGCGAACAGCATATCGCAAATGCCGTGAAACGTCTCAAGGAAATCGCCAAAGTCGATGTTAATCTCAATTCCCCGAAAATCCCCTACCGCGAAACGATCACCGGTCACGGAGAAGGACATTACAGACACAAAAAACAGTCCGGCGGTCATGGTCAGTTCGCAGAAGTTTTTCTGCGGATCGAACCCTGTGAAACCGGATATGAATTCGCCAATGCTGTTGTCGGCGGTGCCATCCCGAAAAACTTTATCCCTGCTGTCGAAAAAGGCGTTCAGGAGGCAATGGAACGCGGCCCGCTCGCCGGTTGTCTCGTCGAAAAAATGAAGGTGACTGTTTATGACGGTAAATATCATGATGTTGACTCTTCGGAAATGGCGTTCAAGATCGCAGCCCGTATGGCGTTCCGGGATGCCATGGCAAAAGCAAAACCTGTCCTGATGGAACCGATCATTACTGCAAGGATCATGTTCCCCGATGTCTTCACCGGTGATATTTCCGGCGTGATCAATCACAAACGCGGACGGATCCTCGGGATGGATATGGATGAAGGTTTGCAGGTCATTACGGCAGAAGTTCCCATGGCGGAAATGCTCAAGTTCGCTACTGAACTGCGTTCGCTGACGCAGGGCAGGGGATCGTTCGATATGGAATTTGCCCGCTACGAAGTGGTCAATCCTGCTGTCGCCAATGAAATCATTGCCAAATTCCAGGCGCAGAATAAGGCGGACGAAGATCTCTGATCTTGTTCTCAAACTTTTGATCAATGAAAAAATCCTCCTGCAAAGGGGGATTTTTTTTGCTCCTTATCCGGAAAAAATGAAAAATATCGGAAAAGAAAAAAATTACTTTTTTGTATTTTTTTTGAACTCAATTTTATTGTTTTTTAATAGTTGTAGTACAACAAATTTTAAGAAAAAAATTGCATCAAGGGGTTGACAAAATACATTTTTGACGTATAATATATGTAGAAATAGAAGAAAATAAAGATGTAATACAACTTTCTGGTTTTGTGAGCTGCGCGGAGGTTCGCATAATATCAGTTATGTTGTATGAAATCGTAAAAAATGAACTCAAAAAACAAGAAAGATCAATAATGTAAATGGAGGTAAAAAAATGAAATCAAACATGCCGCAAACAAACATAACTGATATTATGCGACGGAGTTTTACGCTCATCGAGCTCCTCGTGGTGATTGCCATCATCGCAATTCTTGCTGCTATGCTTCTGCCTGCACTGAACAAAGCAAAAGAAGCTGCTGTCGGCACAAAATGTATTTCCAATTTGAAACAAGTCGGACTGTATATTGCCAATTATGCCAATGATAACAAGGGGTTTGCAATAGCCGCATATGATAAAAATTGGGGAAAAGGAGATCAGTATTATTATCCCTTGAAATTACGGGATGAAGGTTATACATCAGTCAAGGAAAATGGTAATCCCAAAGAATTCAGATGTCCTGATTCCTGGTTAAAACAGACTTCAGCCAATTTCTACGGTTTACGTGTGAGAGGTCAGGCAACAAGATATTATAATCTGCATGGAAAAGCTCCTTATTACATTGCTTATAACGGAACAACGAAAACAGATGTTATTACTACCTGGCAATCTCATTCAGAAATGATTTTTGTCGGAGATACCCTGTATAAAGGTTACATGACCTCTCCTACCGATAGCAATAAATATGGTGTTGCATATTTGGATGATAGTAACTATGCTCAAGGAGCCAGAGCTCTTCCTCACTTCCGTCACAACAATAAATGTAATATTTTGTTTGCAGACGGACATGCCAGCGGTATTCTTGTTCCGGAACTTAATGATTCCATAACCAAACATACCAGCTGGACTTACTTTATCGGCAGAGCCAAAGCTCTGGGAGCTTATGCTCAATAATTTGCGGATTCTGAGAAAATAGTAAGGATATTCAGATGAAAAAAGTATTTTTATTTTTGCTGTTGCTGAGTGCTGTTACGGTGTTCGGACAACAGAAAGCCTATTCGTTGAAAGCGACTCTTGTCGGGGAGAAAGATATTTTTGCTCCGGGCGACATGATCAAATTCAAAATGACTTATACCTGTCCTGAAACACACCGCATGGCAGGCTGGTATGTTATGGGATATACCAAAAATCTGCCTGCTTCTTTCCCTGCAGCATTGAATGTGAAAGTCCGCGGCAAAGATCCGAACTGGCAGGCGGTTCATTTCACCACATGGAAATGGTTTCCAAAAGGGAAAGAAAAAGATGTGGTTGAATTCTCCACAAAAGGTTGGCCGGAAGGGGATTATCAGATCTCTGTAACAACTATATTCCGCAACAAAGTCAAGAGCGAAACCAAGACTGATAAATACATCGGTTCGGATCTTGTATTTACGCTTGAAAAATAAAGAGGTAAAATCAGAATGAAAAAACTGTTGACATTTTTCGCTGCGGTTCTGCCCTGTGCACTGGCTTTTGCTGTGCCTCACATTCCGGCACAACCGGTAATCGACGGCAAACTGACAGATGCAGTCTGGAAAAACCTGCCGTGGAAGAGTTCTTTTGCAAAATTGGGAAAGACTGAACAGGCACCGGTACAGACCCGTTTCAAATCATTCAACGACGGCAAAAAGATTTATTTTGCGATCGAATGTGATGAACCGGATACCTCCAAACTTGTCCGCAAGAGTTATTCCGACGGTTCCGGTCTGCTCTGGATGAATGACTCGGTCGAGATCAATCTGATTCCGGACTCCAAGCTGTTGACATTCTACAAAACCATGATCGACGCCAATGGCGTGCATACTGATCTGCGCGGTCAGGATGACAACACCGATTCAGGTCGTTATCTTTTCTCTCCGTGGCGCAGTTCCATGGAAGTGAAAGTCCGGATCCTGAAAAATAAATGGATCGTGGAAGCCGCGATCCCGTTCGGTTCCATGAACTACATTGCAGCAAATAATGAAAAATGGCGTTTGAATATCGGACGTAACCGTTGGGTCACGAAGAAAGTGGAACTCTCCGGTTGGTCTGTTATGCCGGAACCGAATCATGTGATTCCGAAGGCATTCCGTGAAGTGACCGTTGAAAAATTCTCTCCGGTGAATTATCTGTATGATATGGAAGAATTCAAAGGGGAGATCGTGCGGAAGAATGGAAAACAATCCTACAAAGTTTCCACCACGATCCACAATAACAGCGGATCTTTCCGTATTTTCCAGATGGAATGTTCTTTGACCGACCGCAAGACCGGAAAGGTTTATCAGGGCAAATCCAAGTTCCACCTTCAGGGCAGAGCTTACCGTAAATATTCTGTGATGATCCCCGATGTGCCGAATGGTGATTATCTTTTCAACTGGGATCTGAACACAAATTCTGCATCGCCCGCTCTTCTGAAACGTATGACCAGAACAGTCAATATCGAGTTCATACCGCTGCAGGTCACACTGAAACGTCCTGCCTATCGCAACAATCTGTATGCGACCATGCCGGACAAGACCATTGAAGCGGTGATTGATTTGCGTGAATCCAAAGGACTTCCACTGACCGTGACACTGAGCGGCGAAGGAGTGAACGAAGTTCGCAAGATCGCAAAATCCATCGGAAGAAATGTTGTTATTTTTGACGGTGCCAAACTGAAAGACGGCAGATATGTTCTGAAAGCAACCATTGAGAAAGACGGCAAAGAGCTTGCCGCTTCTGTGAAGATCCGCAAACTGCCCTATCGCAAAGGAGAAGTCTGGGTGGATGGCAGAGGAGTTACTCATGTTGACGGCAAAGAATTCTTCTCTTACGGCTGGTATCAGTCTCACGGAGAACGTAATCCTGTGTATAACACTCATGTGAACATGGCGCGTTTCAAAAATATCGACTCTGCGAAAAAATCCGTATCGGATTCTTACAAGATTCATGGACTGAAATCTCTGATTCTTCCGTTCCAGGATCTTGCCAATCGTTCTGACTGGAGCTGGGTGATCTTCAAAGATCCGGATACCCGTAAGAAAGGTCTGACCAAACAGCAGCGTGAAAAGATCATTGAATTTGTCAGTCAGATCAGTGATCAGGAAGGACTGCTCGGTTATTACATGGCAGACGAACCGGAAGCACGGGACAACAATCCTGCGTGGTACGAAGAAGCACGAGAACTGATTGCAGAAATCGACCCGTATCATCCCTGTCTGCTTCTGAACTATGGGATCGAGGGTATCCGCAAATATTACAAAGGTTGCGATATTCTTCTGCCGGACTGCTATCCGCAGTACTTTGAAGATGGTTCGACCTCCTCCCCCCGCTGGAGACCGTCTGATTTTGCAAAAGTATCCACCTCACTGCGTCCTGCATGGCAGATGCCGTTGATCTCTCCATGGCCGGATCTTTCCCGTGACGGCAAACTTCGCGGGATCGCTCCGACATACTTCGATCAGCGCAGTCAGATTTTTCAGGCGATCATCCACAACGTCAAAGGGATCAACAACTATGCTTTCTTTGACAGTCAGCGTTTCTCCGATTCTATTATCGGTCCGCCGGAAATCGGAAAAATCCTGATGAACGCCTCCCGTTATCTGTTGGATACAACGGTTCCTGATGGAGTCAAGATCACGACCACACCGCACTTTGGTCATTTCCAGGTTGGTTTGAAAATGCCTGATGGAAAGATTTGTCTGCTGGCGATCAATACCTCCATGCAGAAATTGAAAGTTGACTTTGTTCTGAAGAAGAAATTCAGCGGAAAACTCTACTTGGAAGGTGGCAAAAAGAGCGTGAAAGTTGTCAACGGCAAATTCTCTGATGTATTTGCACCGAACGAAACACGGATCTATTTCAGCGACAATGCGCTTGCATCTTCTCTGACTCCTGTTGCAGATACACTCAAAGCGATTGAAGATTTGCGTAAATCCCGTAAGAAACCGGGCAATCTTGTGGGACTCGGAGATATGTATTCCATTGAATACCAACTGTATGGCAAAGAAAAGAAACTGGCTCCGGGAGTTCCGCAGATCACAGCATCTTCCGATGCCCGTTACTACATGACCCGTGAAACTGGCTCCCTCTACTATCTGGTGGATGGTCTGACCGCACCGAACCGTGTGGAATACACATGGAAACCGGGGCCCGGAGATAAAAAGCCGTTTGTTCAGTTCAAACTTTCCAAACCGGCTGCTTTGAAAATGGTCAAGCTTTATACCTTGAACGGCAATCTCAAAGCCGGTCAGATCGTTGTCAACGGAAAATCTTTCCCGTTTGCCAATAAATCCGGCAAAACAGAAATCACAGTACCGCTCAGCGGAGTCAACTCTGATACAGTACGGATCGAATGTACTGAATTCAATACCAAGAGTTCCGATCCGTTCGGTTTTACAGGCCGACTTCTTTCTGAAGTGGAGATTTACTGAGGGTAAGGCAAATCCGGAAATTTTCAGAAAAGTTTTGATTATACAGAATCTTTCTTGAAAATTTTCCGGAATATATTATAGTATTTATAATTTGGAAAACAGGACTTGTGAATATGATCCTTTCCGGATGATATAGGCAAGTCCTCCGTTTTTATAATAATCAAAATTCTGTATTGATTTAAGGAGATACAATGCACAAGTTCAAATATGCGTTGTTTTATGATTTCCATACATCGACAACGAATCCGGATGTAGGAAAAGGATTTGATATTGAAGCCTTTACCGATCAAGTGCAAGCTTGCGGAGTTGATTTTCTGACGTGGCATGCACGCTGTAATCAGGGAAATGCCTACTTCAACACACAGGAAGGGGAGCGTCATCCCGCACTGGAATATGATATGATCCGTCAACTGGGGGATGCCTGCCACAGAAAAGGGATCAAACTCAGTGTGTATTTCAACGGATCCATGAGTGATGAAGAATTTATCAAACACCGTGACTGGATGTGTATTCTCAAGACCGGACACATCTGGCATGGCGGCGATTCTCCCGCCGGATTTTCCGGTCCATGGGCAAGAATGGCATGTTACAACTCCCCGTATCGTGATCATATCCAGAAAATGGTGAATGAACTGCTGGATAATGATTATCCGATCGACGGTTTCTTCTTTGACTGTCTCGGTGAAATCTCCTGTGTCTGCGATCATTGTCTTCAGGAGATGGCGGAAAAGGGGATCGACTACCGTGATCCGGCACAGTTGAAAGAGTTTGCTCATTTTTCTGTACACCGTTTCTCGACAGAATTGCATGATTTGATCCGTGCGAAAAAGCCGGATGCGTTCCTTTTCTACAATGGACGTCCTTTTGAAGAAGTGATCGGCATGGAAAGTCACCTTGAGTGTGAATGTCTGCCGACCGCTGCACAGTGGGGCTATGAAACTCTGCCGATGTGCGCCCATTATATGCGTACTGTTGCCGGACCGGACCGTTCTGTTCTGAATATGACAGGCCGTTTCAATGACTGGGGAGATTTCGGCGGGCTCCGCACGGAAGAGGGATTGAAATTCGATATGCTCTATGGGGTTGCCAACGGAATGCGTCCTGATATCGGCGGACATTTTCATCCGCGCGGGGATCTTGATCTTCCGGTTTTTGAACGGATCCGTTCTGTGTATCAGTATCTCCAGCAGTTTGACCCGTGGGTTCTGGATGCTGAAAACAAACCTGAAATTGCGTTGGTTTATCCCCGTCACGGCAAATATTATCCGAAAAGTCCTGCTGCAACAGCAGCTGTCCGGATGCTGACAGAGTTGAAGATCCAGTTTGATTTTGTTTCTGATTTTGTTCCGTGGGATCAGTATAAACTTCTGATTTTTCCTGATGATGCGGAATTTACAGAAGAAGTTGCGGCGCGAGTTGAAAAACATCTTGCCCGTGGCGGCAAAGTTCTTGCGACCTCCCGCTCCGGACTGGATCCTGAAGGCAAACAGTTTGCACTCAAGTCCTGGCCTGTGGAATATGTGGGTAAAAATGAGATGGAACCCATTTATTTCATGCCTGCCGGAGAACTTGCAGAGGGTATCTCTCCCATGCCTTTGAGTGTGTATGCCGGTGGTGTGGACACCCGATTGAAACCGGGTGTTTCCGCCGATATGTTCATTGTCAAACCCTATGCAAAATTCGGCTGGGACGGTGTTCGTTCCAACTATTATGATCCGCCGGAAAAAGTCACAGATAAACCATTCCTTGTGAAGACAGAAAACATTGTCTATATCAGTGCTGAACTCTTTACCGGTTATGGCAAACGTGCTGCTTATCAGTTGCGTCAGCTGTTGGGTAAGGCGATCGCTTATCTGATGCCGGAATTGAAATTCACCAGCACGACTCTGCCGAGTTTTGCCCGTGCATTCGTACAGCAAAAAGGCGGAACAGACTTGGTTCATATTCTTGCATACTGTCCTGAAAAACGTTGTGAAGCCATGGCTCTGGAAGATCGTATCACGCTTATGGAAACAGAATTTTCCTTGCGGATCGACAACGGTAAACAGGTCAAATCGGTTTACCTTGCTCCCGACCGGACACCGTTGGAATGGGAACTGGATGGCAATTACTGCAAGGTCAAAGTGCCGCGGATCGACGGTTATGCTTTGATCGTTGTTGAATAAAAATCAATTTTACTGTTGAACACAAAAAAGAACCCCTCCGGCACTTCTGAAATGAGGTTGCCGGAGGGATTTTTCAATATTGTTTTTCAGTTTTATCGAGATCAGAACTTGATCAGTTTGGAAACATCCACGGGCTGACCTGATTTGATTGCGATATTGGCAGCGATCCCCGTGAGAATGGATTTTGCACCATCGCGGTAATCTGCTGCGTGGTGATAAGGATCTTCTTTCACACCGATAAAGAGGTCATCGAGCAGGCGCACGTCGCCGCCGCCATGACCGCCGACACCTTTTTCATAGGTGATTTCTTCTGCCACGCTCCAATGTTTCTGGAGGATGATGGAGGGAACCGGAGCCACACGATAGCCTCTGGTGTCCAGATGTCCCGGAGCTTCATTGAAGTCAGCCAGTGCTCCTGCCTGATGTGCGGATTCGACCATATTGAATTCCAGTCTGCCTTTTGTACCGTTGAAGCAGACACGGTATCCTTCATAGGGACAGTGAGCGTTGAGGGAGTAGGTCATGATTGCTTTGTTCTGATAGCGTACGATCACACCCATATTGTCTTCGATGGAAATACCGTCACCGAAAACGCTCTGGTCACGGAAATAACCATCTTCTTTTTCTGCATTGTAATAAAGACCGAGGAGACGTTCATCAGTATCTTTGACATGGAGAGCGAAAGGATCTTTTGCGGCAGCTTCATTATCTCTTGCGCGGGAATAGAATTCAGTGACGCCGCGTTTTTCAGCATTTTCTTTGCCGTAGAATTTGAGATCGCCCATTGCGAAAACGGTTTCCGGATAGGATTCGATCCACCAGTTGATCAAATCGAAATGGTGTGTTGCTTTGTGAACCAGGAGACCGCCGGAGTTGTTTTTGTTGCGGTGCCAGCGACGGAAATAATCTGCGCCGTGGCAGGTATCCAGCAGCCATTCAAAATGGATACTGGTGATTTCACCGATCGCTCCGCTCTGAATGATTTCTTTGACTTTTGTGTTGTGGGGAGTGTAACGGTAGTTGAAAGTGACAGTCAGATGTTTTCCGGTTTCTTTGATGGTATCAATGATCTGCTGGCATTTTTCGGTATCGACAGTCATCGGTTTTTCGGAGATCACATCGCAACCGAGTTCCATGGCGCGGCAGATATATTTGTGGTGAGTGCGGTCCATGCTTGTGACAATGACTACATCCGGTTTGATCTCTTCGATCATTTTGTCAAAATCGTGAGCCTTGTACATCGGGAGAGCTGCAATACCGTATGTTTTCTGGAGATAATCATTCCAATACTGCATACGGATGCTGTTGGAATCACAGAGCCCGACCAGTTCAGCAGTGTCTTTATAATCTTTGCAAATTGCATTGAGATACATTTCGCATCTGCCGCCGGTTCCCACCTGAACGTATCTTTTTTTACTCATTTCTGTCCAATCCCTTTTTTAAGTGATTTTTTTATAATTGCCAACGATGGCATTTGTCTTATACTATAACTGCCATCGTTGGCAAATGCAAGTGAAATAAAACATTTTCTTGAAAAATTTTTTTTGTCTCTTGTATTTGAAATTTTCCCGTTTTATATTGCTATTATGAAACATAAGCGGGAGGTTATGCTGTGAGTGAAGAAAATCAAAAAATAGAAGTGCCGATTCCGATCCCTGATCGCCGGATCATGCTGGACCGGCGGTTGATCAGTCCGCGTTATTATCGTTCAGCATTGGAAGCAGATGTTCCGGAAACAGTGGAGGAACATCGCCGTTTGAAAGATTATGTCAGACGTCAGATTCGTCTTTCTGCCGGGCTTGAGCCAATGGTGCAGCTTTCTGTATTCAATCCTCAGAAGATGAGTGAACGGATTTATGAAAATGTCCGCATCATCGGGATCCGGATCGAAACTCTGCCGGGATTGTACCTGACCGGAAGTCTTTTTATGCCGGAAAAAGTGGAAGGCAAACGTCCTGCGATACTTTGTCCGCACGGTCACTGGGAGACCGGGCGTATTCATCATGATGAACTGGGCGGCGTAGTGATGCGTTGTTTTGAGTTTGCGCGGATGGGTTTTATTGTATTTGCTTCAGACATGGTCGGTTTTAATGAAAACAATGATCTGCCGCATTATTTCAGTCATGAGCTGAAACGTCGCGGGGATCTTTCCGGAGTTTCCACTTTCGGGATGCAGTGTTTGAACAGTATGCGTGCATTGGATTTTTTGGAATCTCTGCCGGAAGTGGATCGTGATACTATTGCCTGTACCGGAGCGTCGGGAGGTGCTTCGCAGACCTGGTTTATTGCGGCATTGGATTCCCGGATCAAAGCGGTTGCACCGGTTTGTATGCTTTCTGCTCATTTTCAGGGGGGATGCGGCTGTGAAGAAGGACCCCTGCTGCGTCTTCGCGGCTTGAGCAGTTTTGATATTCTTGCTTCTCTTGCGCCGATGCCCATGATCCTGCCGAGTGTGACAGGTGACTGGACTTGCAACAGTCCTTGGTATGAGATCCCGAAACTCCGTCAGGTGTATGGACTTTATAATGCGGAACACCGTCTGGAACATTTCCATTATGAAGATCAGCATAACTACAACCGCCGGACCCGTGAACATATTTACGCATGGTTTTCCAAACTTTTTCTGGGGATCGACCGCGGTCGTATCATTCCGGAGGAGGAGATCGCACCGCCGGCACCGGAACTGCTCTGGCATGATGGATGCAAGCCCGCCGGAGCCACTCCGGAAAGTACGGAAACAGCGATCCGGAAAATGGAAGAAGTCTTTACCTCTCCAGCTCTTGATCAGAGCATGGGAGTATGGACATGGAAAAACCGGAATGCCGATATTCTCCGTCAGATGATCGGACCAGACCGTCCCACTCGGGATGTGGCTGAGGATGTCCTCTATGCTCCGTCCCGCAAGATTCCCGGAGGAACACTTTTTCCCCGTGCATTTGAAAGACGGAACGTGGGGGATCTGGTTTGCGTATTCCGTCTTGAACCGGACACTATGACGGATGAAAAACGTTGTATCGTGCTTCCTGTCCCGGGGACATGTCAGGAATTTTTTGATGATGCTGCCAATCTGAATATGGTTGAAAAATTGATGAAGAAAGGAATCCGTGCTGTGGTGGTGGAACTGTTGGGTTCCGGCTGCATCGCCGGACAGCTTGAACATGCTGTCCGGGATGATAAAGATGATTCGATGTGGACAACATTTGAGCATACTTTCTTCTCCATGCGGGTGCAGGATATTGTGACAACGGTTGTCAAATTGCGTGAAACCGGCTCGCATGATATTTCCATCTGCGCCTTCGGCAAGGCTGTTCCTCCGGCATTGGCTGCATCTGTGTTGCTGTGTGATGTTCCGCTCATTGCGGATCTTGCGGGATTGGATGAGTCTCTCTGGGAGGAAAAATTGAGTTATCAGCCTTTGATCAAAAAGATTGGCGGGCTTGCCGGACTTGTTCTGCTGAATGCTGCCAATGCGATATTTATTGATCCTGAGGCGGAAATGAAGCCGGTTCTGCTTGCCGGAAAATGCCGGATTTCCGAAAAATCATGGCATGATGAAGTGATCGGCGGATAAGAATAAAAATATTTTTACCGCACAAAAAAACAGGAGATTTTCCATGATAGTGGAGAATCTCCTGTTTTATTTCAGATCAATGAATGTTTTTCCTGTCAATGCCTGATAAACTCTTCTGTGATATTATCAAGCACCATAGCGAAGAGTTTTTCACTATTGCGTTCGATAGAATAAAGTTTTCCGTGGAAGAATTGAGTTTCAGCCGCAGATTGTGTCATTTTCTGCAAAGGAGAATTTTTCCGGATATAGAGCATGATCGCTTGTTTCGCTTTTGGCGGATAGAGCTCGAAGACATCATATTCAGCCGGAGAGATTTTCTGTGTTTCGAGGAGATATACCGGCTGAAGAGATTTTTTCACACTTCCTTCGATGACCGTATTTTTTCCGTTGAAACTTCTGCTTCCATCCAGCATTTCCCGTTTCACAAGAGTCGGACGGTCGGGCATGAAAGGAGTGAATGCCATCAGCAACCCCCATGCGATCGCTGCCGCCACCAGAGAGGAGAGAGCACCGATTTTGAACCACTGGAAGAATGTGATCCGGGAACGGGAACGTTTTTCCAACATTCCGAGTGCGACGATATTGGCAGTACTTCCGATCATTGTGATATTACCGCCGAAACATGCACCGAACAGAAGTGACCACCAGAGGGGAAGATCTTTCACACTGACCGAGAGTTGTTCTATGACCGGACAGAATGCCGCCACAAAGATCACGTTATCGACAAATGCCGATCCGAGTGCAGTGACAGCAATGATAAAGGGGACCAGCACGGCATGATTTGTGCCGCAGATACTGGAGAAATAGTTTGCCATGATCAAATCGACATGTGTATGTTCCAGTGTTCCCGCGATCGCGAAAAGGAGCATGAAGAAGAGGAGAGTCCACCAGTCAACTTCCCGTTCGATATAATGTCTTGCCCGGTCTTTTTTGATGATCATAACGATACCCGAACAGATCAGGGGAGCGATCAGCAGAACACTGTTTTTGCCGATCCCCAGCAGGTTTTCGATCTGATGATGCAATCCGATCGCACAGATCGTCACGATCAGGAGGATCAATCCCTGTTTGTAGGGAACTTCCACGACCGGAGCCAGCGAAAGATTCCGTGCCAGCCGTTCTTTCAGGCTGATATCAAACTGAACCAGTTCTTTTCTGTAAAACCAGATTGTGACCAGTACTGTTGCAATGAGTGCGATCAGCATGATCGGGAATGCACATGTCATGAAGTCTGTAAAGGTGAGCCCACCTTTTGTACCGATGTAGATACCCACCGGATTTCCCATCATAGTTCCGGCACTTCCCACGTTGGTACTGAGCACGCAAATCAGAATATACGGTATCGGATTGAGTTTCAACCGGTCGCAGACCTGAAAAACCAATGTTGCAATAAAGATGATCGAGGTGACTTCATCCACCACACAGGCGAGCAGCGCGGATGCAACCGAGGTCACAGCAATAAATTTGATCCCGGATATATTCGGCATGGAAACGATCAGTTGTACGATCCAGGTGAAGAAGCCCAAATCGCGTAATGCTCCCACTATGATCATCATCCCCACAAGGAACAGGATCACTTCCAGAGAGGAGGATTTGACAAATGTTTGAATATCCAAAGCATTCGTGCAGATCAATACCGAGAGTCCCAGGTAGGCAATGGATAAACGGATGTTCCAGAAGAGCAGCGTTCCGAGAATAATTGCCAGAAAGACACCGACTGCTGTTGCCTGATTGACTGTAAATACTGTTTTTGACCCCAGAAAACCAACGCTGAAACTGACAAGGATCAGGATCAGCAGACGTTTTATCATTGCTTTCGGGGAGAGTGTGGCAGAACCTTCTTCGTGCATATCAATAACTCCTTGTAATGATTGTGAGAGCGTATTTTTTTTGTTTTATTCCCAGAACAGTTTTGCCGAGAAATCTTTGAGTTCCACAACTCCGGCAAGTTTCCGGGAGCTGTCCACCACGAGTAATTTCTGGATTTTATGGACCAGAAATAATTTTGCCAGCTGGATCGCAGGAATATTTTCTTCGACAGTGATAAATTCCTCGCGCATGAAATCTGCGACTTTTGTTTCATTTGCCGCCTGCAGAACTTCTGAAAATGGTTGGAAACGATAGATCAGCGAAAGATCATCCATCCATAAGAGATGTTCCGGCAGGCTGAATTTCAGCAGATCTGTGAGTGAAACAACCCCGCGGAGTTCATTGGATTCATCTACAACGGGGATCTCATCTGCATTTTTTGTTGCAAAAAGTTCGATTGCTTCACTCAGTGTATTATTTTCCAATAAGGTATCCGGAGTTTTATTCATCACATCCCGGGCACGCAGGAATTGGGGCAGTTCCAGTTGGGAGGTTTTGAAATAAGTAAGGACTTCTGCCGGATTATGCAATGCTGAAATTTCATGAACCGCATTGGGATCTTTGAAATCTTTTGCCAGTGCTGATAAAACCTGCAAGTGCAGCCCTGGGTCATCGGCTGGAGTCAGTACCAGAATGACAACATTGACTAAAGGCATTCCGGGAACCTGAAAATCGATTCCTTTTGCGGATGTTGCCATTCCGACGATCAGGTGATCTACGCTTTCCGTTCTTGCATGAGGAACCGCCAGCCCGGATCCGATAATAGTCGGCATCCGTTTTTCACGGAGGAGAACTTCTTCTGTAATTTCGGTTGCATCCAAGCCCGCTGTATTTTTTGCCAGCAGCTGAGCCAATTCTTTGATCACTTCTTCCGCAGTGGCAGCTTTGCTGCCGGTAATGACATTTCCTTCTGCAAGAAAACGACAGAAATGTGGATCGACTTTTTCGTTCATCGTTTCAACTCCATTTTTGTTGATATTGCAATGCTTTATAGCAAAATCTAATAGCATGAAAAAATGAAAATGTCAAGTTGTAATAAGGCATGAAAGAGTATTTTTATCTTTTTTTTACATAAAAACACTGAAAATGCGGATTTTACCACGATTGTTTATTCGTCCGTTTATTTTTTTATGAAAAACAATCTTGATTTTTTTCTGTGTATGATTTATTTTATCGGGTATAATTCAGAAAAAGGAGAGGCTTATGACAATTACTGTTTTAGTTGCTGTGATCGCTGCGATCATATTGATCACTGCGGTCTGGAAGATCCATCCGCTGCCGGTATTGCTTTTGGGCGGATTTGTATTCGGAGTCTGGCACAATGGGAGTGTTTTGAAAACATTGGATCTTCTTTCAAGCGGATTCGGGAATACGATCCGGAGTATCGGGATCGTCATTATTGCCGGAACGTTGATCGGAGTGTTTATGGAACAGCGCGGTGCACTCAAGGTGATTGCCCGTAAGATCATTGGTGTGACCGGAGAAAAAAGGACGCCATTGGCAATGAGTATTATCGGTTATATTGTTTCGATCTGCATTTTCTGCGATTCCGCTTTTATTATTCTGATCCGTCTGTGGCGTAAGATCGGGACATTGGCAAAGTTGCCGCTGGCAGTTGGAGCGACTGCATTGAGTATGGGATTGTTTGCATCGCATTGTTTCATTCCGCCGACACCGGGGCCGCTTGCGGCGATGTCGATCCTTTCAGCGGATTTCGGGCATGTGCTGCTTTTCGGTTCCCTGGCGGCTCTGGGGGCGACTGTCGCCGGATATTTGTATGCCGTTCATTTCGGAAAAAATGAAATTCTTGAATCTCCGGATGAAGCGTCCATACCTGTTGCGGAAAAAGAGGTTGAATTTCAACATCATTGGAGTATCGCCTTTCTTCCTGTTATTATTCCGCTGGTATTGATCGGTGCGAATTCTATCGTGACTCTTTTCAAAGATTCGCTGCCGCCGTTATTTGTCAATTTCATGGCGGCTGCCGGACATCCCATTCCTGCATTGACGATTGGCGCATTGCTTGCCATTTTTGGGATCGGTTCCTGTCACCGTGAGGAACTGACTGTGGATGGCTTGGTCGGGAAAGGGGTTGTGGATGCTGCGAATATACTGGTGATCACCGGGGCAGGGGGGGCATTCGGAGAAGTGTTGAAACATGTTGATTTTACGGCATTGCTGCCGGGAAAAGTCGGGAATATCGGAGTTTTTGCGCTTTTGATCCCGCTCGGTTTTGCTTCGATCCTGAAAATTGCTCAGGGGTCTTCCACTCTGGCGATC
>JAGCNI010000015.1 GCA_017646015.1 Lentisphaeria bacterium
AGATACTGATGGAACCGGGCATAGATATTTGCTTTTCCGCGATTTCCCATATCTGCTTTTGTCATCAGATTCAGTTTTTGAACGATCGGATCATTCAAAACTTCCTGATCCGGCATGAAGGTATCGCAAACTCCGAACGAGATGTAGGTGTTATTGCAGTAAGCTCCGAATTTTCCTTCATCGATTTTCCCTTTGCTGGCATAATATTTTTTAAGGGAATCGATCATCATATCTGCAAACTTGAAGTTGATCACATCAAAATAGTTTCCGATATGACCATGGGCATTATACCAGAAATTCCCATACGGAGAAGTATAAAAAATATCTTTGAGTCGATCAGGATAATGCTTTGCAAAGACTTCCGGATTCGGACAATGCATGCCTCCGAACGGGACGGTCCACCCTTCGCGCCAACGCCAGTCGGCAAAATGAATATCTTTTCTTGTCAGAGGACCGAGATAGGATTCCCAGAATTTTTTCCCTTCGGGAGTCTGATAAGGTTTGAACTGCAGATAATAACCATTGCTTCTGTTCAGAAGATAGGGAGAATCTGTATAAGAGACCGGTTTGATCGTCAGATTTGTGATCTTCGGCCAGATCGTTCCATATTCTCCGGGATAGAAAGAACGGATCCCGAGGAATCGTTCAAGGAAGTCTGTTGCGGCAAATTTTGTTCCAAGACTTGAACCGAGCTTATCCAGCGGGTCCATATTGAAACCTTCGATCAGAGATGAATCTTTTCCGGCAAGGATGATTCCGCGGTCAAACGTTTTCACCATCAGTCCCTGATCTGGAAGTTTGCTGACATCGACACCATTTTCCCGGGCAATTTTACAATCACCGACAACGATCATGTATTTTGCCTTGCCAGCATCCTTGATATCCAGAACAACAGGCTTTTTCCCTGTACATTTTTCAAACCCTTCCACCAACATCTCGATTGCCGGTTTGATGCTGAAAGTGGCTTTGCATTTTTTCCGCATCCGCTGTTCTGCCTGCAAATCAGCAACGATTGCAAAATTCAAATTCCCGTTTTCAATAAACTTCAGCTCCGCATGTGATGGTGCTGTTGAGAATTTAACGGGGGCAAGAGCCTTGTTCCTTACATCATAACCTGAAAGAACTCCGGTCAGAGCCAGACAAAGCGTCAGTAGGAAGAGTTTTTTTCTCATAATGTATCTCCCGAAAAAATCAGTTAAAGATCTTTTCAAAGTTCTGTTTTAATGTTTTGACTTCACCATCCTGCCATTTTGCAGAAACTTCACTCTGAATGCACTTCAGATTCGGTGCCTGCGCAAGAAGATTTACAACATGCTTCCAGTCGATCTTTCCCTGTCCGGGCATAACATGCTGATCGTTAAATCCGTCATTGTCGTGCAGGTGACAGTTTACCAGCCACGGAAGCATTTTTTCCAGAGCTTCGCCATCCCACGGAATATCTTCCACAGGACACTGCCAGCTGACAGGAACGCAGGATTTTGCCGGATTCTTTCTGCCCTGATCAAAAATAAAGGCGTGTCCGGAGTCGTAGCACAAACCGAGCCAGGGTGAATTGAAATGTTTCATGATGCGAACCAGCATTTCAGGTGCGCAGGGCGGACACCACACGTTTTCCAATGCAATGATCACGCCGTTTTTCTCTGCGACCGGAAGAAGTTTTTCCAGACTGTCGCAGATAAAACCGAACCGTTCTTCTGCGTTGTGGGAATCCGGCCGCCAGTTCCAGACGTGGAACGTACAGGTTTTACAGCCGAACTCGCTGGCGATTCTGATCACGTTTTCAGAACTGCGGAGCATTGCATTCCGGTTCCGTTCGGGTGCAAGTCCCAGCAAATCAGTTTCCTGAATCGGAGCATGAGCATCGACAAATTTGACTCCGGCTGCAGCGGCAGACTTCAGGAAAAGTTCATGGACATCCATATCCGCCAAACGGGGGATAATGTTGTCGGTCAGAACGATATTTTCGATTCCGTATGATGCAATTTGTTCCATGATAACAGGAACAAGTTCGTTGGAAACAACGCGCCAGTTGATAAAGTAAGTAATCGGAATATTCGGTTTCATATTTCACCTCATTAACGTTTGTCGGGATGGGAAAGGTCACCGTTGATTGTGATCCCGCCATCTGCAGCAATGATCGCACCGTTCAGATAGGTTGCCTGATCAGATGCAAGATAGCAGGCAAGATCAGCGATCTCTTCCGGCGTTCCATAACGGCGCAACGGTGTCCGCAGATTCAAGAATGAGTTTTCGTCAAAGGTGGAATCCGGCGGATTGCTTTCTTTGACCATGGGAGTCATGATCGCTGCCGGAGAAATGCAGTTGACCCGGACATTGTAACGACCATATTCAGCCGCCATGGATTTCGTAAGCTGAACGATTGCACCTTTTGTTGCGGTGTAAGCATCGCAATTCGGGATCCCGATCATTCCGGCACTGGAAGCTGTGTTGATGATGGAACCGCCCTGCTTCATCAGCAGAGGCAGAGAATATTTACAGAAAAGATAGACGCTGCGGAGATTGATGGCAATGATCTTTTCCCAGTTGTCTTCTTCAATTTCTGTAATTCTTCCGTCACGACCGTTCCAGTAAACACCGGCATTATTATAAAGAATATCCAGTTTTCCGTTTGCTGCAGCAATGACTTTCTGAACATCCTGACTGCTGGAGACGTCGCAGCGGATAAAGGTTGCACCTGTCTCTTCAGCCGCTTTTTTGCCTGCTTCCTCATTGATATCAGCAATGATGACTTCAGCGCCGGCTTTTGTGAAAGTGCGGGTTGCTGCAAGTCCGATCCCACCGGCACCGCCGGTGATGATCGCTTTTTTTCCGTTGAGTTCTATCATGGAACGACCTC
>JAGCNI010000016.1 GCA_017646015.1 Lentisphaeria bacterium
AGGCATTGTCGGATTGGTTTTGATTGTCTGTGTCGATCGTTTCGGCAAGACCGGTAAAATTGCCGTAGGGAGTGAAAGAGTCTGTTTTGCCGATGTAGATGGTGGAGTATTCGGTGTCAACAGGACGTTCAGTAACAAAATGGACATTCTGATCGGAATATTTTTTGTTGAGTTCAGATAAGATGTTTTCGATCCGTTCTCGGCTCAATTTTGAATCCTGTACAGTCACATTCTCAATGGTCAGAATCTCTCCATTGTAAGAAGTCAGTTCACCGTCAAAATCCAGATATACGATCTGTTGTACCGCCACGATCTGCGGAACATATTGCACACCACCATCGGCAATCAGCTGTTCATTCATCATCCGCTCCACAAGTTTTTTATATTCAGTAATATAAAATCATTTAATTATAGAAAAAATATAACATCTTTATTGATAAAATACAAGCGTTTTTTATGACTTGTTCTGTTTTTTATAAAAAGAAAAACGGAATCGCGGCGGAAAAGGATGATTTCCGTTGCGATCCCGTTGGAAAAAACGATTGTTTGTTATAAAAAATATCAGATGTCAGAAAGCATCCGGTTCAGGGAGTCAAGGGTCTGGAGAACAGCCAGGTCGCCTGCTTCCGGTTTGAGCACGTAGGGTCTGATATATTTCCGGCAGGAGACTTCATAACCGCCGCAGGCAATGGCGCCGCGGTCAGGCATATAGGCATTTCTGCCGTTGGTGTTGCTGGTGAGCAGAGTGTATTCAAACGGACCGTATTTCCGCAGCCGCAGGGAGAATATCGAGAACATCTCAAAGGGGAAGGGCGCCAATGCCAGAGGTCCGAAAGAGATGAGCGACTGTTCAAATTTGAACTCCGGCTGCGGCGGTTTCTGCCAGGTTTCCAAGGCAATTTTTGCAAGCTGATATTCTTCCGGCGGTTCGGATTGCTGTTCTGTTATTGCTGCATCATATTTTGCAAGAATGGCTTTTGCTGTTTCCAACGGAATGGGGATCTCCTGCGGCAGCGAGATGGTTTCTGTGTGTGTGCGAAGAGGAAGATCGGAGCGGAATTCGCGCATGTTTTCCAACAGACGCAGTGCATCTGTTGCCGCCCGGTAGCCAACCTCTTCCGCTGAACTGCTGCCGTCACCGACTCCGGCACTGTAACCGAACATGGTTTCTGTTTCAATCCATTTATTGGTTCTGGGACCGACATCACCGATTGCGCCATTGATGAAGATCACCGGGACATGATAGTATTCATAGATCCTTTTCTTCATGACACCGCACCAGTCGCTGGAGATTTCCGGACTGTGGCCCATGGCTGTATTGTGAGCACTGCAATGGATCAGGATCCCGATATCTTTGCGGGTATCGGGATTTTTAAATTTTACAGCGGTCATATTGCTGTCATACATGGCAAAAGGATCTGCGTGAAAAGATTCGATCTGACCATTTTTGTTCAAGCCGCGGCGGGATACGCCTGTTTCCGTTTTACCGACAGCAAATGCGGCGACAGTTTCCTGAAGGGATTTTTGAGCTCTGCTGACAGCATCCACCAGTGCGGGGATTGATTTGAGTACATATTCGACCCCTTTGTTTTCCGGATCGACTGCGGCTCTGCCCAGAGTCCGCATGTAGGTCGTATGCGGTGCGGAATGAGTGTGAGAACAGCACAAAAGAATATTCTGTTCCGGAATGCCGGTCGATTTGCAGATCGCCTGCCGGATATCTTTGGTCAGGGTGCTGTCAACAAAACACCAGTCCAGTCCGATCACCGCCGCTTCTGTATTCTGATCTTTCAGAACCATGGCAGTGGCGATCAGAGGGGAGTGTACAGAGGTTGCCAAACGTTCCGGCATACCGTATCCGGTCAAATAAATTCCGAGTTCAGGGGTGATGTCACTGGTTGCAAATCCGATCTTCATTTTCCAACTCCTTTGTTTCATGATGATCATTTGCAGGTAAGATACAGCATCATGGGCATCATTACAATCTTATTTTCTGTTTTTCTTTATGGAAATCAGCAAAAAAAACATAAAAAAATTGCTGAAATTATGAAAAATAAGCAGAATATGCCGGATTCAGAAAACAGGATTGAAGAATAACGGGATAAACTGGTTTCCGTTTCTCATATCAGAAACCGGGATATTTTTCCCACCATTCTTTTGTAACATGATCTTCCGGATTTTTTTCGATTTTCTGGATCAAATCATCCGCGATCTGGCTGACAAGGGAGTATTCCCGCAGGTTCTGACACCATTGTTGCGGGATTCCGTTTTCACCATTGAGGATGCCGAGAATATTGCCGGTGATTGCTCCTGTGGAATCGCTGTCACCGTTGATATTGATCGCTTCGATCACACCGGCTTTGAAATCCCAAGTGTGTTTCAGCGCACAGAAGATCCCGATCGCAAGAGCTTCTTCTGCGACCCAACCTTCTCCCAGTTCCTGAATGCTGTTTGCCCGGCGGGCATTTTTGATCGCAGTCAACGTTTCTTTCGCATCCGGCAAGTTTAATAAATACTTTTCTGTTTTGTCAAGACTCTTTTCCAACGA
>JAGCNI010000017.1 GCA_017646015.1 Lentisphaeria bacterium
CTTCACTTTCCGTGGACCCGATGGTAAAAAAGAAACATTCAAGTTGACTATTCCCAAAGGCAAATCTGTTGTGAAGAAGATTGTCTGCAAGTTTCCGGAAAAAGTTGGATTTGTTGAACTTGATGCAGAATTGAAGATCGGAGATGTTGTAAAACACAATCGTATTTCCGTGATGGTCCGTCCGCCGTATCCGCTTACCAGTCAGAGTATTTTCAAAATGCTCAAACCTGGAGAACACTGGAATCTTTCCGGAGAGAATCTTCCCGTTTTCATTGGCAAAACTGATTATACCGTATCGTTTTCCGCATCTCCGGGATTGGCATTGAAAGATGCTCTCAGCTGGTTGAATGATTATCCGTATGGCTGTCTTGAACAGACCGTTTCGGCAGCATTCCCGCTGTTCTCGGTCGATACTCTGCTGAAGCTTGGACTGATCTCTCAGGAAATGGCAGATACAGCAAAGGCAAAACTGACACCTGCTGCGGCGAAATTGCGTTCCATGCAGTTGGCTGATGGTTCTTTTGCTGCATGGCCGGGCAGTATGGAACGTTGGGTGGATGCTTCTGTTTTCGCGCTGCATTTCCTTTCTGAATGTAACAGCTATCCGCAGGACAGAATTACACAGAATTTTCTGCGTGGTCTGGCTGAAGATACAGGCAAATCCCGTTTCTCCAGAGCCTATGCCTGCTATGTGTTGGCATTGAGAAAAGATGATGCGTTCCTGCAGAATGCCCGGAATCTGATCAAATCTCCGAAAGATGATTTTGCAACATTCCTTGCCGCCTGTGCTCTGATCGAAGGGCATTATGCCGGAGAGGCGTTCCCGATCCTGAAACGTGTTCTGGAAAAAGAAGTCTGGCGCAATCCTGCTGAACTGCCGTATTACTGCAATACTATTTCCTGCATGGGAATGGCACTCCGTCTCCTGATGAAATACGATCATGAATCTCCGGCTGTCGGAAAACTTGTGGCTGAATTGCAGAAAAAACTCCGCAATGATGGTTCCGGCTGGGGTACAACTCAATCCAATGCGTGGGCAGTTCTCGGTCTGTCCTCTTTTGTCCGTGAGTTCGGGGGTGCCGCTGGAAATGTCGCGATCGATATCGGCAAAGAGAAAATGCTTGCATTGTCTCTGACCCGTCCGCAGAAACAGGTGCTTGATGCTGCTCAACTCAAAAAGTGTGTTGTGAAAAACACCGGAAAATCAGCAGTCTATGTGCAGTTGAATGTTTCCGGTTATCCCAAAACTCTGGAAGATCATTCCCGTGTGATGAAGATCAGCCGTAAAATCACCAATGCTTCCGGAAAAAAAGTCTCCTCTGCCAAACAGGGGGATCTGCTGACAGTTGTCTGGGAGATCGAATCCTCTGCCGCTGTGGAAGATGTTGTGATCGCAGATCTGCTGCCCGGAGGTCTGGAAATTGAAGATGACCGTTTGGCAAGCCGTATGAATATGCGGAAAGATAAAAAGACAAAAGGTCAACAGATCCGGATCAAGCATCTTGAAAAACAGACCGGTCTCTTCCTTGTGTTCGGGAACATTTCCGCCGGGAAGACTACATTCCGCTATCAGGCGCGGGCTGTTTCCAGCGGAGTATATTCTCCGGGAGCGATCCGTGCTGAAGCTATGTATGAACCGGATAACACTGCTGTTTCTTCTGTCAAAGATAAATTTGTGGTGAAATGAAATTTCTTTCCGGAAAATTTCAATATTTGATCTGTGCCGCTATCCTGCTGTCCATGCTGATAGCGGCTTTTTGCCTGTGTTTTCATATCCTTCCCTTGTTTGTTGAGGATCCCATGCTGACCTTGGAACAGCAGTATCCTTCGCAGGTGTGGACGAATGAACGCGGTGAATGGATTTTCACCCGGCGCGGTTATGATTATCAGTGGCGTTTTGAAAAAGAACTTTCGGGGATCGCACCTGTTACATTGCGTACCTTGCTGGCTGTGGAAGACCAGAATTTTTATCAACATTCCGGTTTCGATGTGATGGCATTCTTCCGTGCTGTTATTCAGAATGTGAAACATCTGCGCATTATTTCCGGTGCATCCACGATTACGATGCAGCTTGCCGGAATGACAGAGCAGGGGGGACGCCGTTCGCTGTGGCGTAAGATCCGGCAGTTTTTGAAAGCGCGGCGGTTGGAACAGCTTTACAGTAAGGATCGGATCCTGAAAGAGTATTGCAACCGTCTTCCTTTCGGGGGGAAACTCTATGGATTTGAACGTGCTGCCCGTTTTTATTTCGGGATGTCTGCTTCGGATTTGAATCAGGCAGAATCGGCCTTGTTATGCGGTTTGCCGCAACGTCCCAATGGATACCGTCCTGACCGTTTCATGGATTCCGCCTTGAAACGTCGTGATCGGGTCTTGCTGCAAATGGTGCGGAATGGAGTATTGTCCGGAGCTGAAGCGGAAAAGATCCGTTTGACAGAACCTCTCCGTTTTCGTGATTTTTCTTATCCTGCCGATTTCCAACGGCTTGCAGTTTCTCCGGATCAGATGTATTTTGATGAAGCCGCCGCAGAAGCGGGAGAATCTTTTTTGATCCCTTGTGCGTATGATCCGGAGTTGTCGCGTCTGTTGCGGAATGAATTGCTTGCTCAGGTGCGTTTCCTGAATGGCGTGCAGGACGGGGCAGGGGTGCTGATTGAAAATGAGACCGGACGGATCGTGGCAATGGTCGGGACCCTGTATCACACAGATGTGCCAGGTTATCTTGTCAATGCGGCGAAAGCCATACGTTCTGCCGGATCCTCGTTGAAACCATTTGTTTATGCCGAGGCGATCGGTGGAGGAATGATTGTGTCGGATAGTGTTCTGATCGATCTTCCGTTACGGTATGCTGATTATGCTCCGGGCAATTATTCCGGTGATTTTCTGGGGGAGGTCACAGCGTCAAAAGCGTTGAGTCTTTCTCTGAATATTCCGGCTGTCCGCCTTCTTGCACAAGTCGGGGTTCCCCGGATGATCGCCTTGTTCCGTAAGATCGGGATTTTTAAGCCGGAACAAAAAACAGATGGAAACGGGTTATCTCTGATTCTTGGAACAGGAGGTCATACACTTCTTGCTATTGCATCTGCCTATCGGATTTTTGCATTGGACGGCTTGCATGGGAAAAGTTCTTATCTCTTGCATTGTGAGAGAAAAAAAGAACGTGTTTTTCCGGTGGGTACCGGGCGTATGACAGCAGCGATGCTGCGGAGTATGCCGTTGCCGGATTGTGTGCATGACGTCGCATGGAAAACCGGGACTTCCAATGGGAACCGGGATGCCTGGTGTTTTGCATTTACGCCGGAGTGGACACTTGGGGTCTGGCTCGGAAATAAAGATGGCAGAGCGTCAGCAGCTCTTGTCGGAACGGAAGCTGCGGCTCCGGTTGCGGGCAGGATCATGAATATGTTGTATCAGAAAAGCAGCCGTCCGGCATGGGTGGATTTCCCGGATTCTCTGCAACAGAAAAAATTATGTCTGGAGTGTGGTTTGACCGCCTCCGCTGATTGTAAAAAAGGAATCAGCGGTACCGTTTTACGATCTGTTCCACTGCGCCGTTGTCAATGTCATGAGAACAGACCGGCGGACAGAAAAATCAATATTCTGACACCACTTCCGGGGATCTATCAGGCGGATCAGAGCGGTTATTTGAAAGTGATTCTTTCTGCCCGTTCCACAGAGGAACCGCATTGGTTTTTGAATGATCAGTATCTTGGAAAATTCAAGAAAAGAGAACTCCGTCTTCTTCCCGGCAGATATTTTTTGAAAGCCTTGTCAGAAGAAGACGGTATTGCAGGATCCCGGCTTGAGTTTGAAGTGGAAACTGCGGTTCAGTCGATTCCGTAAAGCGTAAGTTTCCGGTGCAGTGTTCTGCGGCTGATCCCCAGTTTATCCGCCGCTTTTGTACGATTGCCGTCACACTCTTCCAACGCTCTCATGATCAAACGTTTTCATTATGTTCCAAATCGCAGGAGTGTGTGCCGAGAATGGTCTTAGTGATTCCCGGCGTGATTTTTTCCCGGATATTGACAGGTACGTTGTCAAGGTCGATCGTATTGCTCCGGGTCAGGACAACCATCCGTTCCACGCAATTCCGCAGTTCCCGGATATTTCCCGGCCATGGGTAGGAACAGAGAGCCGACATTGCATTTTCCGAAATATTCATTCCCGGCCTTCCGTTTTCCCCTGCGAAGTGTGTCAGATAATGATTGACCAACGGGGGGATATCCTCCTGTCTTTCCCGCAATGGCGGCAGATGGATCGTGACCACATCCAGCCGGTAATAGAGGTCTTCCCGGAATTTTCCCTCGGCAACCATTGCCGCAAGATCTCGGTTTGTGGCACAGACGACACGGGCATCTGTTTCGATGGTTTCAACGCCGCCGATCCGTTCAAAAGAACGAGTTTCGAGAACTCTGAGAAGTTTGACCTGTGTGGAGAGCGGGATCTCTCCGATTTCATCCAGAAACAGAGTTCCGCCGTCAGCCAGTTCAAAACGTCCTTTCCGTTGTTCATTGGCTCCGGTGAATGCGCCGCGTTCATGACCGAAGAGTTCGCTTTCCAGCAATGTTTCCGGCAATGCAGCACAATGGACGGGGATGAATTTTCCGGTTCTGCCGCTGAGTTGGTGCAATGCCTGAGCGATCAGTTCCTTACCGGTTCCGCTCTCTCCGGTGATGCTGACTGTTGCCCGGGTCGGTGCGACCTGACGGACATTTTCAATGATTGCCTGCATGACACCGGAATTGCCGATAATATTTTTGACTCCGAATTTTGAATCGAGGCGTTTTTTCAATTCTGCATTTTCCTCTTTGATCCTGCCGGATTCCAATGCCCGTTGGATCAGAATATCCAACTGATCCAGATTGACAGGTTTTGTCACAAAATCAAAGGCACCGTGTTTCATAGCTTCCACTGCCGCTTCGATTGAACCGTAAGCGGTGAAGAGAATACAGGGCGGCGGGGGTGTTTTTTTCAGAGATTCATTCAGAACAGTCATGCCGTCTGCGCCGGGCATCCGGATATCGGAGAGCACGAGATCATAATTGTTCCGTGCCAGCAGATTGAGTCCGATTTCACCATCTTCGGCAAGAGTTACATCATAATCCATACGCAAAAAGCGTCCGAGAGCTTCCCGGGTCCCGCGTTCATCATCTACGATCAAAATGGAGGGACGGTCTTTCTTTTTATTGATCATCTTGGAATTACTCCTTGTCGTTATTTTCAGTTAAATTTCCGGGAGAGATGGCACTTTTTTCCGAGGGCGGCGGCAGAACTCTGATCCGTGAACCCGGGCGTGGAAATGCCAGTCTGAAACGTGTTCCCTCGCCGATGGTGCTTTCAAACGAGAGTCTTCCGCCATGATCACGTACGATCCGTTCCACAACCATCAACCCCAAGCCGTTGCCATTGGATTTTGTGGTGAAAAACGGCGAGAAAAGCCGTTTTGCATCTTCCTGACGGATCCCCTGTCCGCAGTCGGAAACATCCACAAATACAGTGCGTTCATCCGCAGAACATGAGATCGAGATCGTTCCTCCCTGCGGCATTGCCTGAACTGCATTTTTGATCAGATTGTAAAAAGCCTGTTTCAAGAGAGAGACATCTCCCCTGATCTTGGGCAGATGATCTTTCCAGAGACAGTTCACTGTTACGCCTCTGCCTTCGATCTCATGACGCATAAAAGTGAGTGATTCAAGTACAACACCTTTGATGTCAATCGTTTGCATATCCGGTTTTGTCGGGCGCAGCGCATGGAGAAACTGATGGATGATGCTGTCGAGACGTTCCACTTCGCTTTTGGATTCCACAATCATCTCTTTTGCGTCATCCTGTGAAAATCTGTCGGAATCAATACTTTTCAGCAACAGCTGCAAATTGAGATAAAGACTGTTCAGGGGATTTCCGATTTCATGAGCCACTTCTGCTGCCAGTGTTGTGATCAGTTGAGCCCGTTCATTTTCTGCGGCAGAGTTCAGCCTGTCATACGTTTCCGTGATGTCATTGAAGATCAGCGTGGCAAATTCCTTTTCGTCGGAATCATTTCTCGGAACTGCATAAAAACTGAGGACTCTTCTGCGGGGATAGAGAATTTCGACTTCGTGGTATGCCGTATGATTTTCCAATGCAAAGATTTCTTCACAGTCGATCCCGCGGATCAGAGCTGAAATGCGGAGCCTTGAAAAATCATCCGGTATCCCGAATATCTCCTTTGCTATATCGTTGTGATACACAATGTTATAAGAGTTGTTGATCACGATGATCCCCTCCCGGATCGCATTGAGAACCGATTCCATGAATCCATATTCCTGTGAAAGCAGGTGTATATAGGAGTTGATCGAGCCCGAATCCATGGCATCCAGTTTGGATCCGAATTTTGTGAAAAATTTGTTTCTGGGCATATTTGACTCACTTTGTGTTGTGTTGTTCTGCTGTGTTGTTTTGTCACACTATACAACGTGTTCCAGAATAGTCAAGTGCCAAAAATATATTTCTCTGATCTTTTTATACGTGAACAATATGATGCGTATAGCATAGACTCTTGTTTCAGACTTTTACGGACAAGAAACGGACAATTACAGACTTGAACGGACTTTATTGGCGAGAGAGTAAATCTCCGGCAAACACCTCTCAGCAGTTCACAGAATTGTAAAACTCCTCATTCCGTAGAATTTCCTCTTGTCTGTAAAAGTCCGTTCCCTGTCCGTAGAAATCTCAATGATCACTGTTATATAAACAGCAGCCCAAACGGATTTTTTCTTTTTCAGAATGTGATCTCTAC
>JAGCNI010000018.1 GCA_017646015.1 Lentisphaeria bacterium
AAAAGAAAAAAACCGTCTGGCCTGGGGGATTTATGGCGTACTGCTGACTCTTTGCGGCGTACTGTTGATCGCCAATCCGCTGATCGAATTCCTTGTGTTGGCATGGACAGTTGCCGGACTGTTGATGACAGGTTCTGTGATCAGTCTGGCTACCTGTATGGCGACGGGAACCACTGCCGGACAGAATATTTTTATTTTTACAATGGCTGTTCTCGGGATCCTGTTAAGCGGTATGTTGATCATCTGGCCATTCAGCGGACTCAGTGAAATGGTTTGGGCTGCGGGGATCCTGATCGCTGTTGAAGGCGGGATGCTGATTGGCTATTCTTTCAAACTCCCGACACAAAAACAAGAAGAAGAAAAACTCAGAGCCTCATTTCACGGCACAGCAAGCTGAGAAAACATAAAGACATAAATCAATCAAGGACAGGATATTCCGCTTCCCTGGATCCTGTCTTTTTTATTTTTTCGATTTGGAAAGATTTTCGCTGAACCAGCACAAAACCGTTTCTGCAATCAAACGGTTCCCCGCATTTGTAAGATGGATTCCGTCATCCCCGAATAATGTGCTGATATTTTCCGTATTACGCATCGGAGTCAGGATATCTATGTAAGAGAGTTTCAATTCCTTGCAAAGTTTCCGGTTTATGCGGTCAAAATCATCCACCAGTTTTTTTCTGCCGAACATCACCATATTTTTCCCCTGTGACATCTTCGCCGCGCGGTCAAGAAATAATTTCTCATACGAAGGTGAAGGTGAAATCAAAATGATCTGTGCTTTTGAATGTTCTGAAAGCAATTTCAAAACACGACGGTATATCTGTTCCTGTAAAAGCGGATCTATCAATGGTTTCCGTAAACGGCTCTGCAATTCTGAACGGGTGTCATTCTGTCCCAGAAAAATCAGGATATAGTCATACTCTTCCGTAAACAAACGATCATACCGGTTCTGTTGATGTGCCGAACGGTGCAGTTGTTTCACTTCATGCAGCAATCGTTCTTCCACACGATGAATATGATCGCCCCCGACTGATGCATTACGGATTTTCACTTTGCCATCATTATATTTATTCAACCAGAAAAAAAGATGATCCACAAAATTACGTCCTCTGGAAAAATCAGCAAGGCCATCGCCCAATAAAAGAATATTGACCTTTTTTCCGAACCGGATCTTTTCCGCCATCCTGTTCAAACGGTCGTAGGCATCCGGATTCATATCAATACAGGCAACAGCATGCGTTCCCCCGGCGGAAACTGCGACCTCAGTCAAGCCGGAAGATAAATGTTCCAAAGCAACATGCAAATTCCCGGCAGAATCCGCAGTCTGCTGTTTTTCTGATACTTTCAAATCATTCTTCTGTGAAACGGTCAACATCTTTCCAGGCTGATTCGAGGTAAAAAGTATTGTCTGCAACTGGGAAAGATTTTTAATGATCTGCAAAGATGTCCGGCTTGCGATCTTCACACTTTCATCTGAAACAAAACGCATCTTGAAATTCTGCACAAGCATGGATCCATATCCGCGGAACTCCATAAACGGCAAGATCATACGACAGCGGAACGGGATTGGCAACTCAAATTTCAAGGAGGAGAATGACCGGCTCAATTTCTGTTTTCCCGCACGATACAGTACCGGAGTATCGGAATCAAACGGATACACCAGCAAGCCGCATTCAAGCTCACCCCAACCTTTTGCTGTGATTTCAATATAGATCGGCATCCCCGCAAAAAATTCGATCTGTCTTGAAAAGCCCAAAGCCCGGACAAATGATTCTTTTCCCAGTCTGCCGGGTGTCAGTGAAAGATATTTCTTCCCCCAACTGCGGATATGCTCTGTCTTTCCCGGCCAGGATGCGGGAGTTGTCCATCCGAAAGAATGACGGCTGAAATCATCATTTTTCAAAGATGCATTCGCTCCGGACAAACACAGGAGAAATCCTGCAAGAAGCCATACTGTCAGATATATTTTTTTCATAATGATCCATTGTTTCAAATCTGTTATAATGTAAAATCATGTTCCGGAATATCAAGAGGGAAAATCATATTTTTCGCAAGATATTTTATAAAAAACAACTCTCATGCTTGAAATAAAGAAGTTATTACTGTACATTACAAAAAAGCCAGATAAAAAAATAGTGTCTGCAAAACGGGAAAAGGAGATTTTTTATGAATCAGGATCCATATATTGCCCTGCTCTGCGAACTGATTCGGATGCGTCCGGTTTCCAGTAATATTGAAGCTGTCAACCGGGTACAGCAACGGGTTTGTGACTTTCTTACAGAACGTGGGATCTACTGTTCCATGGAAATGAACAATGACCGGAAAGTTCTTTTTGCATCCACCAGCTCCGAAAAAACTCCGGATGTACTTCTCTGTACCCACCTGGATGTTGTTCCGGCGGAAGATGAGTCTCAATTTGAACCGGAAATCAAAGGAAATCTACTTTATGGACGAGGCTCAACAGATTGTTTGGGCAATTCGATCGTGGCAATCAGGACCTTGTGTGAATACAAAGATAAAATCTCGATCGGATGTATTTTCTGCGGCGATGAGGAAATCGGCGGCCTCACTGCTGCCGCAATGATCGAACGGGGATATGGCGCAAAAAATTTTGCTCTGATCCTTGATTCCGGACGCAATATCTACTATGCACATAAAGGAATTCTGTGTTTGAAAGTGACAGCGGAAGGACATGGCGGACACTCTTCGCAGCCGTGGAATTTTGAGAATCCCGTCCTTGCTCTGATCAATGGCTTGCATGCTCTTTTTGCCGATTGGAAAAATCCGACAAAAAACGACACCTGGCATCTCTCTATCGCACCCACGATCCTGCAGGCAGGGAATGCCGTCAACAGAATTCCGGATACAGCCGAAGCGATCCTCAATATCCGTGTGATCAAAAAAACAGAAATCGAAGAGATCACTTCCCTCATCCGCGAAAAAACCGGGTTGAAAGTGGAAATTCTTGAACAGAGTGATCCATTTGAATCATCCGCAGATTCTGAATTACTGCGACGTCTGAAAACAGCCTATGAACACGCTTTCGGTGTAACCATAGAACCCGCAAAAATGATGGGTGCAACAGATGCAAGACATCTTTATAAAATCGGTTGTCCCCTCTATATCACAGGCGTTTCCGGCAATGGAATTCACGGCAGGGAGGAATATGTGGAGCTGGACTCTCTTGATAAACTTTTTGCAGTACTGACAGAGTTGCTGATCGGATAAGATCAATACATTCAAAATCTCTTGCTCAAACCTGTATTTTCATAAAAAAACAGTCAGTTGTCAGAGATCTCTCTCCGGCAACTGACTGATTTTTTGTTCTTCAGATCAACGGAATAACGCGATCATGCTTTGCAGTGGCGTTTACGCACTTTTGCTGCGGCATTCTTGATACCTTCGACCATATCCGCGATATTCTGATCGGTCAGACGCGGATGCATCGGGAGATTGGTTTCGCGTTTGTAGAAGAATTCGGTTGCGATCGGGCACTGGTTGGGATCGTAACCCATCTGACGCAGACCGGTGAAATGGAAGGTCGGCTGATAATGCAGAATGGTCTGCACGCCTTCTTCCTGATAGAGGACCTGCATAAATTCATCACGGGAACCACCGAGTTTCTTTTCATCGACACAGACAGTGTAGAGGTGGAAGACGTGGTTGTATCCTTCGGGTTCGTAAACAGTTTCGATCCCTTCGACGCCCTGCAGTCCGGCAGTGATTTTGTGACCGATCTCACGACGTTTTTCAGTCAACATCTGGAGTTTATCCAGCTGAGCGCAACCGACAGCAGCCTGAATTTCGTTCATGCGGTAGTTGCTTCCCCAGTGACCGTTGTGCGGGATCACGTCAAAGTGAGCCGGCATCCAGTACTGGATCGGATCGGTTTTTTCCATGGTGACTTTGTCACCGAAAGACCATTTGGAACCCTGTTCGCCCCAGGAGTGGTTGTTGCTCATGCAGCGGAGGTTCTGGATACCATGACAGAATTCATCATGATTGGTAGTGATCATCCCGCCTTCACCGCAAGTGGTGATATTTTTCAGGGAGTGGAAAGAAAATGCCCCGAAGTCACCGATAGAACCTGCCATGCGGCCTTTGTAAGATGCGCCGGTTGCATGAGCGCAGTCTTCCAGAACATAGACGCCATGTTTGCGGGCGATTTCCATGATCGGATCCATATCAACCATCAGACCGGCATAGTGAACAACGTAGATCGCTTTGGTCTTGGAGGTGATTTTTTCTGCAACTTTTTCAGGATCGATATTGAATGTTCTCGGATCGATATCAGCAAAAACCGGAATACCGCCTTCTTTGAGGATCGCCAGAGAGGTGGCAACAAAGGTATTCGGAGTAACAATGACTTCATCACCCGGTTTGATGTCAAAAATCTGGGTTCCGACGTGCATTGCAGTGGTGCAGTTGGAGCATGCGAAAGCATGTTTCACGCCATGGATCTTGGCAAATTTATCCTGGAATTCCTGTGTTTTGGGACCCATGGTCAGAGAGTCCTGAGCCATAGCTTCCAAAGCAGCATTACGTTCTGCATCGTCATAGATACTTCCCATGAAAGAATAGGGAACTTTCAGTTTCACACCGTCATCAGTAGCATAGGAACTGGTGATACCACCTTCTGTCTTGCCGCCGGTAAAATGTTCTTTGTCAACGGTTTCGATAGGCATTTTTATTCTCCTGATTTTTAATGAATCCACTCATGAAACAGGACGGATTCCCGAATCAGCGGATTCTGTTTTCATTTTTATCAGATCCTTACTCAGAGAGCGAGGATTTTCAGTTTATCATTATCTTCATGTTCGATCCGTTTTCCGCTTTTGCGTGCTTCTTCAGCATCACGGATCGCTTTTGCGATTTCTGCAGTTCCATATTCAAGAAATTCAGCTTCGATCTTCGCTCCGAGTTCGGCATTGGCACGTTCCGGATACCCCATCACACCGATCTTCACATCATCACGCTGAGAGGTCTGCATAACTTCCTGTTTGCATTCAGTAAAACTGACCCGTTTCTGATAACTGTCCGGATCGTTCCGCAGACGTTCAGCCACATCCGGTTCGTCCATGACGATTTTCGGGCGGACAACTTCCGGGCTCCAATGCAGCAGCAGAGATGTTTCAGCTTCCGCAGCATGGTAGTCACGGGTGTTGAACAGTTCCAGCCAGGTCGGGGAATAATCCCAGATCGGACAGAGCATGATCAGGTCATCAGCCAATGCCGGATTCAACCATTTCTGAATGCGGAGAGATTCTTTCAGATGCAGCATACTTTCACTGCCGCCGTGACCGGGGATGATAATAAAGTTGCGGAATCCCTGCAGTGTCAGAGATTCAATGATCTCCCCTACAAGATTGGAAAACGTATTGGGTTTGACATTGATCGTTCCCGGCAGCATTCCTCCGGAAAAAGTATAATTCAAAACCGGAGCCACAATACAGTCAAGTTTTTCTGCCAGTGCAGCAGAAATGAATTCTGCATTGCGGATATCGGTATCCAGCGGGAGATGATATCCATGCTGTTCGCACAAAGCATAAGGAATAATTATTGTCTTATTGGTCTTCAAATAATTCTGAACTTCTTCAACAGTCATCAAACGCATCTGGTGATTCTTCATAAAACAAACCTCCATGTTTCTATTTCTGTCTTAAATATGATTCTGTTTCAAAAAAAATCAAACCTTTTTTATATCATATTCTTGACTTTTTTCAGAAAATATTTATTTTTATAATACGAAAACGAGTTATATAGATAAAAAAAGGAGTCTGTTACTGATGAAAAAAAGAGATTTGCGTTCTGAAATATTGGATTTACTGCTTTTCCGTGGCAATGTCACACGTCCGGAACTGGTGGATGCGACCGGAGTCCGGGCGGCAAGCGTGTTTGAAGTTGTTGATTCTCTGAAAAAAAACGGAATCCTCTATGAACCCGCACGCACAGGAAAACGGACAGGTCGCAAGGCGCCGCTTCTGCTGTTGGATCCGGATTATTTCTGGACAGTCGGAATTGATTTTCAAGTCAGCCGGACGATTGGAACAGTTGTTGATTTAAGCGGTGAGATCCGTTATGAGATGGAACTGCCGGCATTGAAGCACAATACTCTTTCCGCCTGCAGAAATGAAATCAGAGCGGTCCTCCGTTCTCTGCGGGAACAAACAGGAAAAGATTGGGAAAAAATCCGGGGGATCGGTTTTGCAGACCCGGGCTTGGTCGATGTGGCACACGGAATTTCTCTCCGGGCTGTCAATGTTCCAGGCTGGGAAAATGCAAAAACCGGAGAATGGCTCTCTTCAGAATATAATGTCAGTTCCGGTGTCTGGCCGGAATGTACGGTCCGCACCTTCATGGAATACCAGAGCCGCAGTAAAAATATGAATGGCAGTCTTTTTCATCTCGGAATGGATGATGGGATCGGCGGAGGCTTCATCAAAAGCGGCGAATGTTTCATCGGTGATACCAATCAGGCAATGGAGATCGGTCATATTGTGATCGCACCGGACGGACCGCAATGTCAGTGCGGAAACCGGGGATGTCTGGAAGCGATCGCCGGAGAATCCGGGATCAGACGGAAAATCCATGAACTGATCCACAGCGGAGTGGATACGGTTTTAAATCTGGAAGATTTCAGTATCCGGAAATTCACAGAATGTGCCACTTACGATAAAGCAGCAAGGATCATTGCCAGTGATATTTCCGACAGTATCGGACGGGCTCTTGCGGTCGTGGTCGCACTTTTGAATCCCTCGGTGATCGTGCTCAGTGGAGCCCTGACCGGTCTGGGTGAACTGCTGACAGAAGCGATCCGCCGGAACTTGGAATTAAGTTGTTTTCCCGGAGCGGTCCGGAATCTGCAAATTGAATTTTCCACCTTATCCACTCAGGATACCGCCCGTGGAGCCGCCCTGATGATGCGTAACAAACTCCTGCAAAACACCGGCAAAGAAGAAATGTGAAAAACTCAATAGAAAGATCAAGGTTTCTGTAAATCCATATTTTACAGAATAAAATTCGTCTCAAACGCCACGGACGGAGTTCATTGATCAGAAGTGAGGATCATTACAGGTATTTTGATATGTTCCTGTAATGATCCTCCTTTTTCTATTGGCAACAAGGAGACATGGTAAATTTTCCGGTGATTCATTCGCTATTCTCAATAAATAACACAAAAAAATAATAAATTTTTTCAATTCGTGGGACTTGTATTTGTTTTAACTGCAAGTACATTAGCAGGAATGTAATTTTTTCATTGATTTCTCACTGAATTTATAAGGAGATCATGTATTATGTTTAAAATCGGTTATGCTCAGGAGATCATTACTCCTCCCGTCGGTGTCGGTCTTGCCGGCTATTTCAACAAACGCCCCAATGAAGGGATGTATGATGATTTGTTTGTGAAAGTCATTGCTGTTGAAAGCAAAGGAACCCGTTTCGGATTCATGACTTTTGACCTCTGCTCCATTGCCAGACCGTTGTTTGAAGAACTCGAAAAACGGATCGTCGAAAAATATGGCAGAGAACTGCATAACAATCTGATCATTTCCGCAACCCATTCCCATACAGCAACTTTGATTCCACAGAAAAGAGAAGACTGGGATGAACTCACAACATTCGCTTTTGAACGGACAGTTGAAGGTGCCATGCGGGCTCTGGAACGCGCTTTCATGAACCTCCTCCCAGGAGAAATGGAAGTCGGTTCCGTCTATAACAACCCCTATGGATTTGTCCGCCGTTACTGGATGAAAAACGGCACGATCGTGACCAATCCCGGTTGGGGCAACAAAGAAATCGATAAGCCGGAATCTGATTTCGACCGCACGATCGGAATCATCAAAATCAAACAGGGCGGACGTATTGCCGCTTTGATCTGCAATATCGCAAACCATGGCGATACCATCGGCGGAAATCTGGTTTCCGGTGACTGGTATGGACGTCTTACTCAGGAAATCCAGCATCAGCTCAAAGCCAGCATCCCCGTATTGATCCTTGATGATGCTTCCGGTGATATCAACCATTTCGATTTCCATCAAATCATCAAACAGTCCTCTTTTGAAGAAGCCACCCGTATCGGTCGCGGCTATGCTGCAATCGTTATGAATGCACTGGATTCTCTCGAACCGGTCACAGAAGAGGATGTCATTGTGAAAAACTGCGAAGTGGTGATCCCGCACCGCAAACTCACTCCGGAAGAACTTGCCGAAGCAAAACATATTCTGGCAACGGTTCCCGACATCAAGAAAGAAGGCGACTTTGAAAGTCAGGACCTCGCAAACAAAGTTCCTGCCGCATTGCGTTACTTCGCTCAGAGAGCGATCGACTGCCATGAAAAAAGCACTCCTTCCCACAGCTGCCGTCTGACCTCGATCAAGCTCGGCAACCAGATCGCATTTGCAACACTCCCGGGTGAACCCTTCAACGGAATCGCCCGTGCGATCCGTGAAGCAAGTCCCTGCAAATATACATTCATCGTGGAACTTGCCCAGTCTGTTTCCAGTTATGTCCCCATGCCGGAATGTTTTGCCCGCGGCGGCTATGAAGTTCAGGCAGGCGTTGACACCGTTGCTCCGGAAGCAGCCAACGAAATCATCAAGGCATCTATCGCCAACCTGTGATCAATTCTGATCTGAAAAAAATCCTGTTGTCAGAAAAATTTCCGGCAACAGGATTTTTTATTGTTTATTTACGAGACTGATTCAGAAACTCATGCTCAAAGTTGTTTGATAAACTCTGCAGATTTCCGGATCATGGAAAGCGGATCTTCTTCTTCATATTCCACTATGATCCATTCTGTTTCCCCCTGATCATCGCTCCATGCAAGCATTTTCTGCCAATCCTGAGCATCGGCTCCGACAGAAGTACGGAATCCATTTTCCGCACTCCACGCTTTCCAGTGAACAGTCTGATTCCGGAACGGATATTTACAGAGAATTTCCGCAGGATCGACCCCGGCAGAAGCGGCATTCCCACTATCCAGCTGCAACACCACACGACGGTCTGTATTCTGTGCCACAATATCCCATGGCAATTCGCCATCGACCGGTACAAACTCATGGGCATGACAATGAAATCCGACACGAATCCCATAAGGACGGAGTTTCCCGGAAATCAGATTCAAACGATCCGCAAATTTTTTCCAGCCATCTGCCGAATCCGCCTTGAACCAGGGAACAACGATATATTTATTGCCGACCGCCAGACTTTTCTGAACGGTGGTTTCAAAAGCATCGCCCTCCAGAGCATCAATTCCGGTATGCCATCCGGCACAGACCAATCCGGTTTCTTCCAGCAATGCCGCATAAAAAGAATTTTTGAAATGACTGCCCCAGAATTCAACCCCGGTATAACCGGCATCCTTCACCATACGCAAAGTTGTAAGCGGTTGTTCCGGAAACATTTCCCGGAGAGAATAAAGTTGCACTGCCAAAGGAATTTTACTCATCGGATCGACCTTCTGTTATTGCTGTTTCATGACTTCCTGTTCGTATGCTCCGGCGTAACGCAAATACTGAGCATAACGTTCATCCAGATTCCGTTTCGGCGTATAGACCATATCGGTTTCCGGAGCCATGGCATCCATGGCAGCATAAATATCGGCATAGATACCGGAAGCGACCGCTGCAAACATAGCAGCACCCAACGCACAAGTCTGTTCATAAGCAGCAACTTTGATCGGCATATTGAGAGCATCGGCAAGATACTGCATGACAAAGGGGGACTTTTTGGCGATCCCTCCGATCGCTGTAATCCCTTCGATCTTGATCCCTTCCCGCAGGAAACGTTCCGCAATGGCACGGGAACCGAAAGCAGTACTTTCCACAAGTGCCCGGTACACCATTGCAGGAGTTGTTCCGAGATTGATCCCGAAAATCGCACCTTTCAAAAACGGATTGGCATCCGGTGTACGGCGACCATTCATCCAATCCAGAGCCATCACATCACCGTCCGGCAGTGCCGCCGCTTCTTTTTCCAAATCAGAAAGTTCCACTTTTCCGCCAATGGAAACAAACCGTTTGAACCATGCATAAATATCCCCGAAAGCACTCTGTCCGGCTTCCATTCCGGTCAATCCGGGAACAATGGAACCATCCACCTGTCCGCAAATACCGGGTACACATTTTGTAACTTCCGGAGCAACCGCCAGATCACAGGTGGAAGTACCGATCACCTTTACGATCTGATTGGCACGGATTCCGGCTCCGACTGCGCCAACATGACAATCAATCGCACCACCGGCAATCACAACATTTGTTGTAAGTCCAAGTTTTTCTGCCCATTTGGCGGAAAGATGTCCCACGGGAACATCGGCTGTAAAAGTTTCAGAATACATTTTTCTGCGGATCGGGATCAACAGCGGATCAACAGCAGCAAAAAATTCTTCCGGAGGCATTCCTCCCCAGGATTCATGCCACAAAGCCTTATGTCCGGCAGCACAACGGGAGGGTTTCACCGATGTTCCGGCAAGTTCCGCTGTGATCCAGTCACAATGTTCCACAAATCCATGGATCGCATTGCGGACAGCTTCATCGTGACGGAGAACATACAACAATTTGCTCCAATACCATTCCGGAGAATAAGAGCCGCCCTCATACATGGTATAATCCGTTCCGCCCCAAGTTTTTGCGACATCATTGATCCGTTGAGATTCTTCCAGGGCAGTATGATCTTTCCACAAAATGAACATGGCATTGGGATTTTCTGCAAACTCCGGTTTCAGGGCAAGCGGACAACCTTCGGCATCCACAGCACAGGGAGTCGATCCGGTTGTATCCACTCCGATCCCCGCAATCTGTGCAGGATCGATCCCGCACACAACATCACGGATCACTTTTTCTGTCCCCTCCAGATAATCCAGCGGATGCTGACGGAAACGGCTGACGGCTGCATCAGAATATTTCCCGGCAGCCCAACGGGTATAGTTATGCACAGATGTCGCAAGCTGTTCGCCTTTTGTATTCACAAGAACAGCACGGACACTGTCCGAGCCGAAGTCAAGACCGATTAAAAATTTATCATCCATAATATAAATCCTCACTATCTGCATGGTTGATCATTCATAAAATATTCCGTACTATAAAGCCCGCATATCAAAAATACAAGTTCAGGTAAACTTATTTTATAAATAAAAAATCGTAAACAGGCTTGCGAAAAACATCCCATTGCAGTATATTATCAGAAACAAAAAGGATCTTGCAGAAACTCATGAAACTGGCATTCACTATATTCAAATATTTCCCTTTCGGAGGACTTCAGCTGGATTTCAAACGGCTCCTCCTCGAAGGTCTGCGCCGCGGTCATGAGATCACGGTGCTCTATGACCGTTGGGAAGGTTCTTTCATCGAAGGTGCAAAATATGAAAAAATCCCCGTGCTCGCCATCAGCAACCGGATGAAAGCGCAGATTTTTGAGAAAAAAGCAAATGACTTTCTGAAACAACATCATTTTGATGCTGTGATCGGATTCAACCGCATGAAAGGATTGGATATCTATTTTGCCGCAGATAATTGTTTCCGGGAAAAATCCGTACGGAAAAACCCGCTGATCAAACTCGTATCGCCACGTTATAAAACATACGAACAGATGGAACATGCCGTTTTCAAAAAGGATGCTCCAACCAGAATTCTGTATCTGACAGAACAGCAGAAAGCTGTATATCAGCAGCATTACGGCACACAGGAGGAACGTTTTTTTGAGGTACCTCCGGGAGTCGATCCCTCTTGCATGCCGCCCGACGATCCGGAAGAACGCAAACAGATACGCCGGAAAATCAGGACTCAATTCGGCATCTCTCAGGAAACTGTTCTTCTGGTACAGATTTGTTCCTCTTTCAGGACCAAAGGAGTTGACCGGAGTCTGAAAGCTCTCGGAGCTCTCCCGGAACCGTTAAAACAGAAAATCTGTTATGTTATTGCGGGAAATGACAAGCCCGGAAAGTTGGCTCTCCTTGCAGAAAAACTCAATCTTGCAGACAAAATCCATTTCATCGGAGGATGCAATTATGTTCGTGATCTTCTCACAGGAGCAGATCTGATGATTCATCCGGCACGCGAGGAAGCCGCAGGAAATGTGTTGGCAGAAGCAATCGCCAATCATCTGCCGGTGATCTGTTCCGGAAATTGCGGGTATGCTCCTCTGGTGGCTCAGGCGGGTGGAAAAGTTCTGACAAATCCATTCTCTCAGATGGAATTCTCTCACTTATTGGAAGATCTGCTCATCTCGCCGGAAATGTTTGCAGAACTGAAAGCGGAAGCCGCCGCAAATGCTCAACATATTGATTTTCTGCACAGAGCAGAAAAAACTTTTGATTATATCGAGGAATCTATACAACATGCAGGAAACTGATCTCAATCCTTTTTTTCAGAAACTCTGGCAGGGAAAAGACCCTTTTCAGGCAGCATTTGAACTGACCGGCGAAAGTTACCGGAAAGTCAAATCACGCCATACATTCAGAGTCGTGCTGGAAAACAACGGCTATTTCGTCAAACTCCATCGGGGATGCGGATGGAAAGAATATTTCAAAAATATTTTCCAATTCAAATTGCCTGTCACAGGAGCAAATCAGGAATACAGAGCGTTGCATCATCTGAAAAAAATCGGTGTACCGACCATGACCCCGGCTGCGTATGGCTGCAAAGGAATCAATCCGGCAGGACTGACTTCGTTCCTCATCACGGAAGAATTGACCGATACGATCAGTCTCGAAGATTACTGCCGGGACTGGAAAGAAAATCCGCCTGAAACAAAAATCAAATACCGGCTGATCCACGCACTGGCGGATTCCGCAGGAAAAATGCACTTCTCCGGATTGAATCACAGAGATTGTTATATCTGTCATTTTCTCCTCAAAAAAGGTTCTGAACAGACAAACTCCCCTGCCCTGCATGTCATTGACCTGCACAGAGCTCAGATCCGGAAAAATGTGCCGTACCGCTACCATGTCAAAGATGTCGCAGGACTCTGGTTTTCTGCAATGGATGCAGGATTAACAAAACATGATATATTCCGCTTCCTCCGTTCCTACTATAAAAAAGAGTTGCGTATGATCCTCAAGGAAGAAAGCTCTTTTCTGGCGGATATCGACAAAACAGCGCGCGCACTTTATCGTAAAGTACATAAAAAACAACCCCCGGTCTGATCAAACCGGAGGTTGTCTGTTTTTTTCAATTCAAAACTGTTCCAACTCTTCATCAGAGATCCCTTGAGCACGCATTGCCCAATATGCCATCAGATGATAAATTGGACCATAGACACAATGATTTTCATAATCAAAGTTTCTGCAATAAGAAACAAACCGTCTCAACAACTCACGATTCAACTCATATTCAGGTGTAATGATTTGAATATAGATTTTTTCACCGAAGCCGCGAACACCAAGATCCGTTTCTGCAAAACCATCTGCATGCTGCGGCATCATGAAAGGATCACCGCCGCACAGATGCCCTTCCTGGAAACGGAAAGAACATTTCCGCCAGTCTTCCCCGCACATGTTGGTGTAACCTTTGAGTTTCTGAAGATAAGCCATGGTCTTGTTCATCCCGGCAACACCCTGTTTTGCAGTGACAGTCATCACTTCCGCAAGTTTTTTCCTGCGGGTTTCATCCGGCTCAACTTCATACAGCAAATGCTGGGAAAGCTGCATCTGGATCAGACAGTATCCGAACAGATTACCGGGCACTTTCATGGCATGGGCGATTCCCTCATCCATATACTTGAGCATCATATCGCGCCAGTGTTCATCGCCGGTGGCATACCATGCAGCGGCGTGCATCATCGGCAGACGCAATACTTCATGCGGTTCGATCGGCCAGTAACTCTGGGTTCCCGGAACAGGATCCGGAGGGATCGGGTTCGCCCACATGATCTGAACTTGTCCCTGCTTGCCGTTGTCATTGAGAATCGTGTAATAATTCTCTTCCACAACAGTCTTTTCCGCATACGAAGCCATATCGACCAACAGCCGGGAGCAGAGCGCATTCTGCTCCGGTGTGCCGAGCTTGGATTTCAGAAAATACCACAAGCCGTAAACAACATGCGTGTACTGATCACGGGAGGAATTTGTGTAGTAGGATTTCTTGTCAAAAGGACAGACACTCCGGGCGAGGAAGCCTCGATTTTCCGGAACAGTCAGACACAACTCGATCCCTTTCAAAACCTTGTCGATGTATTCAGACATGGCACTGTCGCCCGTCACCTGCCAACGGTCTGTCACCATGGCAAGAATAGAACCGGCATTGAGCATACTGTCTTCCATCCCGGTTCCCCAACCGCACGGGTTCGGGAACTGAATGGCTATCTCTTCCGGTTTCGGCAGATAACCGCACAACGGATCGGTCGGATGATCAGTCAGAAAGTCATAAAACAATCCGGTTTCCGGATAATACAACTTATTCCAGATGAAATCCCATGCCTGATCCATGGCAGTGTTCAAACGATTCTTCATAAAAAACTCCTGTTATGCTTCAATCACATTTTTTCCAATTTACGGATCATATCAATGACTTTGAGGCGTGCTGCTTCTGCTTTCACAGCCATATTCGTGCCGACACCTTGAAATTTTGCTCTCGGTGCTGCAATTTCTTTAACCAGTGCATTGAAACGATTTTTGATCGATTTGACATTCGCTCCTTTGGCTTCCGCTTTCTTGATCAGTTCGCGGCAGCGGACAAGATATTCATAGTCCTGAATACCATCACGCAAGGCTGTGTCATGTTTGGAGGAAATGATCTTGCCGCCGCTGATGAAGAACGGGGAGAAATACTGACCGTTGCTTGTGTAACGGTTGAAGCTGAATTCTTCGTTCATATTGGTGGCACACCAGAAGTTGGAGCTGACAGCGTTCCAGATGAAACCGAGCCATGCCTGATTGCGGAATGCTCCCGGTTCGCCGAGGTACGGACCGAAAGAACAGGTGTAAACATGGAACACATGACCTTTTTTCTGCAGTTCACGGAATGCGGCAACACGTTTTTTGGAGGCCTCATCGGTGATCTGGAGAAGTTCCACTTCCGGGATCAGGATCTCATTGTTGGTGAAGAATTTGTTCCATTCAGGTTTGTAACTCCAGCAGGGAGTGATCGCAACAGGAATATCCGGCGCACCTTTGCGGAATGCTGTATGCCACATCTGAATATTCTTGTACTGTGCTTCATCATCCGGTTCATCAAAGAATTGCATGAAGACTTTGCCTTTGAGTCCCAGTTTGAGAATACGTGCATTCCAGACTTTTGCCCAGGCAGTCACGGCTTTATTGAATTCAGGGGTGCCCGGTTTCAATTTGGAAGTACCGAAAGTAGAACCTTTCCGGGGCAGACCGAGCATGACCAATCCATAGTAACCGGCATCCGGATTCTGGGAGACCCAGTCTTCAAAATGTTTGAGATCCGGAATTTCAAGCAGATTGCCCTGTGCATCGGTCTTCATCGCACCAGCCTGAAGAGCTTTTTCACGGATACTCATACCGACTGTACCAAAGCAGAGACTTGCATTACGCATTTTACGGAAAGAATCGAACAACTCGGCAGGTGTTCCCTGCCAGCAGGTCTTGGCGGTCGGAGACATCAGGTCAAGATATTCCCACCCGCTGGTGTTCAGTTTCGGACGTTTCGGGAACTGTCCCGGCAGAATTTCCAGTTCGATCGGAATTTCTTTGACATTGCTGCCACAGGTGATTTCAAGAGAACCTTTGTGTTTGCCCGGTTTCAATCCTTCCGGCGCAAAGGTCATGGCGATCTGATAGGTCAGGCCCGGGATCGCATTGAATTGTTTGTGGGGGAAGAGTGCAGTGGAGGTGACATGATAAAATTCACTGTCCACAAAAGCGGTATTGAACAATTCACCTTTGAAGCCTTTGAGTTTTGCACTCACAGGAACACTCTTTCTGCCGGGATTGATAAAGGTCACAGCAGCACCACGTTTTTCACCGTTCTGCAAAACCTGTTTGATCACTTTGGCTTTGGTGTACGGAATTTCGATCGGAGAGATATTCTGATAGAAATCGGTGATCGCAAAATCAATTTCTGTTGTGCCGGATGCGCGCAGCAATGCAGCATTTTCAGCAAAGAATTTCACCTGCATGTCGCTATACGGATAGATCCCTTTGAACTTGCGGGGATTTCCGGTGAATTCCCAGGTACGGATGATCTGCTCCAATTTCTTGTGACTCTTGGCAGGCATTTCCTTCATCAGTTTGAACATGTGATGTTTCGCTGCCACGGTAATGGAGGCTTTCTTGGCAAGATCAATAAAGGCAGCCTGTGAAACAACCGGTTTCAGAGATGTGAGCGCTTTGCCGGATGCAGAACTCTTGAAAATTTCAACTTCGGTCAAACCGAAATATTCACCGGTCGGACAGAGACGCAAACGGATGTAACGGGCAGTGACAGGAGAAAATTTTCCTTCATACACAAAAGGATGATAACCGGCTCTCGGAATCGGAGGAAGAACTTTGGAGATCGCAACCAGATCCGCAATCTGATAGAATTTCTTACCGTCCAAACTGCCGCAGATATCGATCTTGTTCGGCAGTTCCACACCGGCTCTGCCGCTGCCGGTAAACAGTTTCAGACGATCCACGGACTGCGGTTTGGTCAGATCAAATGTCATTTCAATATATTTTGCCCGGGACCAGAAAACACCGCCTTTGCAGAACCAGAAACCACTTGCACTGTCAGGAGTTTTCCCGTCTGTCAGGTCGGTCATATCGCCGCCATTGGTATGTCCATTGGTTTTGGATGAGGGATTCAAAGTGTATTTCATTCCACGGGCAATGTTGCCTTCCACAGCAGAAGCAGCTTTGCGGAGCGGTGTGACTTCACGGGTCAGACGTTCCAATTCCGCCTTATTGTCTTGTGTATCATTCGCGGCAACGGACAGTGAAGACAGACCGCAAAGCACTGCCAATGGAAGAGTTGAGTTCAAAAGTTTTCTCATTTTTCTTTTCCTTGTAATTGAGGTTGTTTTTTGTTTTTTGCAAAGTTTTTCTTGGAAATCTGAGGGGGGTGTCCGATTCCGGAAAATCCGGAATTTTGAGACAAAGATCCCCCGTTGTCTGCACTTTTATGTTTTTCAAAAAAGATGCAACAATATGATTTGAAAGGAGTTTTGCTCTGAATCGATCAGAGCAAAACCATTCTGAAGGGAATCAAATTCAGAGAATCAGAATTTGCGATAAATACCATCTTTCCCCTGAAGCCAGCCATTGGCTCCGATCGCACGCATTTCTGTCGGTCCGATTGCATACACGCTGCCATCAGCAAATCCGGCATTGATCTTGTTGCCATGACGGGCATTGAGACGTCCCAAGGCACCAGCAACGTCCGGGTTTATAGTCCACCAACCATACTTTGTGTCAGTGAGGCGGGAATCATACATAATTGCATGTCCGGAGGGAACGTCTGCACTTCTGATAAATCCGGAACCATCGATTCCGCCTGCCTGCACAACCCCCACACCTTTTTTCTTAAAATCAGGATTTGCCCATGCACCACCAACGACGGGTGTACCATAATTTACATAACGGAAAGCATGAACATCACCGCCCAAAGGAATCTCTCCCAGTTGCGGACAATATGCCGTTGCAGAAAGAGCTTTACCGCCATTGGTTGCAGAAAGATAAGAACCGCCGCGTTCACCCCATCCGACCAGACCGGAGGTAAGATACATAGCCCATACAACGTTGATGCTGCTTTCGCTGGATTGCAGCTGAGCACCCAGTGCCAGCCAGTCATGATAATCTCCGGCATAGATCAACATTGCCTGAATATTCTGTTTCTGATTATTGACACAGCTGATGTCTTTTGCTTTATCACGTGCTTTATTCAAAGCGGGGAGCAGCATTCCGGCAAGGATCGCAATGATGGCAATCACCACAAGGAGCTCGATCAAAGTAAAGGAACGACGCATAACATGGATTATGTTGCGTTGAATAAGTACAAAAATCTATTGGAGAGGAAAAAAACTATGACTATGAAACAGAAAAACACATCTAACCAGCACAACATAATCCATGTTATGCGTCGTTCCTTTACTTTGA
>JAGCNI010000019.1 GCA_017646015.1 Lentisphaeria bacterium
ATATCGCCCATTCCCAGAATACGGGAAGCCATACGGTCGGGGTGAAAAACATCGAGATTGTCGATTTTTTCCCCGATACCGACAAATTTGATCGGGCATCCTGTGACTTTCCGGATGGAGAATGCAGCACCACCGCGGGCATCACCATCGAGTTTCGTGAGGACGATACCGGTGAGTTCGAGGGCTTCGTTGAAGTGTTTCGCCACGGAAACCGCCTGCTGACCGAGAGCGGCATCTGCCACGAGCAGGATATCACCGGGGATGACAGTCTGTTTCAAACGGATCAGTTCCTGCACCATGACTGTATCGATCTGCAAACGGCCTGCGGTATCGAGGATCACATAATCGAAATGATTTGTGCGTGCGATATTGAGCGCATTGGCAGCGATCGCACAGACATCCGGATTGCCGCGTTCGGCGTGGACCGCGATTCCGTTTTCTTTTCCGAGGATTTCCAACTGGTCAATAGCCGCAGGTCGATATACGTCGCAAGTGACCATCAAAACTTTTTTATCCTGTTTTTTCAGGTGCAGAGCCAGTTTTGCACTGGTGGTAGTTTTCCCACTTCCGTGCAGACCGACCATCATGATCACATTCGGATGAGCTCCGCTTGTGAGGGGGGCATCGACCGATCCCATGAATTCCACGATCTTGTCATGAACGATTTTGACCGCCTGCTGTCCCGGAGAGACACTGCGGAGGACAGTTTCTCCAAGACATTCCGCCTGGACTGACAGGATAAATTCATCAACGATTTCCTGATTTACGTCAGCGTCGAGCAACGCCTCACGGATATCTTTCATTGCATCTGCGATATTGGACTCCGAAATGACGGCCTGTCCCCGCAGTTTCTTGAAAGCGTCCTGCAGTTTATTTGCAAGATTCTCAAACATTTTTTATAAATCTCCATGTAAAAATACAAAAACAATGCTATATTATAAGCAATATACACCCAAAAAGGCAAGAAAACAACATGGAACTTGCTGAAAACTCATATAAAAGGTGAAAAAATGCGCAGCGATATCATGAAAAGCGGTCTTGAACGTGCACCGCACCGCTCTCTGTTCCGGGCAACCGGACTGAAGAAGAAAGATTTTTCCAAACCATTCATCGGCGTTTGCAACTCCTATGTCTCCATCGTTCCGGGACATGCCCATCTTCAGGATGTGGGAAAATTGATCTGTGATGAGATCCGTAAAGCCGGAGGAGTTCCTTTTGAATTCAATACGATCGCAGTTTGTGACGGTATCGCCATGGGGCATCCCGGCATGAAATTTTCTCTGCCAAGCCGCGAAATCATTGCTGATTCTGTGGAAACGATGGCAACCGCTCATCCGTTTGATGCGCTGATTTGTATTCCGAACTGTGACAAGATCACTCCCGGTATGCTGATGGCTGCCATGCGTTTGAATATTCCGACACTTTTTGCATCCGGCGGTCCGATGGAACCGGGGGAAGATAAAAACGGAAAAGCCTGCGATCTGATCACTGTTTTTGAGGGGGTCGCCCAGCGCAAAATTGACAAGATCACCGAAAAAGAACTGGAAGATCTTGAAAAACATGCCTGTCCGACCTGCGGTTCCTGTTCCGGAATGTTTACTGCGAACAGTATGAACTGTCTCTGTGAAGCGATCGGTCTTGCATTGCCGGGTAACGGAACGATCCCTGCGACTGCACCGGAACGGAAAAAACTGTGGAAAGCAGCCGCCCGCCGGATCGTGGAAATGGCATTGGAAGGCGGACCGCTCCCCAAAGAAATCGCCGATGAAAAAGCATTCCATAATGCACTTGTTCTGGATATGGCAATGGGTGGCAGTTCCAATACCGTTCTTCATACGCTGGCAGTTGCAACGGAAGCGGGGATCAAATTGGATCTTCACAAAATCGATGAAATCAGCCGTTCCACTCCGAATATCTGCAAAGTTTCTCCCTCCAGTCATTTCCACATGACGGATGTTGACAATGCCGGTGGAATTCCTGCCATTCTCAAAGAAATCAGCAAGATCAAAGGAAAACTCAATCTGAAAAAAATCACTGTTTCCGGAAAAACTCTGGGCGATGTTATCAAAGATGCACCCGCACCGGATGGAGATGTGATCCATACTTTGGATCATCCGTATTCCGAACAGGGCGGACTGGCTGTGCTTTTCGGAAATCTTGCGGAAAACGGTTGTGTGGTCAAGACTGCCGGAGTTTCTGAAAAAATGCTCAAACATGCAGGACCTGCGGTCGTGTTTGAAAGTGAAGAGGACGCCGGAAAAGGAATTCTGGACGGCAAAGTGAAAGCAGGCGATGTGGTTGTTGTCCGTTATGAAGGACCCAAAGGCGGTCCGGGGATGCAGGAAATGCTGGCTCCCACCAGTTATATCATGGGGCGCGGTCTGGGTGAAAAAGTTGCTTTGATTACAGACGGACGTTTCAGCGGTGGTACTCATGGAGCCTGTATCGGTCATGTCAGTCCGGAAGCTGCTGCCGGCGGTTTGATCGGTCTGGTTCAGGATGGTGATATCATCGAAATTGATATTCCTGCCCGTTCGATCAATCTCAAAGTTTCCGCAAAAGAACTTGCCAAACGGCGCAAGACCTGGAAACCGCTCAAAAAAGAGATCAAGTCTTCCTGGCTCCGCAAATATGCCGCTCTTGCCACAAGTGCAGATACCGGCGGCGTGTTGCGTGTTGAGGAATGAGTTGAGACTCTGAACTGAATTTTTGAAAAGCGGATGATATGATCATGCAGAACAACTCTGATTTTTTTAATCGTCCGCTTGTTTTGACTCCCGGATTCACTCTTCCTTCCCGTGCGATCCTGTCGCCGATGGAAGGGATCATGAACCGGGAGAATTTTTTTAACGCCGCCCGGACACTCCGTTTGATCGACTCATGGATGCCGCCTTTTATCGGTATTCCGGCAGGGGCTGTCCCGCGGGATGTGACATTGAAGAAACGTTTTTCTTTTTTTCTTGATTCGGGGATCCCGTTTACGGTACAGTTATTGGGTCATGATCCGGATTCTCTGGCAGAAACTGCGGGTGCTTTATACAGGATCGGTGTTCGATCCGTGAATTTGAATTGTGCCTGTCCGAGTAAAACAGTGCTTGCCAGTACTTCCGGCGGGATGTTATTGAAACAGCCGGAGATCATCATTGAAACATTACAGAAGATCCGGCGGAATGTTCCTGATATCTGTGTGAGTTTGAAATTGCGTTCCGGCTTCAGGGATCCGGATGAGTTGAAGGAGCTGCTTGCCGCTGTCCGGGAGGGGGGCATCCATTGGGTGATCCATCATTACCGGACTGTTTCGGAAGAATATCGGGATCTGCCGCGTCAGGAGGCTGTACGCCGTCTGCAAATCGTGGGAGAGGAATTGAAAACGATTCCATTTTTTGCCAATGGAGATATTGTTTCTCCCGGAGATGCAGAGTTGTATCGGGCAGAAACGCTTTGCAGCGGAATTGCTGTTGGACGTGGAATTCTGAATGATCCTTTTTTATTGCGGCGGCTCCGGACAGGTGAAACGGTCGATCCCGGATTGAAACAGGAATTTCTGCATTTGCTGACTTCCGGGATTCCGGGGAAACGGGGCGAACATTTTTATCTGGAATGTGTAAAAATGGCGTATGGAGCGGACTCTCCTGAATTTTGTGCAGCCCTTACGGAACAGAAAAACAGAAGAGTCGGCAAGAGTCGAGAATGATTTTTTTCAGGGAAGCTCCAATTCCATTTCCATGGTATTGAAATTACGGTATGATTTTTTCTGTATGACCACCAGATCCTCCAGACGGATCCCGCCCCATTCCGGATAATAAAGTCCGGGTTCGATGCTGACCACATTTCCGGAGACAAGGGGTTTTTCATTGAGCGGAGAAACTCTTGGTGCTTCATGGATCTCCAAGCCGACACCATGTCCGAGTCCGTGGAAAAATCCGCATGGCATACCATCTTTTCCGCGGCCTGTAGGGAATCCGGCAGCGGTGAGCACTTCTGCGGCGGCTTTGTGCACATCGGCAGCGATCACGCCGTCATGCAGCATCTTTTTTGCCGTATCAGATGCTTTTTTGACGGCTTTGAATGCTCTTTTGACAATCGGTTTTGCTTTTCCTTTGACAAATGTTCTTGTCATATCGCCCCAATATCCTGTGGCATCACTGCGGGGGAAGATGTCGGCAACAATGGGAACTCCGGCAGGCACGGGGCCTGTTCCGTGGTTATGAGGAGCTGCACCCTGGATTCCGGGAGCGATGATCGTATGGGAGGCACTGAATCCTTTTTTCTTGAAATTGCCTTCCAGTTCGGAACGCAGAAATTCACAGGTGAGGATCCTGCGTTTGTATTCGAGAAATCCTTTTGTATTGATTTTTGACTTGATCAGGATATCCCGCAGTTGACACATGATCTCTTCTGTTACCGCAACGGAGGCTTGTATGGCTTCGATCTCTTTTTCATTTTTTACCAGTCGTTCCGGAAAGAACGGTTGATCTTCCAGACATTGGAGCTGAATTCCTGCGTTGAGGAGTGCCTGAGCTTCGGAATAAGGGAATGAAGCGGGAACCTGCCAGCAGTTGATTCCGAGGATGCGGCTCAATGCAACAGCAAAACTTTCCCCTTGCCGCACTTGTTTCATCAGGGGGACACGGTCGATGACTTTCACCTCTTCTCCGGCTTCCTCCAATGCCCGGGAGTATTCCAGAGGAGAGACTACAATACATTTTTCGGATTCTGTTTCATAGTAGAGAAAGTCATCCGGAGCATTGAATTTACTGGCATAAAGGATGTCTGCCGATGATTCTGATGCAGCAATGATGAGTTTTGGTGTAAAAGTTTTTATTTTTTTACTTGACAAATCGTTTTTTTGGCGCATTAGTATATCTCCATAAAAAAGTGTTGTTTTTATAACATGAAGATAATATATACCCTTTTTGAAAGAAGGGCAAACAGAATGGAGAAAAAATGAGCAATTCAACAATGATTTTGACGTATGGAGTATTCCCGCTGGCAAGTTATTTGATCGGAGCGATCCCTTTCGGATTTCTGATCGGAAAATGCAAAGGGGTGGATATCCGCAAGGAGGGCAGCTGCAATATCGGAGCGACCAATGTGACCCGTGTTGTTGGAAAATGGTGGGGAAAACTCTGTTTTCTCTGTGATTTTCTGAAAGGATTTCTGCCTGTTTTTGCGGTGAGTTTTCTGAAAGATGTGCCGCAATGGTATGGAGTTCTGATTGCGGTGTTGACCGTTGCCGGGCATATTTTTCCGGTATATCTGAAATTCAAAGGCGGGAAAGGTGTTTCCACTGCGGGCGGTGCCGTGATGGCTCTCAGTCCGCTTTCTGTCGTTTGCGCTGCTGTTGTATGGGTCGTGACATTTCTGATTGGACGTTATGTTTCGCTTGCCAGTATTCTTGCTGCAGTTGTGCTGCCGTTTGCTGCATGGGGGCTGACCTATGCCGGATTCCAGCTCAGTCTGCCGGTTCTGATTCTCTTGATTTTCCTTGCTGTGTTGACTGTTTGGCGGCACAGATCCAATATCCAGCGTTTGCTGAATGGTACGGAAAACCGTTTTGACCGCAAGAAAAAAGGGGAATGAGGAGAGAATAACGATGAATTGTAAACATATAGTTGCTGTATTGGGGGATGGTGCATGGGGGACTGCCCTTGCAACAGTTCTGGTGGAGAATGGGCATACTGTCCGACTTTGGGGACCATTTGCCGAAAATATTGCAGCGATCCGTGAGACCGGTTACAATAAATTTCTGAAAGATGTCAAACTGCCGGAAGCATTGATTCCCTGCGAAAACATCGGGGATGCCGTTATGGATGCTGCTTTTATTGTGCTTGCTTCGCCTTCGCAATATATGCGTGGCACATTGGAAAAATTTCAGCCGTATTTCCGGAAAGAAACTCATGTGCTTGTCAATATCGCCAAAGGGATCGAAACCGGTTCCTTAAAACGGATGAGTGAGGTCTGTGAGGAGATTCTTGGAAAAGCGCAGTATGTGGCATTATCCGGACCCAGTCATGCGGAGGAAGTTTCCCGGAAAGTTCCGACAGCTGTTGTCGTTGCATCGGAACAGTTGGCTCTGTCCCGTTTGGTGCAGGCATTGTTTATGAATGAATTTTTCCGTGTTTACACCAGTGATGATCTGACCGGGGTTGAACTTGGCGGAGCCTTGAAAAACGTTTATGCGGTTGCGACCGGGATCATAGACGGGATGGGATTGGGAGATAATCCGAAAGCTGCCATGATGACCCGTGCCATTGCTGAATTGAGTCGATTGGGGATCGCATTGGGCGGAGAGGCGCAAACCTTTTCCGGACTCAGCGGGATCGGTGATTTGATCGTGACCTGTATGAGTCGTCACAGCCGTAACCGTTTTGTCGGGGAAGAATTGGGGAAAGGCGGCACTCTCGAGAGTATTACAACGGCAATGGGAATGGTGGTTGCCGAAGGTGTCAAGACATCTGTTTCCGCCTATGAACTGGCACATCGCCTGGGGGTTGAAACTCCTTTGATCGATACGATTTACGGAATTCTGCATTGCGGTAAATCTCCGTCTGAGTCCGTGACGGAACTGATGACCCGGCGCGCAAAACACGAGAAAGAGTGATTTCTGCAATTGTTTTTATGATCCCTCCATCCCGTCCGGACAGAGGGATTTTTTTTTGTTCTGTTTTGTGGGGGGGACACTTGTTTATTGTTTGAATTTTTTCCGGTGAACTGCGGGGGTGTACGATGTCATTTTTTTGAAATGAGTCGAGAAATGATAACGGTTGCTGTACCCGAGTTGATTGGCGATTTCATCAATGGAAAAGTCCGTATTTTCCAACAGCATTTTCGCCTGTTCCCGCTGAACCATATTCAAATATTGTTTTGGGGTCATTCCGGTTTCTTTTTTGAATAAACGGGCGAAATTGCTTTCACTCATTCCGCATTTTTTTGCCAGTTGCAGATGCGTGCATTTTTTGCGTGATTGTCGTTTGAGAATATCCAGAGCCATACGGATCCTCGGATCATATTTTTTTTCGGGACCATCGGATTCGATATTGAAATTGGAGAGCAGGGAAAGGAGAATGGAGTAGAGCGCATATTCTTTCTGGAGAGATGTTCCTTCAAAAGTCAGAAATTCTTTCAACTTATCGGGGCAGGGGAATGAATAGATATTGCCGTTGAAGATCTCCAGCTTTTTATCCGGATCGAAATGAATGAAAAAATGATTGACCGGTTTACTCAGTTCGAGCTGGTAATAGGTATCAGCCGGAATGATTACTACGGTATCCGGGTTCAGTTCGATCCTTTTTTTATCGCTTTCGATCCATGCGCCGGGAGTGGTGTTCCAGTAGAGACGCCAGAACTTGCGGTAACTGTTGTCTGAATCCCATTGTTTCAGATGATAGTGCATGTAGAAACGGATTTTCAAGGAAGGCGGTTCATTACAGATGACCGGGTTCCATGAAAAAGCAGGCTTTTGTATATTTTTTATCATTTTTCGTATTTTATTCCTCTTTTTTTATTGTATATTGTATAATATAACCATGGATCCTCTACAAATCAAACAGAAAGTTTCGCAAAATTTTTCAGAAACGGGAAAAGTCTGTTGAGGAGGGATCCGCATCAAATCAAAGGGGTTCGTGTTATGAGATTTACAGATCAGCGTAAATGGTTTCATGAAAAACGTTTCGGAATGTTTGTCCACTGGGGGATCTATGCATTGGGAGGACGGCATGAACAGGAGCAGATGCGTTATTCTGTTCCTGCGGCAGAGTATGAGAAATATGTGCAGCGTTTCAATCCGGAAAAATTTGATCCGGTCGCCTGGCTGGATATGATCCAGGAAAACGGGATGGAATATCTTGTTTTTACGGCAAAACATCATGATGGATTCTGTATGTGGGATACTGCGGAAACCGATTACAATATCATGAATACTCCGTACAAGAAAGATATTGTGGGGATGCTTGCCGAGGAGTGTCATAAACGGGATTTTCCGTTGGAAATCTATTATTCCTGCGTGGATTGGCATCATCCTGCTTACCCGAATCTGGGGCGTCACCATGAGATCAAAACGGATCCTGCTCATCATAATATGGATGAGTATATGGATTATCTGAAGAGACAGATTCGTGAGTTGTGCACCAATTACGGCAAGATCCACGGGATCTGGTGGGATATGAATGTCCCTGAATTGGTCGATCCGTCTGTCAATGAGCTGATCCGTCAACTGCAGCCGGCGGCAGTGATCAACAACCGCGGCTATGGGCCCGGAGATTATTCCACCCCGGAACGGGATTATCAGGCAGAAGGCTTTGAACCCTATCAAAATCCTGTGGAAGCCTGTGATTCCGTGGGGGCAAACAGTTGGGGATATTGTGCGGAAAATGATTATTTTTCGATTCGTAAACTGGAACGGCAGATCGCTTTGTATACGGCTCTGGGCGGAAACTTCCTTTTGAATGCCGGACCGAAAGCAGATGGAACATTTGCAGATGGTGCAACCCGGATCCTCCGTGAAGTCGGGAAATGGTACAAGAAACTCAAACCGGCTCTGACGGCTACTCCTTGCGGCGGGATCGTTCCGAATACGACCGCTGTCTGTACCGGAAAAGATAAAACATTGAATCTTGTCATTCTGGACGGTCCGTTTGCGGAAGCCTTTACGATCCGTGGATTCGGTTATCTGCCGGAACGGGTCATTTCATTGAATACCGGAGAAGAGTTTCCCTGCACCTTGGAACCCATTGCTGCGACAATCGGTATGCCCCCGTCTTTGCGGATCAGAAAGATGCCTTGCGACCGGATGAAAGATGAAATCCATGTTTTGCAGATGCAATTTGCTGAACCGTTCCACCCGCAGCCACAGAATTTGGAAATGACAGAGGAGAAAGAACAGAACTCCAGTGATTTCAGTCAGTTTGTCTGATGCGGTAAAACTGAAATTTTCCGATTTACAGCCCGTGGTGTTGCAACACAAACCACGGGCTTTTTTTGGTCTGTGTAAGCACCTCTCAATACCGGAATAATATTGGGTGAAATGAAAAATGCTTTCCTGCCGGAGTTGAAAATGAGTCTTTCCGGATTATATTGGAGAAAGTTATTCATCATTCGGGGGAGGGGTGAAGATGAAAACAAAAATATATTATACGGCACTGTTGCTGATCCTTTTGAACGTCTTTGCGTGTATGGCTGATACACCGAAGAATTTTGTGGCTGAACAGGGACAAAAAGATGTTCCGGCAGAAAAAGTTGTGAAAGAGACGGAAGACGGCAGCGAATTGGAGAAGATCGTATCCGGCAGGGAGGAACTGCCATTGCTTGAGGGGCACGAACTTTCCAACCATATCCATGAATCATTACAGAAAATACAAGGTTGGTTCAATCGGGAATCGGATATATTGCGAGCCGTTCTGACAGTATCCTGTATTGTGATTTTTCTCGGTGGGAGCACGGGGTGGATTCTTCATATCTGCCGGAAACGGAATCAGAAAAGGAATTCCAGTCTGGGAATACGGCTGTTTTTTGCGATCGCCAATCCTGTTTTGTGTATGATCGTGTTGAGTATTATTTTTGTGTTATTTCTGCCTGTATTGAAAACGGTTTCTGAACTCTATGTGATCAATGTCCGTGTTTTTTTTACTATTCTGACGCTGCTTGGAATGTTGACTGCTCTGCGTTTGATCGGAGTGTTCAGTGACCGGATGGCATCCTTTGCGTTGCGTGATGACAATAATCTGGATGTTCTGATGGTGGATATCGCCCGTAAGGTCTTGATGATCAGTATTGTTTCCGTGGCATTGCTGTTTATCGGTCAGACGATTTTCAATCTGAATATTACGACTTTGCTTGCCGGTGCGGGAGTTGTCGGGTTGGCAGTGGCATTTGCCTCCCGGGAAACCTTGGCAAATTTTTTCGGGACTCTGGTGATTATTATGGATGCACCATTCCGTTGCGGAGACCGTATCCGGATTGGAAATGTGGATGGGATTGTGGAGGAGATCGGGATGCGGAGCAGTAAAATCAGAACAGAGAGCGAGAGTCTGGTGATAATACCCAACAGTCAGATCGCCGCTTCCAATGTTGAAAAAATCAGCCGTCGTGGAAAATTCCGTCTGATGTTTACGATTGGCTTGACCTATCAGACTGCATCAGAAAAGATGCTTGAGGCGATCCGGATCCTGCATGAAATTACGGATAACTTCCATGGTATGGATGCACCCGGATTTGCTCCGCATATTTATTTTGAGTCTTTCGGTGCATCTTCGCTGGAGATCCGTGTGATCCTATGGCTGAAGACAGAATCTTTCCCGGAAGAAGAAAAAATGCGGACAGAGATCAACAGAGCCATTTTACAGCGTTTTACGGAAAACGGACTTGAATTTGCCTACAACACTGTGACCAATATCATCAGCGGAGATCCACAGCATCCGCTTGCGATCCAATGGGAAAAGAAAGTTAAATAAAACTCTTGAGAAACTGAATATGCAGTTGCAGATTTTTGTCGTATTCCGCCATTTGCTGAGTCAGAGATTCCTTGATTTCGGATTCAGTCATTCCGTATTGATGGGGAATCAGCAGATGAAAGGAGAGAGAGCCAACTGTATTATCAGCATTCTTTCCCAGTCTGAAATCATAGAGTTTGAATTCGCTGTTGAAATGAGCCACAACATTTTCCATACGGCTGCGCCAGAGGATCACTTCCGGATTTTTATCATTGTATGGATCGCCGTGGAGCAACAGGTGAATAGGCAGTTTTCTGGCAACTGTCACTTCCGCATTTTCCAGAATATCATGAGCGGAAAAACGGTCTCCATCGCAAGAAATTTCAGCATGAGCCGTTACATAATATGAATTTTCTCCGTAGTTATGGATGATGATATCATGAACTCCGTCAATACCCGGACATGTCAGCAGAGTTTCTTTCAGTTGTTCTACCAGTGAAGAATCCGGAGGTTCTCCCAGGAGTTTGCTGACCGTATCTTTCAAAACATTTCCACCAGCCCAGAGGATCATTGCTGCCACGATGATCCCTGCGATCCCATCCACGGGAAAATCGGTATAGCGTGCAACGATCAATGAAATAATGACAACCACCGTGCCGAGACAGTCGCTCAGACTGTCGTATGCCGCTGCCCGGATCACATCGGAACGGATCAAGGCGGCAATTCTGCGGTAAAAGAAAAAGAGCCAGCATTTGATCAGAATGGTCGCTGAAAAAATGATAATTGTCAGAATGTCCGCATGGATCTTTTGCGGACGGAACAGAGCAATGAATGAATCTTTGAGAAAGGTGAATCCGAGCCCGACGATCAATAATGCCACCACCAGACCGGCAACATATTCTGTTCTTCCGTGACCGAAAGGATGTTCTGCATCCGGCGGTCTGCTGGATAAACGGAATCCGGCAATGGTGATGATCCCGGAACCTGCATCGGAGAGGTTGTTGACAGCATCTGCCGCAACCGCGATACTGCCGGAAAGGACAGCCAGAATGATTTTGATAATGACCAGCAACAGATTGCAGGCGATTCCTGTGATCCCGCTGATAACGCCGCAGCGCAACCGGGTTTTCTGGTCGGGAGTCTTACTCATTCCCGGAACAAATATTTTCAGAATCAGTGAAGTCAGCATACGTAATCCAAATCCTCTTGTATGAAATTTTTATTCAGAAAAGTCAATATACCATATTTATGCATAAATTCAACCGTACAAAAGGAAAAAACATTTTGATAAAAACAGACGGCTTCATCCTGTTGATCAGAATGGAGCCGTTGTGTTATTGTGAGATCGAACGGATGATTTTTACTTGCTCATCCATTCTTTTTCAAATGCAAGGAGACGTGCCGCTTCGGCATCCAGAGCCGCTTCGGAGTTGTCTTCCAGAAGATCATGCCATACTTTGATATCGCGTCCAACTTCGCCGCCCATATTGGGGAAGGGTTCGGAAACGATTCTGCCGGTATAACCGATTTCTTTGAGTGTACCGAAGATCTCAGCCCAGTTCAGATGTCCGCGTCCCGGTGCGGAACGGTTGTTTTCTCCTGTATGGAAACTGGTCAGTCGTTTTCCCGCCAGACGGATGGCATCTGCGATGGAGGGTTCTTCGATGTTCATGTGATAGGTATCCAACAGAACACCAATATTCGGGCTGTCGATCCGTTCCACATAAGCCAGAGCTTCGGCGGCTGTGTTGATCACGCATGTTTCAAAACGGTTGACCGCTTCCACGCAGTATGTCACGCCGCAGTCTTCAGCGGTTTTGATGATTTCTTTCATACTGGCAACACTGCGGTCAACGATGGCGGACTTGTCATTGACGATATAATTGGGGGATCCCCATCCGGCATAGCTGACACCGGAGAGGAGTACACCATCCATTTTCTGGATCTGGCGCACGATTCTCTGAAGATAATCGATCCCGCCTTTGCGTACGGATTCATCTGCGGATGAAATATCGTATGCCGGATCAAGACCGAGACTGTAAGTCAGTTCGATTCCGCAATCATCGGCAAGAGCTTTAAGGGATTTCAGATGTTTATCGGTCATATCCAACAGGGGTTGTGCCTGAAATTCCAGGATATCGAATCCGATCGCAGCGGCTTTGCGGATATATTTTGCATGATCTGCCGCCCAGTTCTTTTCCCAGAAATTCATAAAGATTCCAAATTTGTTCATGATTTATTTCCCTTCTCTGAGATTTTTACGTATTTCATTCAGGTCCGGTTGTGCCGGATCAAATTCCAATCCGTTGATATAACGGCTTGCTTCATACAATGCCGCCGACCATCTGCCGTAGGCTCCTGCCACATGGTGGATATACGGTCCATAGATGAGTTTTTCCTCCCACAACGGCCAGTCGGGAACTTCCATATAAACATAAGTTCCTTTGTTGTACGGACCCGGAACAGATTTCCCTTCTCCGCAGAAGAGAGAATATTTTCCGCGGATCCCGTCAAAACGTGCAATTGTCAGATCGCCGGATTTCAGTGCAGCATTGGCAACTCCTTCCGCATGACTGGGAAGTACAAAGTGTTTCCCGATCGAATATTTGCCGTCCGAAAGAACCGCCGGGAACGGACCGCAATGCCAGAGCAGTTCAGCATTGTCATTTTCCGGGTGACGGATCGTGACATCCGCAAAGAATGTCGGTTCTTTGAAGTGCATACAGCCCTGCAGCAGAAGTGAACTCAATGCTCCGTGGATATCCGCTTCACATGCCAGCGGGAGTCCTTTGGTTGTCAGTTCCCCATGGACAAAACACGGGCACAGTCCCAATTCCTGCTGAAGCAGATCCCAGCACTGTACTGCAACTGCATCAAGATGTTCTTTTTCAGCCCATTCAGAAATTGCTGTTTCAAGAGCTGCAAGACGGAGAACAAGATCTATGGAGACCTGAGAGAAGTCTGCACTGTTTTTCATTTCTTCCGCACGTGCTTTGACCGCATCCGTGGGAGCGGCGATCATGCGTTTGACATCCTGAGCCAGACTGCCGATTTCGCGGGGAACAGTCTGAATACCGAAGCGTTCCAGTAATTCGCCCTCATTGACAATGACCGAATAGAAATCGCGGGGGCGTGAGGAGAGCTGTCCGATACGGGCATTTTTGAAATGACGGACACTGTCTGCCGCCCGGAGGAAGTTGACAAATCCTTTTTCAAAGACCGGTGTATTGATCCGGCTGTTGGTAATATAACTGAAAGGAATTCCGAATCTCTGGAAGACTTTTGATGTTGCAAAAAGTCCGCACTGAGAATCGCGGAGACGTTCCCCGTTTTCGAGGGGAGCTTCATCGCGCGGTCCCCAGAGCAAAACGGGTTTATCCAGTTTTTTTGCAGCAATGGAAATCGCATCTTCTGTACCGAAATTGCAATGCGGAACAAAGATGCAATCCACTTCATCTTTTCGGAAATGTTCGATCGTTTTCAGTGCATCATCCACATCCCGGAGCAAGCCTTCTTCGTTGATCCCTTCGAGATCGACGATCTGACAATCTGCTGCGAGTGTGTTGATTTTTTCTCTGATCTTCTGTTTGTAATTCAGAGAATCTTCTTTCGAGAAAAATTTTCTCCGTGTCGGCATGAATCCGATTTTCAATGGTGGTTTTTGCATAAATACCTCCTGATCGTTTTGTTTGTCAGAAATATAATATTATTGTCTCGTGTCAATGTTAAAGATAGCATAATTTTGCTACGAGTCAAGTTTTTGTTTGCAAAAAACACGCTTTTTCAGAAAATTTTTCTTGCAGAGCTTTTTTTATCTGCTGTTTTTCAGCCGATTTTCAGTTTTTTATGGAATAAACAGAATGTTTATTGCATCCGGAAACGGTTTGATTCTTTCAGAATTCCCTCTGTCATGAAAAGGAATCCGAAGTCATTCGGATGAAGTCCATCCGGAGCGAAACAACCATCCAGATGCGGAACGATCCGCAAGCCGTCAATGATTGTTATTGTCTGGAATTTATCACACTGTTCGCGGATGATCCGGTGCAGATCCGCAAAGGTTCCGATGGGGGTTGTCTGATCGGCATTGGTCCGCCAGATCGGGAGGATCACAAAGATCGGGATCCCCGGATAGTTCGCAGTAAGATTTTCAAAAAACCGGAAAACATTTCCGGGGAATTTATCCGGAGCAATATTTCCCCAGTCATTGGTTCCGTATGCCACCGTGATCAGATCCGGCTGGATCGGATCGGCTGCAGCAGAGAGTGCCGGATTGAAAAATTCACCGCCGATCGCTTTATTATACATTTCTGCATTCAGAGCATCCGCCAGTTGATTCGGGTATGCCAGAGAGGAATAACGGGCATCATATCCCTGGGTGATCGAGTCTCCGTAACAGATCATAGTACACTGTTTCTGCACCGGCAGTACGGTTGCGTTATCGCTGAAAGACAATTCTTTCAAAACAGCACAGGTCAGACCGGGGAAATAAAGTGTCACCTGATTCATCTTGCCGTCAAGCGGAATGGTCAAATCGAAATCCGGTTCATTCCGGAAATTTTCTGTTCCCTGATGATAGAGAAGGACTCCATTGATTTTGACATCAATATAAGCAAAATAGCGGGAGGATCCCTGTTCAAAAAATCCTTTCAAAATGATTTCAGTGGAATCGGTCATACAATCCAGTTTCACGCCGGAAGTGGCTTTTGATTTCAGAGAAAAATCTGCATTTTCCCTATAAACTTCCAGCTGCGATTCTGTCATCCGGGAAAAACGGATCATTTCATCTTTTTCGACAATATTGACAGCACCATGAGTAATTTTTCTGATCAAATCCAAATTCGCTTTCATCATATTCTTTATTCCTTTATGGGCATATATCGTTTATTCTGATTTTGCAGTGGTACTATACTTTTGTCCGCATAAAATACAAGGCGTTTTGAGTTGTTGCATACGGAAATTTGTTTTTTTCAATGGAACTTTTTACATGCCGACTTGTTTTTCTTTAAATAACGAGTATAATAAAGCCGGAAATGTTGCTTGAATAGAAGATCACAGATTGGAGGAATATGTATAAGAATGTATATTTGAACGTGATCATGACCTTGTTTCTGATCATTTTTGTGGTGATGGGTATTGTCCTTGTGACCGCATTGGACCGTCAGCGTTTTGTATTGGAAGAACAGAATATGAAACTTGCCAGTCTTGAAGCCCGTCTGAACATGTTGAGTCAGCAGGATTTTTCATTGTCCGCAGCCAAAAAGGAAACAGCAGAAACAGCGGGAAAAACATTGCCGGCAGCGAATGCGGAATATTTTGACCGGAATGCTGTTTCCGGCGGACGCCTGATTTCGGCTTTTTCTGCGGATGTCGGCAACATGAATCTGCTGATTTCCAACGATGCGTATGTTTCACAGATCTGGTCGGATGCGACTGATTCACTTGCCGAGCGCAACTATAATGACCGGGGAGATGGACAGTATGAACCGATGCTTGCTGAGTCATGGCAAATTTCTCCGGATCATCTGAAGATCCGCATCAAATTGCGGAAAGGGATTTTGTGGCATGATTTCAAAGATCCTGTTTCCGGGAAAGAATGGAGGAATCAGGAAGTTACAGCGTATGATTTTAAATTTTATGTGGATGTGATCAAAAATCCGGATGTGGATTGTGCTCCCTTACGCGGTTATCTGAAAGATATGGAAAAAATCGTGGTGATCAATGATCATGAGTTTGATGTCGTTTGGAACAAACCTTATTTCATGATGGAGGATATCACGTTGGGATTAACTCCGTTGCCGCGTCATCTTTATCATGCGTATGAGGGACCTTTTGACGGTAAAAAATTCAATGATGATCACGTCCGCAACCGTATGCTGGTCGGATGCGGACCGTATCGTTTTGAACGCTGGGACAAAGGCAGACGGATTCTGCTGCGTCGTTTTGAAAATTATTTCGGGCGAAATCTGGGGATCATGCCGCCGCTGGAAACGATCGCTTATGATATTATTCAGCATCCCAATACACGTTTGCAGTCATTGTTATCCCGTGATCTGGATATGATTTCCCTGACAGCAGATCAGTGGGTCAACCGGACTTCTTCCCCCGAATTCGGGGAAAAAGGGTTCCTGAAAAAATTTCAGGCTGCCGGTTCATCTTATAATTATATAGGATTGAATCTGAAAACTCCGGTTCTGAAAGATAAACGTGTCCGTCAGGCATTGAGTCATCTGGTCAATCTGGAACGTCTCCGCAAAGAAATTTTCTTTGACCTTGTCGATCCTGTTTCCGGTCCATTCCCGCGGAACAGTTCTGCGTATGATCATTCTGTCAAACCGTATTCTTTTGACCCGGGAAAGGCGAAAGCTCTTCTCCGTGAAGCCGGTTGGAAAGAGGGAACCGACGGTATTCTGGAAAAAGCCGGGCAGAAGTTGACCTTTACAGTGATTTATCCCAATACAGCAGTATCTTATCAGAAAGTTCTTTCGGTTGTCAAAGAGGATATGAAAAAGGCGGGAGTCCGCCTGGATCTTCTGGGGATCGAGTGGTCTGTTCTGGTGCAGCGGCTTGAGAATAAACAGTTTGAGGCATGTATGCTTGGCTGGTCCGGGACTTTGAAACCGGATCCTTATCAGCTTTGGCATTCTTCGCACAAAGATCAACCGAAATCCAGTAATATGATCGGATTTTCCAATCCGGAAGCGGACTCCCTGATTGAGCAGATCCGTGTTTGTTTTGATCCGGAAAAAAGAAATCAGCTTTATCATCGTTTTCATCGTTTGATCCACGATGAAGCCCCGTATATATTCCTTTTTTCGCCACAGGTATTGAGTGTGGTGAACAGTCGTTATCAGAATGTACGTCAGATTCAGAGTCGCATTCCGACCCGTCCCATGTGGGTTCAACCGTCACAACAAATGCGGGTTCCGTGATGAAACAGCCGGATAAAATTTCTTATTCCCGTTGGCGTTCGATCCTGCCCTGGTTCTGTTTTGCTGCAGCGGTTTTTGCATCTGCCGGATTTCTCTACCGGATGCTCTGGTTTGATGAAGTCCTGACTGTTCAGTTGGTCATGAATCTGCCGTTGGAACGGATCTATTATGCCTATGAGATCCCGAATAATCATATTGTATTTTCTCTGGCGGAAAAAATATGGTTTCTGATTGTTGGTGCGATTGGGAATTTTTCCTATTATTTCTTCCGGATACCGCCGTTGATTTTTTGTGCGGCAGGGATTTTTCTTTTGAGCAGACGTCTGATCCGTTTGTGCGGGATCGCTGCCGGAACAGTTCTGCCGCTGGTATTCGGGATCAGTACGACTTTTGCCATTTTTTCAACCGGGATCAGAGGATATGCACTTGGTTTTTTTCTGACTGTATTGATTTTTCTGCAAGCTGAAAAATTGATGAGAAATACAAAAATTTCTGATTATATTCTGTATTTTCTGCTTGCCTATCTTGCGATGGGAACAGCACCGACCAATCTGGCTGCAACGACTGCGGTGGCTTTGCTGTTTCTTCCGAAGTGTGTGAAACAGAAAGGTAAATATGGCCGCCTTGTTTATCTTTTTGTCTCTCCATGTGTGGCTCTGTTGGCATTTTATCTGCCGGTATGGGAGAAATTTCTGGGATGTATCCGTCTTGGTGAAGGTTGGATCAATGGCTCTTCTGCGGCATATAATCTTTATTGCTCCGCCGGATTTACGGTATGCGGCTTGTTGCCATTCTGTGCAATCGGAGTCGTATTGCTTTGGAAAAAGATTCCCCGTTTCCGTTGGGATATCCTTTGTGGACTATTGATCCTGCTGATGCCGGCGGGAGTATTTCTTATATTCAAAGTTCCGCCGTTCCCCCGTGTTTTTTTTCCTTTGTGTGCAGTATGGCTGATTGTATTGGCTGTGCCGTTTGGTATGTATCTGAAGCTGATGAAAAAGAATCGTCTGTTGCTGATTCTTCCTTTTGTGATTCAGGGTGTGCTGTGTCTCTTCTTCTTTCAGGATCGGACAGAGCTTGCTGCCTCTGCTTTATTCGGGAAAGACGGTCGGAACGATGATTTTATTCTGCCATATTTTATGCGCCGGAGTTTTGAACCGCACAAGGTGTTGCATTTTTTGAAGCAGCATGCTGAGAATGGCGGAGTTGATTTTCATGCTTTTGCCACATTCAATTCTGATGCGCCGTCATTGTTTTTTGCTTCTACGATTTTTCCTTTTCCGGAAGGCCGCTTACTGCTGGATCGTTTGAACCGCCCCAAAACGATTCGTTTTCAGGATTATACCGGGCGTAAATATATTGTTTGTGAAACTCCGGCAGATTTACAGGCGGCCATGAGTCGGTTTGGGTTCAAACAAGTCATTCCGCTTGCGGAATTCGGGATTCAAAAGGTTTATCAGGTTATCGAGTGATCCGTCAGACTTACTGTTCTATACATATAATAAAGAGTGTATTCAGGAGTGTCCGCTGATCGGGACAAAAAAAATCCGGAGAGTTTCGTCTCCGGATTTTTTTTGCCTGTGAAATCAAACTCTTACGGAAGAGTCTGCATATTGGGATAAACAAAGTTGTATTTGTTCTGAGACGGAGTGAGGATCCATTCGGGCTGAAGGATCGGGCCATATCCTGCTGCGGGGCTGTCCGGATATTCGGAGCAGTAGGGGAGGGGGAAGGGGAATGTAACGATTTCCACGACACCGACGACTTCACGGATCACAACAGCGATAACTCCTTTGAGAATGCCATAGGTGCATGCGGCGAATCCGCCTTCTTCAAAGTTGACCTGATACCAGTTGATCGGCAGTTCCAACGCACCGAATGCGACGTTGCTGATACCGCGTCCCAATTTGCGAGCCATGTTGTCAACAATTTGGGGCGTTGCGGCTTTTTCCTGTGCATAGACTTCAACAGTTGTTCCAACCATGAAGAACAACATTGCACAAAGTGCGACTTTTTTCCAATTTTTCATCTTTTTAATCCTTTTATTTGATGTTTTGTTCTTGATTTTTGTTTTATAGGGGCTAATATATTACGTTTTTTGCAAATGGTCAAGTATTTTTTTGATATATGTTTAGCAAATTTCCAATATTATGTTATATTATCAGGGAAAATTGATGAAAAACAGTCATTGGAAAGGAAAAAATGATGAAAAAAGTTTTGAAAACGACAGCGAAGTCAGAAAAACGTCATGCAGCATTGACGCTTTTGAACCGGAATCACACCGAGTACCCGGATTCTCCGGAGAAAGCAAAACTGGAGACGTTTGACAATGCGTATCCGGAACGGAATTATGTGATCATCTTCGATTGTCCTGAATTTACAAGTCTCTGTCCGGTGACAAGTCAGCCGGACTTCGGTCATATTACGATCCGTTATATTGCGGATAAGAAATGTATTGAGAGCAAGGCATTGAAACTGTATCTGTTTTCTTTCCGGAATCACAATACATTCCATGAAGAAGCAGTGAATCAGATCCTGACCGATCTGGTGAAGGCTTGCAAACCGCGTTGGATGGAAGTGCGTGGTGATTTCCGTCCCCGGGGCGGGATCGCCATTCATGTACGTGCGGAAGAAGGGGATCCGGCATTGCGCCCGTCTGAGCCTTTTACATTATAAGGATAAAATAAACATTCTCAATATATAACAAGCAACAGAAGAGAATAACGATGAACACTCAATTTGATTTTGTGGTTGATGGCGGCGTTACATCTCCGGCGGGATTTACGGCCTGCGGGGTGTGTGCCGGATTGAAACGGAACGGCAATGCTGATATGGCTTTGATTGTATCAGAGCAGGATTGTTCTTTTGCCGGAACCTTTACTTCCAACCTTTTCCCTGCGGCTCCGGTTCGTTATTGCCGTGAGATCTGCGCCACTTCCAAAACAGTCCGTGCCGCGGTGATCAACAGTGGTGTTGCCAATGCATGCACCGGACTGGAAGGGTATGAAAATACCAAACGTACTGCTGCACTTGTGGCGGAATGTCTTGGTATCGAAGGAAGTAAAGTTTTGGTTTCTTCAACCGGCCGTATCGGAGTCCAGCTGCCGATGGATAAAATCGAAAAAGGAATCCGTGACGGTGTGAAACTCCTGTCTCATCAGGGCGGTTCTGCTGCGGCTCACGCGATCATGACTACAGATACACGCCCGAAAGAACTGGCTGTTTCCTTTGTGATCGACGGTAAAAAAATCACGGTCGGAGGCTGCTGCAAAGGTGCCGGAATGATTTCTCCGATGATGGTCACTGCTCCTCATGCAACCATGCTGTGCTATATTACGACCGATGCAGTCTGCTCCAATGAGTATCTTGCCGGAGTGATCACCAAGGCTGTTGGAAATTCATTCAACAAGATCACTGTGGACAACGATATGAGTACGAATGATACTGTGATCCTGATGGCAAACGGAATGTCCGGTGTGGCAGTTGCCGAAAGTTCCAAAGGCAGTGAATTATTTGAAAAAGCTGTTCAGATGGTTGCAGAACATCTTGCCCGTTCGATTGTGTTTGACGGTGAAGGTGTGACCAAATTTGTAAGTGTGGAAGTGACCGGAGCTGCGAATGACAAAGATGCGGAACTCGCTGCCCGTGCCATTGCAAACTCTCCGTTGTGTAAGACTGCCTGGTTCGGATGTGATCCCAACTGGGGGCGTATTCTTGCTGCTGCCGGCTACTCCGGAGCAACCTTCCTGCCGGAAAATGTCAATCTTTTCTTCGATGACATGCCGGTTGTCCGGGGCGGTTTGGATGCCGGAACTCCGGAACATGAACTGGCAGAACTGATGAAACACCGTGAATTTTCTGTTAAGATCGACTTGGGTGAAGCTTGTGGCTCCTGTACGATCTGGACAGGGGATTTCACTTATGATTATGTCAAGATCAATGCAGATTATCACACTTAATCCGGAGATATATGATTATGCAGGAACTTATTAAAAAAGCAGATGTTCTGAACGAAGCTCTTCCTTACATTCAGGAATTTTCCGATTCCATCGCTGTTGTCAAATTTGGCGGCAGTGCCATGGAAGATCCCGAACTGACCCGTAAGACAATGCGTGACATTGTTTTGCTGCGTGCGATCGGTATGAAAATGGTCGTGGTGCATGGCGGCGGTAAAGCCATCAGTGCACGTTTGAAAGAATTGGGAGTTGAAACCCGTTTCATCAATGGTTTGCGCGTAACAGACGCTGAAACGATCAATGTTGTCGATGATGTTCTCCACAACACCACAAACAAAAGTCTGGTGGATGGAATTACGGATATCGGCGGTCGCGGCGTGACCATTTCCGGAAAGAGTCTTATGCGTGCTCAGAAACTCTATTCCAAAGATGCCGCAACCGGAGAAAAAATCGATATCGGATTTGTCGGTGAGATCCTCTCTGTGGATGTCGAGCCGATCATGGATGCGCTCCGTCATAAATTCATTCCGGTGATCACTCCGCTGGCAAAAGATTTTTACGGACAGACCTATAACATCAATGCCGATACAGCCGCCTGTGAGATCGCCAAAGCATTGCAGGCTCGGAAACTGGTCTTCCTCAGTGATGTCCCCGGAATCCTGCGCGATCCCAAGGATGAATCCACTCTGATCTCTGTTATCAAAACTTCTGAAGTCGAAGGTTTGATCCGTGAGGGGGTATTGTCCGGTGGAATGTTGCCCAAGATCCAGAGTTCAGTGAAAGCTCTGGACGCCGGAACCAAAGAAGTTCACATGATAGACGGACGTGTTCCGCACTCATTGCTGCTTGAAATCTTTACCACCAATGGGATCGGTACCGAGATCATTGCTGGATAATTCGTTTTCACAATCTTTCAGAAAAGGAGAAAAAACGATGATGCGTACAATGATGACCGCAGCTCTTCTGTGTGCTGCCGCACTTCTCTTCTCTGCTTGCGGAGAACAGAAATCTGAAACTCAGAAACAAGTGGAATCCACTGGTTCCAAGATTGAGAAAAAAGTCAATCCGCTGGCAAAGAAAGCTGTCCGGAAAGTGGAATCCGCAGCGGATAAAGCTCAGAAAGAACTTTCCAAACATCTGGATTGATTTTTTCACGGATTTGTCCCTTACACAAAAAAAGCCGTTGTCGGAAAAGGACAACGGCTTTTTTGTAGTTGTTGATTTTTCAGAGTGCAATATAATGTTTCTGGATTTCGGGAGCGCGCATGGCGATATTGGCGAGATGGTCGCCGATCCGTTCCAGTTCCCAGAGCATTTCAATAAAGATAACACTGGCATCGACCGCACATTTTCCTGTGTTGCGGCGTTCAATATGACTTTCTTCATATTGCTTTGTCAGAATATTGATCTGTTCTTCCTGCTGCTGAGCATGTGCAGAGAGTTGTTCCTGATGTTCCGGATGTCCCAGTCTGCCGAATGCTTCATAATCTTCCTTGCGGGAATAATTTTTTTCATATTTTTTTGCCAGTTTATTGATTTTGCGTTCATCTTCGAGAGCCAGATCGACACTTTCCTGATTGTTTCCTGCGAGTGCGAGAGCCACATTTTCAGCCTGAGAACGGAGCAGTTCCCAGATTTTATCCAAATCCTGCCGCGCAATATCGGAAAGAACGATGTCTGCCTTTTCAAGACGTTTGGTCAGCTTCAGTATATTGTCTGTATGGTCAGCGATCCGTTCAGCATCATTGGTACAGTGCATCAGCAGAGGGATCAGGTTGGACTGGGGCTGCGTGAGCTGGCGGCGTGTGATCTGCACCAGATAATTCGTGATCTCTGTCTGCATATTGTCGATTTTTTCTTCCGTTTCTTCCAGTTCCCGGACAGCATCCGGATCGGTATTGACCGGGAGAAAATGGTGATTCACTGCTTTGTCAATCATATCCCACGAAATGGAAACCATATTACGGATCGCAGAAATACTCTGTTCCAATGCAATGGAGGGAGTTGCCAAGAGACGCGGTTCGAGGATGGTTGTTTCTCTTTCAGCCTCATTTTTTGCGGGAATCAATATTTCGCAGAATCTTGTAAAGATGCCGATACAGGGAAAGATCGCTGCAACAGTGATGATGTTGAAAAGCGTATGAGCCATGGCAATATGCCGTTCAACATTCTGCGGGATCGCAGCGAATGCATTGCCGGGTGTGATCGCATTGATGAAATAAAGGAATACCGGGATCCTTTCCGGACCGTACGGGACATAAAAGAGAATGAGCATGATCAATGCCCCGATCATATTGAAAAGGAAGTGTGCCATTGCCGCCTGTTTTGCCACCCGGTTGGCTGTGAGTGCTGCCAGCCATGCCGTGATCGTGGTGCCGATATTGGTTCCGATCAAGAGCGGGACAGCTGTATAGAAATTGATCAATCCGCCTGCGGACAGAGCCAGCACGATCCCCATTGCCGCTGAACTGGATTGCACCAGAGTTGTTCCTATGATCCCGATCAGCATGGTTCCGAGAACAGCCAAAATCGGCATCGTTCCGCCAATTTTCACCGGAGCACAGTCAAAGGTCTTGAAAAATTCAATGAAACTCGGGAATGTTCCTAACGATTTGAGTTCACTGCTCATCATTGTCATCCCGAAAAAGAGCAACCCGAATCCCAGCAGGGTTTCACCCCAACCTTTGATGATCCGGTTTTTGGAGAGCATGACAACAAATCCTATGGCAACTGCAGGAAGAGCCATTCCGGAGAGATTGAAAGAGATGATCTGCGCTGTGATCGTTGTCCCGATATTCGCTCCGAAAATGATTCCGATCGCCTGCTGCAGCGAGAGAAGCCCGGCATTGATAAATCCAATCACCATGACTGTTGTTGCGCTGGAAGATTGGATCACAGCAGTTACAAAAGCTCCGGCAAAAATGGCGACCAAACCATTTTTCGAGAAGAATTGCAGGAGTTTTTTCATGTTTTCTCCGGCAACACGCTGCAACCCGTCACTCATCAGTTTCATACCGTACACAAAGAATGCCAACCCGCCGATCACACCGATCAGCACCGCTGCAATGTCGATCCCCATGACCGAAAGTTTATTGAAACGCATGAAGAATTCCTGTTTCGGATCGGCAATTTCCACAGCGATCTGATATTCTCCGGTCTTTTTGCCGAGTTGAACATGAGTTTTGGCTATCCCATGATGGTCGGTCGTGACATTCGGTGTCAGGATCTTGGCTTTATTTTTATGATCGAGAGACGTGAAATAAACCGGTACTCCGACCGCCGGAGAACCATCGGCTTTCCGCAATTCTACAGCAATGGGATCATGCAGAACACGACCGACCAGCCCTTCCTGTCCGGCTCCTGTAAGTTTTGCACCCACCATCATACGCAGTTCTGAAGCTTTGGTTTCATAACCGACAGGAATGATCCGCAAATAATTATCCCCGACCTTTTTTCCTGCTTTCACTATGACCGATACTCTGCCGGCTGCATCCGTATGGATTTCTGCCGGTTCCACGGAGAGGTCTGAGCCAGGGAGAGGAACAAAACGCAATTTGATATTTTCCAGGGCTGCTTCTTCTTTTTCTCCTCCGAAAATTCCTTTTCCAGCGGAACCGAGCACTTCCACCCGGAGAGGCTGTTGGAATGTTTCTCCGGGCAGAGCAGCCTGATCAGCTCCTGTCATGACTTTGATCTGTTTTACCTCTTTATTGCTGTCTTTGCGACTGCAGGCGGGAAGAGCTGTCAGAAGAAAAACTCCTGTAAGCAGAAGAAAAAGTGTTTTGCGGATCATGCCGGACTCCATATTTTTTATTATCAAAAAGGTGACTTTCATCTCCTGATAATATACATCCATTTCAGCTGAAACGCAAGTATTTTTCCTGATGTACAGTAGTTAATCCTTTTATTTTTTTTCCGTTTTTCCGGGAACGTACAGTGGCAGCCAACCGTTCTCGAAAAGAGTTTCGGCAAATTGGCGGCTCAGAATGTAGTTCTGCAATTTCTGTTCTTCCGGAGTCGGATCAAGCGGAAGGATCAGATAATAAATTGTTGTCAGCGGATATTTTCCGTTCCGGATATGTTCGGCAGTCGGGGGAATATTATCCACTGAGAGCAGGGGGACCCGGTCTTCATGGAAGCGGGTCACATCAAAACAGGCGATCCCGTATGGATCGGTGAAAAGCTGAGAAAAACTGCTGGAATCGTTGTCTGTTTGGAAAAGCAGAACTTTCGATGGATCATATTTTTTCTTTGTTTTTGTACCCGGTACAGCATCCGGCAGTTTGGAGGCAAAGACTTTTCTGTTTTGTTCCGGATGCTGATGAACAGGGCGCATCACCGGCGGCGGAAGAGAGTGATCTGTTTTCCGATAGAGATGGATCCTTGCCCGTGGACCCCCCAGTGACCGCCATGATCCTTGCAGTTTATATAACAAAAGTTCAGCATCCTTTCTGGAGATGTTCCGCATTGTGTTTTCCGGATTGACCGCGAGGATCGGAGCTTGTGCCGCAAGCGGGATGATTTTCCATTTTTTTGATTTGTCTGGCGGAACTTGCGTGGTGATTGCCATACGTAACAGGTTCTTTTCCAATTCTTTCTGGATCTGCTCAGCATGCGATTTCTGAACTTTGAATATTTTTCCGGGATGTTTATATCGCAGGAAAAACTTGCCGAGATCCCCGCAATGCCGGAGTATCAGTTCCTTTTCCGCCGTATATCCCCATACGGCATATAACAGAAACAGTAAAATCCATATTTTTTTCATCAGCCCAATCCTCTCTGTTTTTCAGACAATATAATCTTTTCTGAATGAAAATCAATATTCAGGCGATAAAAAACAAATTTTTTTATGCGCGTGCTTTTTCAGTTCTTACAAAGAGTTGATGAAAAAAGATACGTTTTCATTACAATTGAAATTTTCACCGCAGACGCAGATCCTGCCATGCTTTGGCGAGGATATTTTCGGAACATTTCATCAGGGGGCGGATCTCCGGTGCGTAAATGGAAATTCTTGCTTCTTCCAACAGAAGAAGAAAATCCAGGAGACCGGCAGATTTTTCCACGCCGCCGACAGCTTCTTCTGCGATCCTGTATTTGCGAATATAACTTTCCAGCATTTCGCCTTTCATTCTGTCTTTTTCAGGAGCATCAAAGGCACGACGGAGACGGATATTCAAGGCTTTCAGGTAACGTTCTGTCCGTTTCAGGAGGATTGGAGTTTTCAGAAAACCCGGACGGAAATAGAGATCCAGTTCCTGTTCCGCATCCATTTTTGCAACGGAAGAGTCTTTGAGCCTTTTCAAAAGTTGTTTTGTTTCCGTTAATTGCGAGTAGATTTTTTCTGTCAGTGCAAAATATTGCAGTGCATGATCGGCGACAGTATCGCGAGATTCTTCGATTTTTTCTTCAAAGATTTCCGGTGAACGGATCATCCAGAGATCATTTCCGAGAGATTCTTTTGCTGCATGATCGATCACATCTTCTTTCCAGTCCCGGTAATGGAAAAAGAGTTCCAGTTCCATGGCGTGCGGTACTTTCAGACTGTTCCGGATCGGTTTCAGGATTTGCGGAAGATGCTGCCGCCAGAGTTGCAGGATCGCTTTTTCATGATTTTCATGCGCCTGCTGTTCATCCAGAAAGAGTTCCCGACTGATCCGTCCTTCTCCGGGGACCAGAGCCGGATAGGCTTCGACCGGATTTTTAGAAGAGAACGGCATCGTTTCCGGGAGTTCATCTCCCGGCCAGCCATCTGCGGAGATACAATGGAACTTGCGGACTTCCGGCAGGGCATGGCTCAAACGGGAATCATTGATCGTGCCGCCGGGAAATTCCCGGTGGATCCTGATTTTTCCATTCTGATCTTTTACCGCCAGCTTCATTATGAGATATTCCGGCAATTCCATGTTTTCAAAAACTTCCGGATCGGGAGCTTCTCCGCGAAATTCTCCGAGAAATTCACATAAAGATTCTATTAAAGATTGTCCGGTAAAGATTTCTCCATTTTTGAAAGCCTCCATAAAAGCCTGTTGAACCTCATCCAGCGGCATATATTTTTTCCGCATGGTTTTGGTCATGGAACGCAGCATGAATCCGATTTTTTCCGCAAGATAACCGGGGACAAGATACTCGATCAGAGTGGGATCCAACAGGTTGAGCATTTCCTGTTTGATATGCAGGGTCAAGCCGTCATTTTCTTCGCCGGGATCGAAGACGTAATCAATGGGGAAACGGACTCCGGACGCCTTGAGGTGATCGGGATAATCCTCTTCGTGGAGCTCTTCAAAGGGGATCATAGACATCATTTCCGGTTCGGGCGAATAATCTTTATGATGTTTCTGCCAGTCTTCTTTCAATGAGCGTACAGAGGTATGATGTTTTTCCAATACAGAATCAAAATGTTCAAATATTGCCTGCAAATCCACGATCGCATCCGGACGGCGCATACGGATCTCCAGTTTTCGCAGGGAGTTATAAAGATCGTTATATCCATCAGTCCAGGAGCCGGGGATATTGACCAAGCCTGCGGCAAGACCTTCCCGGATGAATACTTGGCGTGCTTCATCCGGACGGACTTTTGCGTAATGACACCGTCTGCCCGGATGGATCAGAAGTTGTCCTGCCATTACTTTTTCCCGTGCATATACAAATCCACTTTCCGGATCCCATTGAATCAGATCATAGGTTTTTGAACATAAATGCGGAGCACATATTTCCAGCCATTGCGGTTGCACTACTGCATTTGTCCGGGCGAATACTCTGCTTGTTTCGACCAGCGCAAACGACATGATCCATTGAGGTTGTTTTTTCAATTTCGCCAACGATGAACCGGGGAACAAAGTAAACTTTTTCCCTTTCATATCAGAATACAAATGAATCTCCGGATCAAAATGTCCCAACTGACGGGGCAGAGCACAGAGCAAGGCTTTATGGATCGCATCGGAAGAGAGACGTTCCAGATTCAATCTGCCGTCACAGTTCCAATGGAATTCTTTACAGATTTCTTTCAAGTCTTCGATCAGGTTGCGCCATTCCCGGAGCCGCTTGTAATTGAAATAATTTTTCTTTGCAAAATTTCTCAATCCCTGATTGGAACTCCGCTGCTGCAATGTTTTTTCAATGGCATCATGAAGCAGCAGGGCAGAAATGAAATCGGAGTCAGCATCCATGAATTGTTTATGAGCTTTATCGGCTGCATCGGCTGATTCAAAAGGTCTTTCCCGTGGATCGGGAATACTCAGATAGGCAGCAATGATGAGCATTTCCGGCAGAACTTTATAGGTTTCTGCGCTGAACAACATTTTTGCCATGTGCGGATCCAGAGGCATTTCAGCCATTTTCCGTCCGGTTTCGGTCAGTCTTCCCTGTTCATCCATCGCATGAAGATCTTCGAGAACCTGTCTGCCTTCACGGATCAGTTGCGGAGAGGGCGGATCGATCAAGGGGAATTCTTCGATTTTTCCAAGCCGCAGTGCCGCCATACGGAGGAGGACTCCGGCGAGCGAGGAACGCTGGATCTCCGGAGCGGTGTATTCATCATAATCAGCCAGAGCTTCTTCGGAATAAAGATGAACACAAACGCCGTCCTGCAGACGTCCGCATCTTCCGCGACGCTGTCTTGCACTGGCTTGTGAGATCGGTTCGATTTGCAATTCCTGAATTCGTGAACGGGGATTGTAACGGCTCAAACGAACCAGTCCGGAGTCGATCACATAACGGATCCCGGGAATGGTCAGCGAGGTTTCTGCCACGTTTGTTGCCAGAATAATACGACGTTTGGAGCCTGGATGAAACACTTTCTGTTGATCGCCTGCGGAGAGTCTTCCGAATAACGGCAGCAATTCTGTGAACGGCAATCTTCTGCCTTCGAGCATTTCCGCACAATCTCTGATCTCCCGTTCGCCCGGCAGAAAAACAAGAATGTCGCCCCGGTTATCCAGTGAACTCAGAAAATCGACTCCCCGGGCAACTGTTTCCGGTAACTCCTCTTCTTCCTCCGGCGGGAGAAAACAATCTTCCACAGGGAACATGCGTCCTTCCACTTCGATGACCGGAGCATTGAAAAAGAATGTTGAGATCCTTTCTGCTTCGAGTGTTGCGGAGGAGATGATGACTTTCAGATTTTTCCGGCGTTCCAATAAACGGCGGACATATCCCAGAAGGAAGTCGATATTCAGAGAACGTTCATGTACTTCGTCGAGGATCAGACAATCATATTCCAGCAATGATGGATCATTGGCAGTTTCCGCCAGCAAAATCCCGTCTGTCATGAATTTGACAACGGTTTTGCGATCCGTGTGGTCATCAAAACGGACTTTATATCCGACTTCAGCGCCACATTCACAACCTGTTTCTGTTGCGAATCGGCGTGCCAGTGCAGAGGCTGCGATACGTCGCGGCTGAGTACAACCGATCCTGCCATAGCGTCCGAATCCGAGGGAGAGAGCGATCTTCGGCAGTTGTGTTGTTTTTCCGGAACCGGTTGCCCCGCAAACAATTGTGACCGGATGCTGCCGGATCGTATCTGCAATTTTATCTTTCTGCGCGGAAACGGGCAGTTCTTCCGGAAATTCAAGTTTCAAAGAGTCGGCAAAACGTTCTCTTGTGTGGGCGGAAAGATTCATGACCTGTTTGTGAAACAGTTCCAGTTCATTCCGTTCCATGGAATCAAGAGATTTCAGTTTCCGTCCGATGCGGTAACGATCCGAAATCAATAATTTCCGGGCTTGCTCCCGGATTTCTTTTTTCAGCTTTTCAGTTGTATTTTCAGTATTCATGCGGGTAATATAGCATAAAAAATGAAAAACGCATCCGGAAATGAGTTATTTTTTTGAAATTTGCTCAAAAAGTCTTCTTGCCGGGAGACAGTCCGGTTCTTTGAAGAGAATCCGTTCCAACATGGTTCGGGCTTCATTGATTTTTCCGGACATGGCAAGAGCTGCAGCCAGATTGACTTGCAGGCGGGTATTGCCGGGTTCGATCCTGACAGCCTGTTCAAAAAAGTTCACAGATTCCGCCGGTTTTCCCATCCGGATCAGAAGAACACCGAGATTATTCAGAGCTTTCCGGTGAGATGGATAAAGTTCCAGAGTCTTCCGCAAATATTTTTCCGCTTCTGCAAAACGTTTTGTTCTTGAACAGATTTCCGCATGATTATAGTGAATATCTGCCAGTAATGCAGTATCTTTTGTCCGCACCGCAGCTTCCGCAAGAGATTTTTCCGCTTCCTGAAAACGTCCTGTTTCCAAAAGAACAGAAGCATAATTCAAATGTGTCTGCGGTTGATATTTCAGCAGAATAACAGCCTCCTTACAATATTTTTCTGCATTTTTATAATCTTTCAGATCCAGATATGCCTGCGATAAAAGGTTGATACGGCGTTCCGGAAAAAATTCATTTTTCATTGGCTTTTCATACTGTTTGACCACAATTTCAGGTTGTCCCGCTTTCAGACAGGCTGATGCCAGCAGAGAGCGGGCATATTCCATTTCCGGTGCGGCAGGGATTTGAAAAGCAAAGGATGCGATCCCGAAAGAAAGTACAAAACACATCAGTGTCCGGGCTGTCATCCTGGGACCGCCCACATATTGACGGATGGAACAGAGCAGATAGGCAGAAAATACTGCAAGCGGTACGATCAGCGGCAGACGGTATCTTCCGGCTGTAAGGAAGAAAATCTGTCCTGCAAATATTGCTGCAAAAAGCAGATATTCCGGTGCAAAGATTTTTCGTGTATGAGTTGAAAAGATGCCGCGGAAGAGAATCACTGAGCCCAGAAGAAACAACACCATGAACCATCCTTGAAACAGATATTTATGCCAGAAGATTTCTTTTGCCGCTGTTACATCTGACCATGTCGTATATTCTCTTGCATTGAGTGCCATTGCCGCTTTTTTCAGAAGATTCAATGTATAACGGACAGGATGATTTTTGATGAAATGGAAAATTTCCTCTTGATAAAAACGATCTTCGCTGATTCCCCGTTTCCGGCTTGTCAGTTCTGCACGTTCCGCTTCTTTATCCCAACGGAGTCCGGGAGAGAGCACACAGGTTCCATTGGCTGAGTACGAATTGCCCAGCCAGAGATTGAACATGCCGTTTTTCTGAATGAATACAGGGCGTTTTTCCTGAAGTGAATTATACAGACAGAGGGGTGCAACCAACAGGATCACTCCCAACAGATATGTGGAAGCCCGTTTGAATTTCTGAACTTTCCAGTCTTTTTTCCGGAAAAAGGAGTAGAGCAGGGCACAGGGAACAAAGAAGATACAGCCTGGATGAGTCAGTAACGCTGCCCCCGTGCATAATCCGGCAAAGAAATCCGCTGCTTTGCGGTGAAGGAAATAACACCACAATGCCCAGAGAAGAAATACAAGCATCAGATTTTCACTGAAAAAATCCGTTTGATATACGATCAGTGTCGGATAGAGACTCAGGATCAGACAACTCAGAAACGGGATTTTATTTTTCGGAGAACTGATCCCTGCAAACCGTTTCTGCAAAGTCAGAAAGAGCGGGAGCAGCATCAAAACCAACAGCAGAGAACTCTGCAGTAGTCTGACCATGAATAGATCCCCCCGTGTCAACGTGATCAGTCCCGCCAGAAAATAGGGATACAACGGTGCATGGATCCCGAATTCCGGCAGCAACGAAACATTACAGAGATGCATTGCCGCATTGAAATATTCCGATACATCCGGTCCCACGACATGTTCCATGACCGGCAATGCCGCAAAGGTGGAAAGATATACCGCTCTTGCGATGACCCCGGCAATGACCGGGATCAGAAATAATAAAAGGTTCTTGTTTTGTAAATTTTTCATATCACCCACACATTCAATATGGTTACATTATCTCTTGCACCCCTCAGATACGTTATTTCCAGAAGATCATCCAGTGTTTCGACCGGATCGGTATTTTCTGTAATGATCTGACAGAGTTCCTGATCGTTGACATGTAATGTAAGTCCATCGGTACAGAACAGAAAACGGTCGCCGGATCGCAAGGGATGAATTGAAATTTCCGGATGCAGTTTTTTCAGCGGCCCGACTGCCTGTGTCAGCAGACGTCCTTCCGGATGACTCAGGGCGATTTCCTCCGGGACTTTTTCATTCCGGATCATATCATTTGCCACATTATGATCAATGGTCAACTGTTCATTCCTGCCCTGGCGGACACGATACACCCGGCTGTCTCCGGCATGGATGATGATAACAGATTTTTCTGTAAAGACCGCTGCTGCAAGAGTTGTTCCCATGATTTCTTTCCGGGGAGCGAGCAGGCTGAGTTGATGGATTTTATCACTGATTTCAGAAAGGTTTTTTTTCAGGAATTTTGCGATGGCTCTATTGATAAAGAAATTCGGGATTTGAAATTTCCGCCATTCCCGGAGGAGTATTTTACATGTCAGCGTGCTGGCAATATCGCCATTATGCCCGCCGCCGATCCCATCGGCAACAGCGGTCAGTAAATATTTACCATCCTGATCTGCCGCATAAACAAATGTATCTTCATTGCGTTTTCTGATCAGTCCCGGCAAAGAATCTCCGGAGATCAGAAACCGTTTGAAAACGGGAATTTCCTCTTTTTTCAACTGCATAAAGTTTCAACTCACTCATTACTTTCTGCTTTCGACCTGCACTCGTAAAAGTACAAACATCCGGGGCATATTGTAGCACATTTCGCCGAGTTTGCAAGTGATCGGCTTTTTTTAGTTGAATATTTTCAGGAAAATACTTGCTTTTTATATAATAAAGAAGTATAGTCCATCAAAAAAATATTATGGAGATCATGCAGATGTTTTTTACGAAAAAGATTTTATCTCTTCTGATCCTGCTTGCCGGGATCACTTTGTCCGCTGCAGAGGGAACTTTCAATGAATTGCCGGTGAAGGTCGTTTTATTCCCGATCCGGGAAGCGACTCTTTCCACTCCGATTGACGGGATCATCAGTAAATACAACTTCCGCGGAGGGGAACGTTTCCGGAAAAATGATGTGCTTCTGACTCTGGATGACCGCAAGTTCAAAAATGAATTGCGCCGTACTGAATCCCTTGTCAAAGAGGCTGAAATGAATGTGGCTTTTACCAAACAGCGTCTGGAGGATAATGAAAGACTTTTGAAGAATGATCTTCAGAGTGAAATCGAAGTACTCCGCTCCCGTTTTGACTGGAATGTTGCGATCGAACGTCTGGAAACAGCCCGGATCAATCGGGATGGTGCTGCTTTGAATCTGTTGTTCTGTACCTTGCGTGCTCCGTTCAGCGGAACGATTGAAAAATTGCTGATCCGTGAATTTGAAATGGTGCGCGCCGGACAGCCGGTGCTGGCGATCATTGATGATACCGAATTACTGGCAGTGATGAATCTGCCGTCCTCCAAATTGTCTGCGGTGAAAAACGGTTTGCCTGTGACAGTGAAGATCACGGAAAACAACCGGACAGTGCGCGGTACGATTTATGAAATTGCCTCCCGTGCGGATCATCGCAGCGAAACATTTGAGATCAAAGTGAAGATCAACAACAGTAAACGTCTTTTCAAAGCCGGTATGTCCGGGGTCCTTATCAAACTCGGAGAATAAACAATGGCTGATAATCTGCAACAGGAAAATAATGCACTGAAAGCCCGTTTGAGTGCATTTGCCGGGATTCTCCGGTTGGGGCGTGACGCTTTTGAACAGGCTGATCTGACAGCTGTGGCGGTTCATATTGTAAACAATTCCAAATCACTGCTTGCTTTTGACCGTTCTTCTCTTGTGGATATGAGGGGGCGGGCAAGAGTCATTGCCGAGTTTGCCCAGACGGATGTCAATCCGAATACAGAACATGCTCAGGCGATCCGTGATTTGTGCAGTGAATTGACACCGGGAGATTCACCGTTGGAGATCGTTCCGGAAAATCCGCCGAAGGAAAATTTATCTGCCAAAGCCCGTACCGCATGGGAATTTCTGACAGCTGACGGGGTTCGTCTGTTGGTTGCACCTTTGCGTTCAGCCCGTTGGGAAGTGTCGCGTACAGAACCTTTCCTGTGGGTTTTGGAATACCGGAATCCTGTTCCGGCTCATGTCAGTGCCACACTTGCCCTGCTTGCTTCGGATTTCGGCAATGCGTTGTGGCAGCACACTCCGCAGAATGGGATCAAAGCGGCATTCCGCTGGTTCCGTAAAATTACAGTGATGCGTGTTTTTCTTGTGCTTCTGCTTTTGTTCCTGATTGCCATGTTCACACTGAAAGTCGATCATACTGTTTCTGCTGAATTTGTAGTCAAACCGCAGGAACAGGTCAGTGCTTATGCTGAATTTGATGCTGTTGTGAAACAGTGTTATTTCAATGATGGCGACAAGGTCAAAAAAGGTGATGTGATTCTCCGTTATGATACGGATCGTATGCGTTTTCAGCTCGCAGCTGCCCGTGCTGCATTCAAGGAAACGGATGCAGAATATGAACAGGAATCCAAAGCTTCTTTCACCGACCGGGATAAACTCGGCAAGCTCAAAGTTCTTGCTCATAAGCGGGAACAGGCAAAAGTTGCGATCGCCGAAGCAGAATGGTATCTGGCTCACAGCGAAGTCAAAGCTCTGTCCAACGGGGTGCTTGCGCTGGTCGATGGCAGTGCAGATAAACTTTCCGGAAGAGCATTGCGTACCGGGGAAAGATTGTTTGATATTTTTTCCGGAGAGGGCATGATCGCTGAAGTTATGGTCAATGAAAAAGATGCCTCAGTCCTGGAAAAAACTCCGCAGATCACTCTCTTTTTGCATACCCGTCCGGAACTGCCGATCCCGGTCAAATTGATTTCTGAACGTTATTATCCGGAGTTGACAGAACAGAATATTTACAGTTACAACTTGAAAGTTGCGATGGATAACACGATTCCCGGATTGCGTTATGGAATGCGTGGGGTCGCCCGGGTTTCTGGAGAACGGATCAATCTGGGATATTATCTGTTCCGGAGTCTGGTCCTCTGGTATCGCGGATTGTGATCAAATATGGAACGGGTCGATCCAACAACAGCGGCAGTTTCATCAGCTGCCACTCAAGAAAAGCCCGCAGGGATATCGATACAAATGACTGGTTCTCTGCGTTCGGATATTCAATTCATTCCTCCGGGCGAGCATGGTTCTCAACCGATGATTTTTGATCCTCTGGCTGAAAATTATTTCAAACTGAGTGAAGAGTCCTGCAAGATTTTGCGTCTCCTGGATCAGAGTTATCAGCTGCCGGATTTTATGCAGCGTTTGAAACAGAATGGTATGGATGCCGATCCGCAGGAGGTGTTGGAACTTTTATCTTTCATGCATCAGAATCAGTTGATGGTTCCTGAATATGGCGGAATGAACAGCCGTTTGGAAAAAATGCGCAAGATGAAAGAGAAAACACGTTTCACCCGCTTTATTTCGATGTATATGTTTTTCCGTTTGCCGCCGATTCATCCGGATGGTTTTTTCTCTGTCGCAATGCCGTTTGTGCGTTTTATTTTCAACCGTTGGACCGTATGGTTTCTGGTTTTTCTTGCCGCGTGCGGTTATATTCTGATGCTCCGGCAGTGGACAGAAGCGTATGCAACGTTTGTGAACTCTCTTTCCTGGGCGAATCTGGTCAATTATTTCTGGGCATTGCTGATTACAAAAAGTGTGCATGAACTTTCTCATGGTTTCACGGCTAAAAGTTTCGGCGCAAGGATCCGTTCCATGGGAATCAGTTTCATCGTATTTTATCCCCGTCTGTTTGTGGATTTGACCGATACCTGGCGTTTATCCCGTTGGAAACGGACTCTTTGTGACGGCGCAGGGATCATCAGTGAGTTGATTTTCGGGGGAATTGCGGCAATCATCTGGGCATACGCACAACCGGGACCGATGCGTTCCACAATGTTTTATCTGATGACTGTCAGTGCGCTGGGTACGATCCTTGTCAATGGAAATCCATTCATCCGGTATGACGGTTATTATCTGCTGTGTGATATGCTGAACATTGAAAACCTGATGCAGCGTTCCAATGAATTCCTGAAAGCCTGCAACCGCCGTTTTTTTCTGGGGTTGGGGCGTGTCCCGGACAGCGGAGATGTTTCCCCTCTGACTCTCTATTTTTTCGGACTCGGTTCTTTCATATACAAATTATTTCTTTATACGTCGATCATCTTGATCATTTATTTTCAGTTTACCAAAGCTGTTGCTATTTTTCTGATGGTACTGGAAGCCTATACAATGCTGATAATGCCGTTTATCATGGAGGTTAAAATCGTGCTTATGAATCACAAAAAACTGAATGGAATGAAAAGTCTGGCAACCGGAATTCTGGTTTTGGCATTACTTTCTCTCCTGTTTATTCCGCTGCCCTGGTCCTTTGCTCTCCCGTGCGAGATCGTCCCGGAAAACAGCCGCCTCATTATCGTGAAAGAAGCTGCATTTGCCGCAGAGGATCTGAGCGAAGAGCCGCGCAGAATCAAAAAAGGTGATACCATTCTCAAGTTTGAAAATGTATTTCTGGACTTCAATATCCTGCGTTATGCGGCGATCCTCAAAACCAATCAGGCTGAACTGGAACTTGCCCGTTCGGATAACCGGACATTGGCATTGAGTCCTGTCTATTTTGAAAAGCTGCGTGTCAACCGTATCTCTCACAGCGAAATGATACGCCGTCGCGGAAATATGGATCTGAAAGCTGATGCAGATGGGATTTTTGTCCCCGCCGTAAAAGAGGTGTACCGTGGACGCTGGCTTGAAAAAGGGACTGTTCTCGGCAGAATCTCGTCGGAAGAGAATACGGTTTATGCCTATGCGCTGGATCGGGAGGTCAACCGGATCCAGATCGGGGACAGTGTGCAGTTGGTTCTGCGGGGAGAGTTGACGAAAACACGGGGACGTGTGACTGCTGTCAATCCGGTGGCTGTGACATTGCGTGATTCCGCTCTGGTTCAACATCTCGGCGGAACTGTTCCCTGTTATCCTGTGAAAGAAAGACCCGATGAATTTTCTCCTGTCAATGTATTATATTGTGTGACAGTAACACCGGAAAAGCCGCTTTCCAAACGGGTTGGCAGAACCGGGATCGCATACGTGAAACAGAGTTATATTCTGGCTGTTGAGCTGGGGAGACAACTCTTGCATATTTTCTTCCGCGAATTTTCTTTCTGAGGAGTTTGAGATGCCGGATAAAAAACAGGAGATCCGTGTATGGCGGACATCCCGGGAAGATATTTTTCTCTGTGAAGGAAAGAGTGTGACTATTCCTTCCGGTTGGATTTTTGTTCCTTCCGGTGATCCCGGATTGACACGACGCTTGAAAGCTTCCGGGGATTACTGGGTATTGGTCCATAAACGTAAAAACCGTATTGAAGCATTGGGTCTGTTCACATTGTCAGCTCAGTTCGATCGTGTCAAACGGATCCTGGAAATGGAACGTTCAACTCCGGCATACCGTAATAAATTGGATGCCGGCAGAAAACGCAGAGAAGAAGAACAGAACCAGTATGTTGTCACTTTCCGCAAAGCTGTGATGGATTTTCTGGCATTTGCACCCCGTTATCAGGAGTTGGCGGAACGTTTTGCTGCGGCGGTAACGGATCATGCTGTTCCTGTCGGGAGCGGGACAGTGGCAAGGACACAGCGGATCCCGATCGAACAGCGTGCCGAGGCCGCTGTGATTGCATGGATGCGTCATCAGACTACCGCCTATGATACTATGTCTATTGCCCGGATCAGAGGAGAACGTCGGGAAGTCCGGCGGCGATTGGCGGAACGATCCCGGCAGTTGCTTGCCCGTTACCGTTCCGGAGAAGAGGTCGATCCGCAACTTTGTCCGCTCTGTAAAGCGTTAGATTGAATAAAAAAATCCGGCAGCACATACAGTGTGTACGCTGCCGGACCGGATCACAAATGATTTACCAGCTGTTTATTTCTGACGGCTTTTTACAAATTCATCACGGACCTGTGAGATTGCCAGATAATTATTGGTCAGGATCGTATCGATTCCCATTTCAAAGAATTTTCTTGCTTCTTCAGGTGTGTCGCAGAAGAAATAGTTGCATAGGATCCCTTGTGCATGCGCTTTATCGATCATTTCCTGATTGTAATATTGCCGATAGAGCTGCACTTTGGAACATTTATATTCGATTGCACGATCCACAATGGTCCACGGATCGGGATCAGCACTCATACAGCGGGGGATTTCCGGTGCGATTTTCAAGGCGACTTCCATGATTTCCGCAGTTGCCATCAGATAGACATGTTCCATGTGGTCATAACGTTTCAGAAGCTCGACGATTTTGCGGAGATATTCTTCCGGATAACTCTTTCCGACAGATTTGATATGCAGATTGATAATTGCCTGCCGTGCGAATTTTGAAAGGACTTCTTCAAAAGAGGCGATTCGGGTTCCGGCGAAATTCTCATTGAAACGGCTGCCGAAATCCAGTTCTTTCAATTCTGCATACGTTTTGCTGCTCAGCTCTCCGGAGCCGTTGGAGACCCGTTCCAGTGTACTGTCATGGGAGACCATAGGGATTCCGTCTTTGGAGAAATGGATATCGAGTTCAATTTCCGGTGCACCGAGAGCGATCGCAGCTCCGAAAGCGGGCATCGTATTTTCCGGAGCGACGAAATTGAATCCCCGGTGAGCACAGACTCGCGGATAGGGATGATCCTGTTCCGGTTCAATGACCATACTGCCGCAGGGACGGTATGCCCACGGAGTTCTGCCTTGTTCAATGAAATGATCGTTGGTGATCATGCCGCCGCTGAAACTGTTGGAACGCATATATTTGTAATGAGGATCACTGATCTCGCAACTGAGGATCCCTGTTTTGCTGCCATACCTGGCAAGGATTTTACCATCGGGAGAAACGACCATGGAATTTCCGCCGACTTCTGCATTTTCTCCCATGGAAACAGATGCACGGAGGACATAACTGTTGCAATAGAAAGCCAGATGTTGATTGAGCATTTCCAGCATATCCTGCCGTTCTGCACGCTGGAAAGAGGAAACCAGTACAATATCCGGATGATGATGTGCAATATGGGCAACATATTCCGAGTAGTATGTATCATAACAGATCAGAAAACCGAAACGGATCCCGTCCACTTCGATGATATCCGGTGCACGGAATTTTCTTGTGTAGGAGAAATCCGGTTTGCAGCCCCGTTTTTCGGAACCCGGGAGATGCTGTTTATAAAAATCTCCGGCAATATTTCCCTGTCGGTCAAAGACACGGGTGGTGTTGCGGAAGCAATCCGGTTTCACTTCGCAGAAATAGTTGACTGCCACGATCGCATTGCAGCGCAGGGCGGTTTTTTTTGCGGCTTCGATCAGACGCGGTGTATGTTTGCGGACAAACGGGATCAATTCCTCATACGGGAATGCCGCCGGAGCGTTGGCGTATTCCGGCAAGAGTATCAGATCACAGGAGGAATCACAGCTGTTCAGTTGTTCAATGGCGAAATTGACAGAACTTTCGACTGTATCCAGTGAGTGTGCATACGGGATTTGGATCGCACAGAGTTTCATATATTCATTTCCTTTACTATTTGATTTTTTCCGGATCCGGGTAACGTAATTCCTTTTGAAAAAATATCAATACCGGATCAATGAAAAAATAGATTTTTTGTATCAGAACTCTTTTGTAACACGGTAGTCCGCCTGATATACTTTGGTCGATTCCAAGCTGACAATGCCCTCATTATAAAGATTTTCCAATGATTTTTCCAGCGTGATCATGCCATCCTTGTAACTGGTTTCGATGACCGATTGCAGTTGATGTGTTTTCCCATCCCGGATCAAGGCTTTCACTGGAGGTGTTCCGACCATGATTTCAAATGCGGCGGCACGACCGGAACCATCCAGTTTCGGGAGAAGTCTTTGTGAAATCACGCCGAGGATTACACTGGAAAGCTGCAAACGGATCTGATTCTGCTGATAACTCGGGAATGAGTCGATGATTCTGTCGATCGTCTGCGGTGCGCTGTTGGTATGGATCGTGGCAAACACAAGGTGTCCGGTCTCTGCGGCGGTGAGGGCGGCGGCGATGGTTTCCACATCGCGCATTTCCCCGACCATGATCACATCCGGATCCTGGCGCAGGGCATGACGCAGAGCCGCAGCAAAACTCAAGGTGTCCGAATGAAGTTCCCGTTGTTCAATGATCGAATAAAGGTTGTTATGCACAAATTCGATCGGATCTTCCACCGTAATGATCTTGGCATTGCGTTTCTGATTCAACTGATCCAGCATACAGGCAAGAGTGGTAGATTTTCCGCTGCCGGTTGGTCCTGTCACCAGCACAAGCCCCTGATGTTTGTCAAGAAGAGAAAGCAATGTCGGCGGGAGAGTGAGTTCTTCCGGCGAGGGGATCCGTGTATTGACGACCCTGGCGACAACTCCGAGAGTTCCGCGCTGATAAAAGGCATTGACACGGAAACGGGTGAATGTTTCGCTGTCTTTTTCCAACGTGACGGACAATGCAAAATCCAATTCCCGCTTTTCTTCCAGTTCGATTCTCTGTCGGGGGGAGATCACACTGTAAAGCAAACGCTGGATGTCTGCACTGCTCAATGCCGGAAGCTGCAAGGTCCTGAGGATTCCGTTGATACGCAGGATCGGGGCGGATTTATTGGTCAGATGTAAGTCGCTTGCTCCGGTTGAGACTGCAACCCGGAGAAGAGAACGCATATCCACAAAAGTTCCCTCGTCATCATCAAAATTGTTTCCGTAATGACTGCGGAAAGAGTCCACCCCGGTTTCCATCCCTTTGACCAGAAGATTGAATTCATCGGGATTATTGACTGTTTTCAGTGCATCTTCCAATGTGATTTTATCATCTTTGAATAAACGGAAAATTGCGCGGTTGAATGTGACCATCCCACTTTCCGAACCTTGTTTCAAAGCGTCTTCAAGAATTTTGAAATCTCTGTCCATCACTGCCTTACAAACAGTCGGTGTGCCGTGCATGATTTCGACAGCTGGAATCATGCTCTCTTCCTGTTTCATCGGGATCAAACGTTGTGAGATGATCGCCTGAAGAGCCATACCGAGATCAATGGAGAGCTGATCACGCTGATGTGTCGGGAACATATTGATGATCCGTTCTATGGTCTGCACCGTATCAGCGGTATGAACAGTACTGATAACAAGATGTCCGGTCAGGGCAGCATTGAGAGCGATCGTAATGGTTTCCTGATCGCGCATTTCTCCGATTACGATCACATCCGGATTTTCACGCAATGCACTCCGTAGAGCTTCTGCGAAACTGACAACATTCGAGTTGATTTCACGTTGAGAGAGCAACGATTTCTGATTGTCATGCAGAAATTCGATCGGATCTTCAATGGTGAGAATATGTTTTTCTTCTGTCCGGTTGATCAGATTGATCAAAGCACCGAGCGTGGTAGATTTTCCACTTCCTGTGGAACCTGTTACAAGGATGAGTCCGCGCGGAACAGAACAGATTTGTTGAAGAATGGATGGCAGATGTAATTTTTCCAAATCCAAGTCATTGCCGGAGCGGATCGGGCGTGCCGCCATGGAAGGTCCGCAGACCGTTGAAAAAAAGTTGATACGGAAACGTTCTTCCCGTGTCAGCGAATAAGAGGAGTCATAGGAACCGGTGCGTTCATATTGTTCTTCTCCGCGAGAGCCGATCACCATCCGGCGGAATTGATCGATTTCTTCTGCGGGAAGTGGGGCATCATGAGTTTGTATGACTCTGCCTTTCTGTCGGAATGCCGGAGTTTTTCCAGCACTGAAAAATACATCCGATATTCCCTGAACCAGAGCTTCGTGCAAATAATTCTGAATGATATCTGTCATGGCGGAACCTCCCTTTTTAACTGCTGAGTTTATTTTGTGTTTCAAGTGCGGCAAGACGTTTTTTTACAGTCTGTATTTCAGATGCTGTCATTTTTCCATGCCGCAGCGCATGATGAAAACAACTGATGACAGCTGCCGTCTGGTGCTGTTGTGATTGCAGATCGGCATAAAACATCAGAACTTTCAGATAATACGGATCCTGCCGGACTGCACCGTTCCTGAAAAAAGTTTCGGCTGTTGTTATGGCTTTTTCCTGTTGATGAAAAATATTTCCATGGAGTTCCAGAAGCAGCCATGTGATCTCCGCATCTGCCGGATATTGTGAGTGCAATGTAAGCAAACTCTGTTCGGCTTCTGCATATTTTCCTGTGTTGATCATTCCATGGATCGGGGAGAGTATGACCGGAGCTTTTTTCAGAAATCTTCTCGGGAAGAGCAGGCCGTATGAAAAGTTTTCTGCAATCTGCGGAAGAAAAATCTTTGTAAATAAAATCCCTGTGATCAATGCGGTGACAAGTGCAAAAAGCAGATAGATCAAGGCGGAGACAGTTGAAGCGGAAAAGGCCTTGACTGCAAAATATGCTGTCAGGAGAAGCATGAAGAAAAAGAAGAGACGTTCTCCGATCTTTCCCAGTCTTTCATTGAGTATATACAGCAACAGCTTTTTATCCATCCGTGATTTCCTTTTCCTGTTTATTGGAATAGGAATAACATAACAGAAAAAGGTTCAAATTCAAATTTTTTTCAGCGGAAGAAGTGCGATTTTGGAAAATAGTTTTACTTTTTTTTCTTTTTGCGGGAAACAAGATAGATGATCCGTTGCATCAGTGCGTTAAACTGGAATTCAAATCCGGTTTCTTTTTTATAGAGTTCTGCAAAGGCATGAGCGATCTGTTCCATTCTGTCCGGAGTGTAATTGCCCTGTTTGATGTACGATGAAATCACCCGTGCCAGTTCCAGAAATCTCTCTTTCTCCGGAACCTCGCGGGAGTAAAGACGGACACTGTCCATATCGATCAGTCCGAATGTTCCCGCCGGAGTCAGATAGATGTTGCGTAAGTTCAAATCACCGTGACGGATCCCATATTTGTGCAGTTTTGCGATAAAGGGAATCAAATGTCGTGCTGTTTCCGGATCGTCCTGCAGGAAAATATGATCGGGGGGAAGAATTTCTGTAATCAGACAATAACGGGAAGCCAGCAGAACCTGCGGTGTTGGAATTCCGATTTCCCGGAGTCTGAGTGCTGCTGCCAGACAGGAGTATGCACGGGCAGGCTGCAACATCCTTTTCAGAGTCCGATACCATCCGTTCTTTTTATATTTTTTGATGAAAAAACGGTGATCCGGATCGAATCCAGTGATCACACTGCTGGAGTTTTTCAAGATATGTCCGTGATCCAGAAGGGATTCCGGAGGAACAGGGAATTGCATTTCTCCGAACGTGTAGATCTCTTTCTCAAAACGATACAAAAAAGTGTCCCCGGGATCCGCCTTGCGGCATTGTTTCAGGATCTTGTTCCGGAGACACATTTTTTTACTCCTGTTCAGAGGAGTCTGTTATTTCAGACGCATCTGCGGGAAGAGCAGAACGTCGCGGATGGAGTCAGACTCCGTCAGAAGCATGACCAGACGGTCGATACCGATTCCCAGACCGCCAGTCGGGGGCATACCGTGTTCGAGGGCTGTGAGGAAGTCTTCATCAATAGCTTCTGCCAGATCTTTTCCTTCCCGTTCAGCCTGTTCGATGAAACGTTTACGCTGTTCGATCGGGTCATTGAGTTCAGAGTATCCCGGAGAAATTTCCTGACCGTTGATTTCCAATTCGTACACATCGACCACAGAGGGATCATCTTCGCATTTTTTCGCCAGCGGGACGAGGTATGCGGGCAGGCGAGTGACAAATGTCGGCTGGATCAAAGTCTGTTCGATCGTTTTTTCATAGATCTCGTGTGTGATTTCCAGGTCGTTCATATCCGGAGTGACATCCAAGCCGAGTTCTTTTGCTTTTGCAAATTTTTCATCGTGTGAAAGATCATACCAGTCAGCCCCCATTTTTTCAATGATGAGCTCACGGTAGGGAGCACGTCTCCACGGACGTTTGAGGTCGATCACAACACCGTTGCCGTTTTTGACCTGAGTGGTCCCGATGACTTTTTCTGCGATGGTCGTGACCATTTCTTCCATAATATCCATCATGGATTCGCAGTCACCGTATGCCTGATAAAGTTCCAGTGCAGTGAATTCCGGATTATGACGGCGGTCGATACCTTCGTTACGGAAGTTACGGTTCAATTCAAAGACACGTTCAAAACCGCCGACGATCAGGCGTTTCAGGTAGAGCTCTGTGGCAATACGCATGTAAACCGGACAGCTGAGAGCTTCATAGAAAGTCTTGAACGGGTTTGCAGATGCACCGCCGGGGATCGGCTGGAGCATGGGAGTTTCAACTTCCATGAATCCTTTGTCTTCAAGGAACTTGCGGATTTCGCTGATGATTTTGGAACGCATGATGAAAACTGCACGACTTTCATCGTTGGAAATCAGATCCAGATACCGCTGACGGTAACGCTGTTCGATATTGGCAAGGCCATGGAATTTTTCGGGCAGGGGACGCAGGGATTTTGTCAGCAGAGTCACTTCATGTGCTTTGATGGTCAGTTCGCCGGTACGGGTTGTGAAAGGAACACCTTTGACACCGATCAAATCACCGAGGTCCAATTTTTTGAAGAACGCAAAATCTTCATCGCTGATTGTGCCGCGCTGGACATAGATCTGCATTCTGCCGGTGGAATCTTTCACGTCAGCGAAAATCGATTTTCCCATGGCACGGAATGCGGTCATTCTGCCGGCAATAATGACATCTGCCGGATTTTCTTCTTCCGGATTGAAAGCCGCACGGACATCGGCTGTTTTGATCACTCCATCAAAACGTCTGCCGAACGGCAGTTTTCCGGCTTCCTGAATATCCCGGACTTTATTCAAACGCTGGGTAAAAATATCTTCCTGTTTTTCAGGCGGATTCTGCACAATTTCTTCACTCATGACAACTGTTTTCCTGTTTTATTTTTGAATGTAAAATATTTATCCAATCAATATATCACAGAAACACTGTTTTTTCAAGTTGAGAGCTTGAAAAGCTGTTTCTTTTATCCTGATTTTCTGCTGTTTATGTGTTTCAGAAAAACTGGAATCCGGAGATCACGGGTTTCCCATCCTGCATGACGGTTGTCACACGGAACAGGATTTCACTTGTAAACTCTTCCGATTGTCTGTTGGTTTTCCGGAAACAGATCTTCCAGACATAACGGTTGTAAATCGGCAGAGACTGTTTGGTCAGGAACTGGAACGACTCCGGTCTGCCGAATGTGTCTGCAATATTTTTTGTTGTATCGTGGAACTGTTTGACCGTGAACTCCTGCTGTTTTTTGGGAGGGAGAACCTTGATGAATTTTTCCGCATCATTGTTCAGACAATGTATCAGCAGTTTTTGTGCAAGTGCATATTCCGGATCTTTGACCGGAGCTTTCGGATCCTGCGGCAGTTCTTTTATTGTATGACAGGCAGAAGTAAGGAGAATCAGGAGTGTAGCGGTGACGGACAGATATTTTTTCATAAGTTGCTCTTTCTGTTTCTGATGTTGAATTTTTGGCATTGTGACAATATAACTCCAGCATTGGAAAAATCAAGGGATATGCATGATTTTTCCCTCAATGTCGATTTATAAATTTGCTTTTTATCTCTGCCATGCTATAGTATTTCAGTCGTTGAAAAACAGCAGATAGCGGAGTGTCGGAATTTATGAATACTTTTTTTGTAGTGATCGCGATCATTGTATCAATTACAGTATTGATCCTGATATACCGTTTCTTCTTTCAAGATACAGATGAATTCCGGGAAGCATGGCGTTACACATTGACTCCGGATTGGCTCAGTTTTCTTTGGGGCGAACATGTCGAAGACCATGTTGCCAGCAATAAACTGTTCCTGTACCATCTTTGCGGTATCGGTTCCGGAGTCGGTGTGTATATTCTGCTGGATAAACTCTTCGGTGGGTGAATCAGCCCAGCAGATTGAAACGTTTGGCAAGTCCGATCAGCCAGATCGCAAGGATGATGACCGGAAGAACATAACGCATATACGGAATCAGTTTACGGGAAAGCTTCCAACCTTTTCCGGTATTGACCTCTTCAAGGAATCTGTCAGAACCCCAGCCCCAGCGTGACATACAGAAAATGGTCATATAGAGAGCTCCCAGCGGCAGAAGATTATCGCTGACAATGAAATCTTCCAGATCAAGTACGTTTGAATTTTTTCCGAGCGGGTGGAAGTTTTTCCAGAGATTGAATCCGAGAATACAGGGAAGAGAAAGCAGCGCCAAGAGGATCCCGAATCCGATACAGGATTTTTTTCGGCTGAGTTTCCATTCTTCCATTCCGAAAGCCACCAGATTTTCAAAGACTGCGATCAGCGTGGAGAGTGCGGCAATGGTCAGGAATGCAAAGAAAAGGATTCCCCAGAATCGTCCGCCCGCCATGTTCTGAAATACATTCGGCAGTGTGATGAAAATCAACGGCGGTCCTGCATTCGGATTGATGGAATATGCAGCGCAGCAGGGAAAAATGATCAAGCCGGAACAAATCGCCATGAGGGTATCCAGTACCATGATCCAGATCCCTTCTTTCGGCAATGAATTTTCTTTATGGATATAACTGCCGCAGATCGCAATACTGCCGATCCCGAGACTCAATGTGAAAAATGCCTGCGCCATGGCAGCATGGATCGTTTCAAAAATATTTTTGCCCAGAAAATTATTCAAATCCGGTTTCAGCAGAAATTCAACCCCTTTCATCGCATTGGGAAGTGTAAGAGACTGCACAACCAACGCAAGAAGCAGGAGAAACAATCCGCCCATCATGACCTTGATCACTTTTTCGATTGTTTTCCGGACTCCGCCCAGACAGACCAGAATCGTGAGGAACAACATGATCATTGTGGCAACAGTCTGTTCAGCTGGTGAACTCAGATATTTATCAAAATTCATCCCGAAATCAGCCGCAGTCTTTCCTTGAAGACTGCCGTCAATATAATATATTGCATAAGAAAAGAGCCAACCAGTTACGACTGTATAGAACATCAACAGGATCATATTTCCGGCGAAAAGAATATATGCCGGAGCACTCCAGCGGAAGCGGGATGACGGATTTTGCAGATTCCGGAAGGCTCCGGGGAATGTACTGCGCCCGGCTCTGCCCAGCGAGAGTTCCATCATCATTACAGGAAATCCGAGGATCGCCAGAAAAAAGAGATAGAGACAGACAAAAAGTCCGCCGCCGTATTGTCCGGCAATATAGGGGAATCTCCATACATTCCCCAATCCGATCGCACATCCGGCGGTCATCAGGATAAATCCGAGACGGGAGGCAAACTGTTCTCGGGAATTGGTGGGGTCACTCATAAAAATAATTCCTTGCCGTTTATCAGTTTTTCAAACTCTGAATCGGAGCCGGAATTCTTCCTCCGCGTGCGATCATTGTTGCCGGAGAATATTGCGAGACCGGAATGACCGGGGCTTCTCCAAGCAATCCGCCGAATGTGATCATATCACCCGCTTTCCCGAAGGGGATCAGACGTACTGCGGTTGTTTTGGTATTGACAACTCCGATTGCGATTTCATCGGCAATGATTCCGGAAATCACAGCTTCAGAGGTATCTCCGGGGATGGCGATCATATCCAAGCCGACAGAACAGACCGCTGTCATTGCTTCCAGTTTTTCCAGTGTGAGAGCTCCGCATTTTGCCGCTTCGATCATTCCGGCATCTTCAGAAACCGGGATAAAGGCTCCGGAGAGACCTCCCACATGGGACGATGCCATGACGCCGCCTTTTTTGACTGCATCATTCAACATCGCAAGAGCAGCTGTTGTGCCGGGACATCCGCATTTTTCCAACCCGATGGATTCCAGAATGTATGCCACCGAGTCACCAATCGCCGGAGTCGGTGCAAGAGAGAGGTCAACAATACCGAAAGGTACACCCAGACGTTCACTGGCAAGCATCGCCACAAGCTGTCCCATACGGGTGATCTTGAATGCTGTCTTTTTGATGATCTCTGCAATTTCAGTAAGGTTACAGCTGTTTCCTGCTCTGCGGAGAGCGGAAACCACAACCCCCGGTCCGGAAACACCCACATTGATGACTGTTTCCGGTTCGCCCATACCGTGAAATGCTCCCGCCATGAACGGATTGTCTTCCGGAACATTGGCAAAAACTACCAGTTTTGCACAGCCGATGGCAGAACGGTCAGCTGTCAGATCGGCTGTTTTTTTGATGATTCGCCCCATTTCTGCAACAGCATCCATATTGATCCCGGCTTTTGTAGAAGCCACATTGACCGAAGAACAGAGCCGTTCTGTGGTTGCCAATGCTTCCGGGATCGCAGAAAGCAGTGTCCGGCTTCCATTGGAAAAACCTTTCTGCACCAATGCACTGTATCCGCCGATGAAGTTGACACCCAGTTCTGCGGCGGCATTATCAAGCGTTTTTGCGATTTTTACTGCGCCGTCATAAGAAATATTTCCGCACATCAGAGAGACCGGTGTGACAGAAACCCGCTTATGAATGATCGGGATCCCGTATTCTTTTTCAATGTCCTGCCCGGTTTTGACAAGGTCTTTTGCATGGAACATGATCTTGTCATAGATTTTGGAGCAGAGACGGTCTTCATTATCACTCTGGCAATCAAACAGGGAAATTCCCATGGTAATGGTCCGGACGTCGAGGCTTTCCTCCCGGATCATATTGATCGTTTCAAAAATATCATTTCTATCCAGCATCAATATACCTCAAATCTTGTGCATTGCATTGAAAATATCTTCATGCATGGTGTGGATTTCCAAGCCGTTTTCTTTTGCGAGATTATTCATCTGATCGACAAATTCGGCAAATGGGATCGTGATTTTATCGATTTCTGTAATCATGATCATGCTGAAATATTTTTCCAGAACGGTCTGGGAAATATCTTTGATATTCACACCATAATCGGCACAGACCTTGCTGACTTTTGCAATGATACCGACGGAATCACATCCGATCACACTGATAACTGCTCTCATAAATTTATTCTCTCTTCCTTAGAATATTGATTGTTTGACAATACCCGGAAAATATACATCCGAAAAGCCGAATTTTCAAGATAATTTTTTATTTTAAAAAGAGAAGACACTGTCGAATTGATTTTCGCAATTCCACAGTTTCTGATTTTTTTCAAAAACGGATTTTATTTCCAGTCTTTGGCAAGTTCACGGACTTCATCCATGTTTTCCGCCACTTTGTGGAGAACATCGCTGATGATATCCATGTTTTCACGATACATGAGGGTCTGGTGGAACCAACCCAGTGTACGCCCGCATACTGTTTCACAGACCGGACATGAGTCGCCGCCGGCGATACGGTATTCACCTTTTTCTCTGTTCAGATTGAAGAGATTATGCTTGTAAACAGCCCCGTGTGTTCCATTGCCGATATTGACCCCTTCATCATAACAGATTTTGCTGATGAGCCAGCGCGGGATATCATTGAATTCACCACCGTCGAAAATGAGATGGAAAGAATAATATGCCTGCGGGCTTGCGAGTCTTCCCGGAGACTGTACCCGGACACCGGGGATATCTTTGATTTTTTCTGTGAGATAATTCATGTTTTCGCTGTATGTCTTGATCAGTCCGGGCAGAGCTTTCAGCTGCTGATGCAGGATAACAGCCTGGAATGCGGTGCCGCGGTAGTTGTGACAAAGCAATCCTTCCGGAGCTTTCTGAGCCTGTCCCTGAGCCAGACCGCGAGAGTATCCGATATGTTTCAGACGATACAGTTTATCTGCCAGTTCCGGATCGTTTGTGATACAGATCCCGCCTTCGCCGGAGCTCATGGTTTTACTCTGCTGAAAACTGAATGATCCGATTTTTCCCCAGCTGCCGACACCTCTTCCGTTCCAGAATCCACCGTGCATGTGGGCACAATCTTCAATGACCGGAATATTATGGGCATCTGCAATTTGTAGAATTTTATCCAAATCAGCCATGGAACCGTACACATGCACCGGAATGATGGCTTTCGTACGGGGAGTGATTGCCGCTTCCAGTTTTGCCGGATCCATACAGAGTGTTGTCGGTTCCACATCTACAAATACGGGGATCGCACCCACATAGCTTGCGGCGATAGCGGTTGCCATCCAGGTCAATGCCGGGACAATGACTTCATCCCCTTTTCCGCATCCGAGAGCTGTCAGAGCACATTCCAATGTGGTTGTTCCGTTTACCATGAAGATACCGTATTTTGCTCCGTGGTATTGTGCGAAATCATTTTCAAAAGCCTGTTCAGCTTCAGAATTGAACGACCATTTCCCGCTCATATAAACTTCTTTGAGCAGTTCTGCGGTTTGTTCATCCCGGGGCGGCCAGGAAAACTCTTTGACCATTCTATTGCCGGAAACGAATTTGTTTCCGCCGAGAGATGCAAGTTGTGCCATGATAAAAATCCTTACTTATTTTATTTATGATGGATTATTTGTTGCGTACAATGATCGCGCTCCAGTCCTGCGGGAGTCTGATCTCGGAATAAGTCCAACCGTTGAGCTGAACGGTTTTGAGTTTATGATCTTTGACTTCACGACCAGTGTAGTCATAAACATAGATTTTGTGTTTGGAGTTATCTTCCCAGCCGAAGAAACCGCTGCGGCTGGTCACGATCCGTTCTTCTGCGATCATATAGCCTTCATGGATTTCCAGCGGAGTGCTGGGATAGATATGATCGGAAACTGTATGATAAATCGGACCATAGTGCGGCTGAGAAATAAATGCGTAGGTGAAGAGACATCCATAATCCAGAGCACTGAGGAATTTATCATACCATTCCGAGAACTTGCCGCGATCCATGTGTTCGCTGTTTGCATGGGAGATCGGTGTGGAGAAATGAACACGGGCATTGTTGGATGCAAACTGGGTTTCGGTAAAGGTCGATTCGATCTTCTCTGCAAATTCAGCCAGCATGGCATCACCGCCGTTGGCATAGAGCTTTTTGCCTTTGGCTCTGATCTTGTCTGCCATACGGTTTTTCCACGGTCTCTGAAGAATCCAGACACTGGATTTCAAGGCGGTGATCTTATGTGTCACCGGGGAGATATCCGCTGAGCATTGATCCCAGGGCGCACCGTAATGATAGTCAACTCCGCTGGATGCAAATTCATCCCAGTAAACGGCATCAACATCCCAGTTGTTCAGAATGTCATCCAGAGCTTTTTCCATTATGATACTGTATTCTGTGCCTTCCAGAGTAAGATAAAGTTTGGAGTGTCCGTAACGTGCCTGCTGGCCGTTTTTCAGCAATACTCTGCCTTCTTTGTAGTCTTTGGAAAGATCGCTTTCGATCTGGGAGTGGTAATAACGGCCGAGCTCAGCATTGGGTCTGATTTTGCGGAGTTTCACGATCATGCTTTTGACAAACGGAATGTCCGGAGAATTCAGGAAAAGATGACCGATTTTCGGGAGGTCAACAATGATTCTCTGAATATTGAACACTTCCAGACGGTTGTAATAGGCTTCCTGCCATTTGTATGCCGCCCAGCTGCATTCCGGACCCCGCAAAGTTTTATTGATGTTGAGATAACGGCGGACAACGTTGACAAAGTCATAGTATTTACCGTTTTCCAGAGGAACGACCACGAACTGCTGGGTGAAACTTTTTCCCGGAGGCAGGACAAACTGGTCATCACACAAGGTGACGCAGTGCGGAGCGGGGATGAAAGAGCCGCTGTGGATCTGAAATTCCGGATTGATCGCATAAAGTCCCACACCACCGCCGTTTTTCTGTCCGCCGAAAATGGAGAAGTTCCCGATCACCCGGCGGATATTGCGTCCGGAGATATTTTCCAATCCGCCCAGATAGAGAGAAGTGTTTTTGCCGGGGACTTTGACTGTATGCTCCTGCATGAGCGGCAGATTTTCATTGGTGAGGTTGGTGTAAGTATCTTTGACAAGCAGCAGTTCATTTTTCTTTTCGATGACACGCTGATGTTTGAAATACTTGCAGGATCCGTTGACCCATTTTCCGTCGGGTGTGGAGAAACGGCTGGTGAGGATGTATTTACCATGATTCATGGCAAATTCGATTGTATTGCCGTTCTGTTTGAAATTATTGTTCAACGGAATCTGTTTTTTGAGTTTGATTACCGGGATTTTTCCGGTAGGAGCCGGTTTGCGTGTTTTTCTCTGGGCGACTGCTTCAAAAGAGATTTTTGCATTGGTCAGATCCAGAGCATGATTATATTTTTTCTGAAGCGTGTTTTTGATCGTGATCGTATTTTTGCCTTCTTTGAGCAGACCGGAAAGATCCAACACAAATTCGTGCATGTTGTAGTGACTTGCAAAGAATCTGGCTGTATTTTTCGGTTGATTACCGGCTTTGCCGTCTTTTGTGTAGGGAAGGAGATAGCCGTGACCTTTCTGGAAGATCGTGCTTTTTGCGCCATTTTTTGTGCGGAACTCATTTTCCGGTTTCAGAAGATTGTATTGAGTCAATTCTTTCCCGTTGACATAGACGTGCATAACTCTGGCATAGCCGGAGAATGTATGAGCACTGCGGAGATTTGCATTCATCCGCAGAACCGGAGTCAGATATGCCGGTGTCTTGGGAGCTGTAAATTCGATTTTCTGAGTGGTTGACGGCTGGATCGTCATATCTTTGAGCGGGATTGTTTCTGCCAGAGAAATGACAGCTTCATGTTTTCCGTTGGAATCAGTGAAAACAGCCGGAGTGATTTCAGCGCGATTGCGGAAAGAGGCATCCGGTTTGCCGGAGGTCATGATATGTTCCGGTCTGAGTGTGCCGCCTGCATCCACATCCGTATCGCTGACCCATGCGGTCAAACCGATCACGTTATTGCGAAGAATCGTACCGGCACCGAGTTCTTTCCAGGGAATGAATGCTTCCAGATTCCAGCCGCTTGCTGTCTTTTCAGCAGCACATTGGGCAGATTCGAAAGTTTTTCCTGACGGATAAGCCACAACGATGGAGGGTTTGAGATTTTTGAAATTCCCGGGGCTGATTCCGATCTGCAACTGTTTTTTACCGAATCCGGCACCATCACCTTTTTCTGTCGGAGCAAGATCGAGGAAGAGTTCAACATGATCTCCAGCGAAGATATCCATATCAACTCCGCGCTGTATCAGTTTGTCATCTTTGATTTCTGCAGCAAAATAGAGTCCGATCGGTTTCCAGCTGAAATAGAAAGTCGCTGAAAGATCTTTTGCTGTCGGTGCAACAATCTTCTGATTGGGTTTTTTATCCCGCAGCAGATATTTTTCTCCTTCAAGTTTCATGATCCCGACTTGCGCATCGCTCCAGTCGGAAAGATTACCGTCCACACTGATGGGCGGATCCTGTTTGAAGGGAATTTTTAAAATTGCTTCGGCTGCAGTCGTTGCCAATGTCAGTCCGGCAAGAGCCAGAGACAGAATTGTTTGTGTTTTTTTCATTTTTTTTCCTTACATACACTGAATTTTTTTCTGTTTGTTACTTGATTGAAAGTGCTTGTTTCAGAACAGGAAGGATCCGTTCATACATCCGGTAAAAACCGAGATCATTCGGGTGACATCCATCCCACGTGCAGGCATCCCGCATTTCTGTGCCCCAGAGAGTTTCGCCATCAATGAAATAAACATTTTTATCTCCGGCATTCAACGCATCCGTGTATGTTTTCCGGATGATTTCACGGCGTTGCAATATACTTTCTTCGGAAGCATAGAAATCACATCTTGAGATCATGATGATTGGCAGTTCCGGATGTTTTGCACGGATGATTTTGAAAAAATTACTGTGCGTTGCTTCCAGATGTTCCGCGGTCGGGGCATTGTGATCGTAATCCAATACAAATGCCGCAAGATCCAATTCCGCAATTGCTTCAGCCACTGCCGGTTCTCCTCTTCCGCAACCGGAAAATCCCAGATTGATCTGTTCCGCATCCAGTGCCCGGCAGAGCATGGATGTATAGGTACTGCCCGGACGGGAGGCACAGCCGCCTTGTGTGATGGAGGAACCATAAAACAGAATCGGTTTTGGGATCGCATGCGGAGGCGGAGCTTCCAATTGTGCTTCTGCTTTCAAACCGATTTCAATCTTGGTGACTCCGCCGTAAGGCGGCAGATTGATCCAATATTCACGCATGACTCCGGAAGGATTCTGTGCACAGGATCCAATGACTGAATCATCCTGTGGACCGGGTCGCACCAGTCGATGAAAGGTGAGAGTTCCATCCGGATGGCGGATATAGGAATCGAATCCGCGACGTCCGACATTATGTTTCAGCCCGAGATCCCACGCAAGTTCCGCTTTGAGAATGATCTCTGTTGAGTTTGTTTTGAACCGGATACATGCCCCGGATGTATTGTGTGCCAGTTCAAGAGCTCCGCGATTTACTTCTTTTTCGGTCAGCCTTTCCGGAAAACGGTAATAGGTTTCCTTGTTGCTTGTATGCCAGGGCAGACCTTCCAGCGCAAATGTTCCGCTGAGGACATCCCGATAAACAAAACCCTGTTCATCGGGGATCAAGGTCTGAAAATTCTTATCCAATTCTGTCAGTTTCATAATACTTTTACAGCTTGTATTTTGTGTGGATCAGATATCCCATTCTGTGTGTGGAGCAACCGCTTTATATCTCCAGAAAATGGTCTGAGAGGGATTTGCACATGTTCCGCCTCCGGGAGCAGAGCTGTGCGTATAGGGGATCCGGCGTTCCATGACATACTGGGCATGTCCATCCATGAAAAGAATGTTGGCACCGGTTTTATGACGGAGTTTGATGTGTGAATACCAGTTATAAGTTTCAGCTCCTCCAACCTGTGCTCCGTTCTGACCGTTGGAGTAATCCGCAAAATACATCGTTTTGCTCAGACGATCCAGTTTTTCGTTCGGCATGGTATAGACCCCTTGATATCCGGTTGAGAAATAACTGTTGATATAGTAGTCAGTAGACCTTGTAGCCGTCCAACCACGAGTTAACACACCATTTAATTTGATACCATGGAAAGATGGGCAGGTGAGCATTTTTGTGGTTTTCGCCGGTTCTATTGTATTTACACTTTCTCCGGCGGCAGGTGGGATATATCCAGTCTGGATCAGAAGTGTATGCCAGACATCTGAGACTGTCATAGCAACTTTTTTGGAACTTTCTGCCATCATACGGTTCGGGACACGTTCCACTTTGTAATCTTCGCAATATAATCTCTGCGCGAGGAAGAGCTGTTTCATATTATTGAGACAGGCTGCTCTTCTTGCTGTTTCACGTGCCTGATTCAATGCAGGCAGCAGCATTCCTGCGAGGATCGCAATGATAGCAATAACCACGAGGAGCTCGATAAGTGTAAATGCCTTGAAATGTGAAATTCTTTTTTCGATGTGTCTGCTGTTCATAAGAGTTGTTCCTTTCCTGTTGTTTTTTCATTTCTTGTCTGTTTGCTGAATCCACGTTACAAAACCCGATGATTATTACCTCTTTTTTCCTTTCTTTGTTTTTCTGTTCAAATTCAAAAATTTGTTTTTGATCACTACATAAACAGTCCTGCAAAAAGCCAGTCTCCATTCATTTTGTCCGGAAAACTGCAAGATGCGGAAGAGAAGAATTTCTTTCCTGTAAATATGCAGTCAGCCGTGAATCATGCCGGAAGAACAAGCATTTTTGTTTTCTGCCTATAATTATAGCAATAAAAATGGAATTTGTAAATACTGCATTTTTGCTAAAAATACTTGAATCGTGCTTTTTTAGCAAGATAATTTATTCTCTTGCGGTATTTTCGAGGGGAGAGAGAGGCAAAATTGAAAATTTATTGATGAGATTGTCCGATCACATGGAGAAAATTATTGACGCATTCATTATTTTCTCTGTTGTTCCAGACTGCATAGATATCGACGGATGGCAGCTCCAGTTCTACGTGACGGAAGAGAACTCCATCGGGTGCGCTGTTTCTGGAAGATTCCGGGACAAGAGCCAGTCCTACACCGGCACGGACGAGAGCCAGTGTAGCGAGTTTGTTGCCTGTATCCTGATGTATATGAGGGGAGATCCCCGCCTGTTCGATGACTTGGGAAACGGTGTCAAAGACTTTTGGATTTACATGTCTTGCAAAGATAAGCAGCTCAGCATGATGCAGTTTTTTTGCGGGGATCGTATCATATTGGAGAAGAGGATGTTTTTCGGGGAGAGCGAGCATATACTGTTCGGAGAAGATCAGTGTATGCTCGAAATCCTCCAGATCCTTTCCGGAATAGGGGCGCAGAAAACCCAGTTGGATCCGGTGATTCCGCAGGGCATCGAATTGGAGAGATGTATCGATTTCCTCCAGACGCAGTTCGATTTCCGGATATTTCTTTTTGAATCTGAAAACAGCCCCGGGCAGAAAGGTATTGATTGCCGGTTCATTGAATCCGATGGAAAGGAACCCTCTCCTGCCATTGGCAAGAAAGCGCATCCGTTCAGTGGCAAGGTCTGTGCGTTTCAGAATATCCTTTGCCTCTTCCAGAAAGATCCTGCCTGCATCGGTGAGTTCCACGACTCTGCTGGTGCGTCGGAAAAGAGAAACTCCGAGTTCATCTTCCAGTTTCCGGATCTGCACGCTCAACGGCGGCTGGGAAATATGAAGACGTTTTGCTGCATTACCGAAATGCAATTCTTCGGCAACGACTGTAAAGTATTTCAACTGCAGAAGTTCCATTGTTTCAATTCCTTTCAGGATCAATAGTGAATCAGTATTGATAAAATAGATTGTTTTGTTGTAAAAATCAATAGTGAAAACTATATTTTATCAAAAGAATTCAGAAAAAGAAGGCATTATGCCGGAAAAATGAGAAAAGGAAAAGAGTATGATCAGCCAAAAAACAATTGAAGAAGCGATGTATGAAGCGATGCGTACAGCGGCATTGGAGATGCCGCCGGATGTGCGTGCCGCTTTGGAACGTGCGTTAGCGGAGGAAAAAGATCCGATGGCGCAGGAACATTTGAAAATCAGTCTGAAAAATGCGGATCTTGCCCGTCGCGGAGAGGGATTGGTCTGTGCGGATACAGGATTCCCCTTATTTTTTGTGAAAGCCGGAGCCAATACACAGATCGAGGGTGGCTTCGGTGCGATTCGTGAGGCAGCTGAAAATGCTGTCCGCCGCAATACTGCCGAATGTTATCTGCGTCCGACAATGGTGGATCCACTTCGCCGGAGCAATCCCGGAAACAACATTGGACCGGGAATGCCGAAGGTGGAACTTTCCTTTGAAGGGGAGGGGGATGGTCTGGAGATCATTGCTGTTCCCAAGGGGGGCGGATCGGAAATTTTCGGTACTTTCTATCGGATGCTGTTTCCGTCGGATGGTGTTGCCGGGATCAAGAAATTCGTGATTGAATGTATTATGAATTCGTGCTATGCCGGAAAAATCTGTCCTCCGGCTCTGGTTGGAGTCGGGATCGGTGGAACCGCTGATCTTTGTATGAGTATGGCGAAGAAAGCGGCATTGCTCCGTCCGGTGGGCAAGCACAATCCTGATCCTCTGGTGGCAGATTTGGAAAAAGAACTCCTGGAAGCCGCGCGCAAACTCGGGATCGGTCCGATGGGATCAAGGGGGATCAATGCGGTGATTTCTCTTAATATCGACTGTGCTGTGACTCATACAGCCGCATTGCCAGTGGCATTCAATGCACAGTGTCTGGTGGGACGCCGCTGGACAGCTCTGGTTTCCGCATCCAATCAAATTCAGCTTACAGGAGAGATCGCATGAAAAATATCCAACTGCCCATGAGTCCGGAAACAGCCCGGGAATTGAAACTCGGTGAACTTGTAACGGTCAGCGGCTTGCTTTTTACCGGACGGAGCCGTCTGCATATCCGTGCTGTTGAAGAAGATATTTATCCTCCGATCGACTATGAAAAAATCAACTGTTTCTTCCATGTCGGTCCGGTGATGATGAAAGAAAACGAAGACTGGCAGGTTGTCAGTTGTGAACCGACTTCCAGTATTCGTTTTGAACGTTACGGAGCGGATGTCGTCAAAAAATTTAATTTGCGTACATTGATCGGTAAGACAACGATGGGGCCCCGTACTGCTGCCGCATTGAAAGAGGTCGGCGGCGTGTATCTTTCCAAGATCGGACTCAGCGGAAACAGTCTCCGCAAACAGATCAAAAAAGTACATAATGTTTATTTTCTGGATGAGCTTGGCAAGACCGAAGCGACTTGGATCTATGAAGTGGAAGAATTCGGACCGTTTTTTGTGGCGATCGATGCACAGGGAAACAACTATTTTGAACAGCTCGCAGATGATGTGAGTCAGCGTTTGCCGGAAATCGAAAATGAGCTTGGGATCGGGCAGGATTATGAATTTACGGAGGTCAACGCATAATGAAAGAGGAGATTCGTTATCTTTCTCTGTGCGGAATGCTTGGCTACGGTTATGCCCGTGAGAGTCTGGACAACGCATTTGCCGGAGAACTTGATTTTATCGGAGTGGATGCCGGATCCACAGATCCCGGTCCGTACTATCTCGGCAGCGGCATCGGATTTGTCAAACCCCTTCAGGTGAAACGGGATCTTTCCCTTGTGCTGAAACGTGCATTGGAACGTAAGATCCCGTTCATTATCGGCAGTGCCGGCGGTTCCGGAGCCAAGCCGCATGTGGACAGTACTCTTGCGATCCTGAAAGAGATCGCAGAGGAACAGCAGCTTCATTTCAAAGTGGCTGTGATCTATTCTGATTTGGAAAAAGATTTTCTGATCCGTGCCGCAGCGGAAAACCGGATCTGTTCCTGCGGTGGTTCTCCTGCATTTGATCCGGAAGTGATCGAGCGTCTTTGCAATCCCGTGGCTCAGTTCGGAACGGAACCGATCATTGCCGCTTTACAGAGTGGAGCGGATGTGATCCTTGCCGGACGCTGCTGTGATACGGCTGTTTTTGCATCTTATCCGATCATGCACGGATTTCCGGCGGGCTTGGCTCTTCATGCTGCAAAAATCGCTGAATGCGGTGCATTGTGTGCACGTCCGGTGGGGGCGAATGATTCATTGGTGGTGACATTGCGGAAAGATTCTTTCACGATCGAACCGCCGAATCCTCTGCGGAAATGCACACCGGATTCTGTTGCCGCCCATTCGTTGTATGAACAGCCCGATCCCAACTGTTTTTATGAACCGGAGGGGATGATCGACATGCGTCATTCCAATTTTGTGCAGAGCGGGGAACGTGCGGTAACTGTTTCCGGCACAGAATTGGTTCCGGCATCCTCTGAAACAATGAAGCTGGAAGGGGCTGCTTTCTGCGGATACCGCTCCATCACGATCGCAGGATTGCGTGATCCTGTGGCAGTTGCTTCTTTGGATGCGATTGAAGAAGGTGTCCGTGCGGCGGTTGCCGGAAATATCAAAGGGATCACCGAGGATTATAAACTCCGTTTCCTGCGTTATGGAGTGGATGCTGTGGGGGGACGTCTGGAAGATCCGGATCCGCATTTGCCACGGGAGGCAGCATTGGTCATTGAAGCGATCGCTCCGACACAGGTTCTGGCAGATACGGTGTTGAGTCTTGCCCGTTCCAGTGCCTTGCATCAGGCATTCCCCAACCGGAAAGCCACAGCCGGAAATCTGGCATTTCCTTTTTCGCCTTCCGACTTCCATGGCGGTGCAGTGTATGAATTTGCACTGTATCATCTGATGGATATGGAGGGGATCTCTCTGGAATTCAAGGCGCAGCTCGTGGAGATTTGATATGAAACTGTATGATATCGCTTTTGTATGCCGCAGTAAAAATGCGGGACCGTTTCAACTTACAGTTGACTTGATGTTTTCGGATCGTGCTGACTATGATAAAGTGTTGCGATCTCCGGCTTTTACTCCGGAAAAGATCGCTCTCCTTTACCGTACCGATGCGGAGAAAGTCATGATCAAACCTTTTGAACGTATTCTTACGATCAAGGTCGTGATCCCGCGCTTGCACGGTTCCGGTTCTCCGGATGATACCGATGTGTATGGCAGTCAGCAGCATTTCCCGCTCGGAAATCTGGAAATCTGAAATATCGGACAAACCTGAAAACAAAAAAATCCTCTCTGTTGCCATTTCGGTTGGACAGAGAGGATTTTTTTTCAACAGTTCCTGTAGAATGGATCACTTGGCAAGTGATTTCATGTAAGCAAGACTTTTGATTGCACTGTCAAAGGGATCCGGAGTGTTATCCTGTTCATAGATCACCCACGGACATGCGATCTTGCATGCAGCTTCAAATGCGCCTTTCAGATCGACAGTTCCTGTTCCGAGAACTGCCGTTGTAGCGGGATCATTGGGTACAACAATATCTTTCAGATGGATCTGTTTGATCCGTTTTGCATATTTTCCGATAAACGCTGCCGGATCGATCCCGGCTCTTGTCAGCCAGCAGACATCCGGCTCCAGAAAGATATTTGCTGTTTCCGGGGCATCCATGATTCTGTACATGGCGGGGACTCCCTGAATATCGGTGAATTCGCCCCAGTGGTTGTGATAGGAAAAAGTGATTCCGTGCGTGACGGCATTTTTGCTGATCTTGAGACAGCTTTCCATGACTGTCTGCCAATTTTTGGAGAAGTCAGTCATGGAACTGATCGTGACAGCCGGCGAGTTGAGTTCTTTTGCATATTCCCAAGCCTGACTGGAAGGATTTTCCAGTTCATCCGGAGAGAACATTGTTCCGCAGCACTCCAATCCCAATTCTTTCACATACGCAGCCAGTTCTGCGGGTGGGATATTGCCATAGCGGGCGGCAAACTCCACTCCGTCAAATCCCAGTTCTGCAATTTTTTTCAGAGTCCCTTTGAAATCTTCATTCATTTCATTTCTGAAATTATAAAGTTGAACACCGAATTTCATTTTACCAATCCTTTCCCAATATGTTTTCGACGTTGCGGTAGAGAATATTCCGCATGTCATCTTCTGTAATATCTGCGGATAACACTCCGCCGACAGCCTGATATTCATCAAACCACGGCAAGTCTGTTCCGAAGAGAATTTTTTCACTGCCGACCATGCCGACCAGTTTTTCAATGATTCCCCGTTCTCCGGGAACTGCAGTCAGTTCGAGCCAGACATTGTTATGAGTTTCTTTCACGCAGCGTTCAGCATATTCCCATGCGCCGAAACAGCAGTGTGCGAGGAAGAATTTTGCATTCGGATATTTGCAGAGCGTTTCATAGATCCCGCATTCCGGAGCATTTCCCCAGGTGTGGATCAGAACCGGCAATGCGCGTTCATCGGCAAAACTCAGCGCATAGTCATATTCTTTGTCGGAGAGTTTATGATTATGATAGATCGGCAGTATTTTCAGTCCAACTGCATAAGGCTTCCAGGAATCAAACAACGCAAGATCCCGTTTGATTTCTTCCGTCCGTTGGGGAATGATCCCGGCATACATCCGCAGATGTTCAGGATATTCCCGGCAGATTTCTACCACTTCCGGATTGGGTTTGAATCCGGTCAATGTTTCATGATGGGAAAAGACAAGATGTTTGATCCCGATCCGTTTCATGTGTGCGACCATATCTGCCGGCATACAGTTCTGAAAATAGATCCCGTAGGCGGGACCCATGTGCCCGTGCATATCATAAATCGGAAAATCCAGTTTGCCAGTGTTCCAGAGCTGTTCAGCCAATGATCCCTTTTTTTCCCAGATGGCTTCTTTCATAATTGAGCTCCTTTCAGAAGAGAATCAAGATTTCCTGCTGCGATTTTTGCGACAGATTCATGATCCAGACCGGAATATTTCACCTGCATCATACCGCAACCATGATTGTAACGCGGGAAATTACTGCCGTAGATCAGACGTTCCGCACCGTATTTTTTTGCAAGAATGGCGAGACCATCCTGCACCCAGTAGCCGGCTGTACCGAAATAAAAGTTTTCATAGGTGTCCAGCAGCGGACGGATCTGTCTGTCATATCCCCATTTTCCACAGGCTTCTGTATAGATACAGGTATTTTTCGGGAATTCTTCCATGAAGTCATAGAGTTGATTCCATTTTTCAGCGAATGCATCCAGCAGGACAGGGATTTTCCGTTCTGCGGCGGCATCCATGATTTTTCCGATCACGTTGTGACGGGGAACATAACGGTGTTCAAAAGGTGAAAGAGTAATGGCTCCGATCCGGTTTTCTTTCATGAGTTTGAAAAATTGATCCGGCGGGGGGATTTCTCCGCAGGAATCCGGCATGATACACCAGACACCGACAAGGCGGTTTTCTGTATCCTCTCTGACCATTTCTGCGATTTGACTGTTGGAGGGAAGTGCGCCCCAGCGGATGGCATTGTGACGGACCAGTGCCCGTTCAACTCCGTAACGATCCAGGTCTGACAGCAATTCTGCTGTTTTCGGCATGATATCCAGATCATTGCCGATCCTGCAGTTTGCATCAAAAAAATGTAGATCTTTCATCTTGCATGAACTCCATTTTTGAAAGGTGGAAAATTGGCTTATTTGAAACGTTCAAGAATCACTTCTGCTACATGCAGTTCTGCGGGAAGTTCCGGTCTGCATGATTCCAGCGTAAGAGAATATCTGCCGGGTTTGTCAAAAGAGATCACTCCGGCTCTGGCGGTATGGAAACGGGCTGTCGGTTCTGCCTGCATCGGAGGCGGCGGCAACTGTTGTGCATCCGGAAGCCAGCGTTCGATCACAGCACCGTTGGAGACACTGATTTTCCAGACACGGTTTTGAAGATCGACTTTCTGATACCGGATCGAAATACGGTAACAACCCGGTTCTGTCAATTCAAAATCCCAGGTCGCTTTTGCGTTCGGCTGCCAGTTGTGGATGATATTGACATAAATAAATTCCCCGAACCGTTCCGCCCAGAAATCATGTTTGAATTCAGCATTGGTCAGTACGGCTGTTTCCGCTTTGAGATGACACGGATAGAGTGGATCCGCTGTGATCACAGAATCTGTCAGTTCTCCGATTTCTTTTTCGCAGACAATTTCCAATACTTCGTACAAGTCATCTCCGGTCATTTCCGGCAGATCGATCTTGAATGACTTTTCATTCTGTTCAAAACGGAGTTTCTGATTTTTTCCCAACCATGTGACTTCACGGATCACACCGGGAAAACCGTATTCCGTAATTGTTTTTCCCGGCAGCCAGTTCTGCAAGACAAAATATGCCTTTTCTTTTCTGCGTGTGCAGTCGCCCCACGAACGGACAGTCGTCCACGGGGATGATTGAGCACTGTAAATGACTTTATCGCCATATTTTTGGAGCCATTTTCCTGTTTCCAACAGCGCATGACGGCATGGCGCAGGGATATTTCCTTTTGGATCCGGTCCGACATTGAGCATGAATGTGCCGCCCCGGGCTACGACCTGAATCAGATCCCAAAGGATTTCCGAAGCAGAACAGAAATCCTGATCAATGGCTGAATATCCCCAACTGTTGTTGCTTGTGCGGATACATTCCCACAAGCCGGGAATACGGTGTGCCGGAACTTCATTATCATTCATACTGGAATAATCGCCGACTCCGTTTCCGATTCGGCTGTTGACCAGAGCTTCCGGCTGGTAACGATGAACCAGTTCAACGATTTTTTTGGATTGTTCTGGAGTCATTTTGCCGGGTGTATCGAACCAGATCAGAGCCAGTTTCCCGTAATGGGTCAACAATTCTTCGATTTGCGGGAGACATTTTTCCTGAAAATATTTTTCAAAGTCCGCATCTTTCAGAGATTCATCCCATCGGTTGTATGCCTGCCAGTCCTGAAATTGAGAATAGTAAAATCCGAATCCGAGACCTTGTTTTCTGCATTCTTCTGCCAGTTCCGCCATGGGATCCCGCTTGAATGGTGTCGCATCATAGATGTTGAAAGGATCTTTGGAACGGAACATCGCGAAGCCTTCATGGTGTTTGGCTGTGACAATGATATATTTCATTCCTGCTGCTTTTGCTGTTGCGACAAAATCTGCGGCATCAAAATCGGACGGGTTGAATTCTTTGGCAATATCAGCATAGTCCGCGGCGGAAATGTTCGCTGTACACATAAGCCATTCTGTGATCCCGTGATATGTTTTCCCTTTCCAGATCCCTCCGGTATGAGAATACAAACCCCAGTGAACAAACATGGCAAATTTGCATTGTTTGAAATATGTTGCTTTGGGATCATCAACGGAAAGTACGCTTTCTGTTGATCCCCATAACTCATTCATCTGTTCCATAAGTAACCTCCGTTTTTGATAATGAATTGCTCCGAGTGCGTCTGACTATAACGCTTGAGAATATGAATTGCAATCAAAAAAATAGAATATTTCTGTGTTTATATCCTTTTTTCCGGAAAAATTTTTTCTTCAGATTTGCTTTTTATCTTTTTATGTATCATATTATAATCTGTTTTTAGGTTTTTGTAAATACTTGAAATGTGCTAAATATACTTGAATTATGCTTTTTATAGAGGTTTTGGATGGCAGATAAGATCAAAGAGATGCTGAGAGCGGGAGTGAAAAAGATCGTTTCCCGTTATTCCCCTGTATCTTCTCCGGAAGAAGCGAACTTTTTTCTGGCAAGTTCACACCGCAACCGCGAAATCTTTTTTGTGGTGGAAGGAACAAGCCGTTACATGTTGAATGGAAATGTTTATGATGCTGAACCCGGAACTCTTTTTATGATCGATCATTGGGAATCTCACGCATTCGGATACCGTTCCGAGGATAAAAATCTGATTCATTTGTGGATCAATTTCTGGGCATCGGATCAAATCAGTGCATATCTGATGAGTGTCGGCTTGAATGGTGTGTACCGGATTTTTACAAGACGAATGGCATTTCCTCCGGAATTTCAGATGTTGATCAACCGCCGTTGGGATACACTCAACCAGTTGCAGCATGCAACACAGGCGGATGTGATGGATTATATGAAACTTCCCCTCGAAACTCTTTTCAATGAGATCATCTTTCAGCTGGATATGGATGAATCGGTTCAGAAAGTGGACGTGGATTCCATGATCGAATCTTTGAAGAAATATATTCAGACCGCCAACGGACGGGATTGTTCCTATCAGCGTCTGGAGCAGATTTCGGGTTACAGCCGCTATTATCTTGCCCACCGTTTCAGGGATTATGTGGGGTGTTCTGTCGGGGCATACATAGATAAAGTCCGTGTGGCATATACCGTGGAGGCATTGCACAACGGACTGAAACAGAAAGAGATCGCTTTTGAACTTGGTTTTTCTTCCCCCTCGAATTTCTGGCTGTGGCTTCAAAAACACCGCGAAGAAATCCAGAAGGAAGAAAAACGGCTCAAATCATCTCTTGATTGAACTCAAGATCCCTTTGTTTTTACTTATTGAAAAACGGAATCAAAAGCCTGATTGGAGGCAGAGAAATCCAAGCCTCTGGTAAATTTCAGTGCATCTGCTGCACCGAATTCACGATCCATACCGCAATCTTCCCATTCAACAGAAAGCGGACCGTTGTAGCCCAGTTTGTTGAGGGTACGGATGATCGCTTCAAAATTGATCTTACCGTGACCGGGACTGCGGAAATCCCATCCGCGACGGTCATCACCGAAATTCAGATGAGATGCAAGAATACTGCTTTCGCCGTCCAGTGTCACTTCTGCATCTTTGATGTGACAATGGTAAATACGATCGGGGAATGCTTTCAGGAATTTCACCGGATCGACTCCCTGCCAGAAAAGATGACTCGGGTCAAAGTTGAATCCGAATTCCGGACGGTTCCCCAGTGCATCAAGAGCCTGACGGGCAGTGTAAATATCGTATGCGATTTCAGTCGGATGGACTTCCAACGCAAATTTGATACCGTATTTTGCATATTCATCCAGGATCGGATTGAATTTTTCAGCGAAATAGCGGAATCCGTTTTCCACATCCTGCGGTCCCAACGGCGGGAAACTGTATAAGAGATGCCAGATCGGAGAACCGGTAAACCCGGTCACGACTTTGACGCCGAGATTGGCTGCTGCTTTGGCACTTGCTTTCATACAGCGGATGCCCCATTCCCGTTTGGCTTCTGCATTGCCCGCATATTCAGCGGGTGCAAAACAATCGGAACGGCTGTCATTATTCGGATCGCAGACGAGTTGTCCGGCGAAGTGATTGCTGATTGCCCAGAGTTTCAGACCGTAAGAAGCCATGGTTTCTTTGATCTTGTCGCAATAGGCTTGATCTTCAGCGGCTTTTTCAATATCCAGATAACCGCCGAATGTTGCCAGTTCCAAACCGTCATAACCGCATTTCTGAGCCATTTTGCAAAGGGCATCAAACGGCATGTCACTGAATTGTGCAGTAAAAAGTGTAACAGGTCTTGCCATGATCGTATTCTCCGTTTACAGGGTTGTCCATTTTTCTGTGCCGTTGGAGTTTGCAACGATCGCTTCCAGGAAACGCATTTCTGCAACCCCTTCTGCCACAGAAGGATAATCTCCGGCTTTTCCGGTACGGATCGCTTCTGCGAACATTTTGTAGATGTTGGCAAAGGCTTCAATGAATCCTTCCGGATGTCCTGCCGGCAGACGGGAATTCTGAGCGGCGGCTTCGCCGGTTCCCGGCCAACCGCGGCGGAGGACCTGGATCGGAGCATCATTGGAACGGATGATCAGATTTTCCGGATCCTGTTCCTGCCATTCGAGAGCGGCTTTGTCACCATAAATTTTGAGGATGAAATTATTTTCTTCACCGGTTGCGACTTCGCTGGCGAAAATAACACCGCGTGCACCGTTGTCGAAACGCAGCAGAACACTGCCGTCATCATCCAATGCTCTGCCAGGAACAAAGGTTGCCAGTTCAGCACTGACTTCGCGGATCGGCATTCCGGTCACAAATTCGATCAGGTTCTGTGCATGGGTTCCAATATCAGCCATACAGCCGGAGATACCCGCCTGTTTGGGGTCAACACGCCATGCAGCCTGTTTGCCTGCATTGGGAGCGGCAAGCCAGCCGAGAGAATATTCCACATTGACTTTACGGATCGTTCCCAATGCTCCTTCTGCAATCAGTTGACGTGCCTGACGCACCATCGGGAATCCTGTGTAGTTATGCATCAGACAGAATTGTTTTCCTGTCTTTTTGACCAGATCAGCCAGAATCTGAGCTTCTTCCACGCTCATTGCCAGCGGTTTTTCGCAGAGGACATGGAATCCTGCTTCCAGAAATGCTTTTGCAATCGGGAAATGATAATAGTTCGGAGTACAGATCGTTACAAAGTCAATACGCTGATCTTCCGGCAGAGCCAGTTCCGCAGTGATCATGGATTGATAATCTGCATATCCGCGTGCGGGATCCAGATATAATTCTTCTGCATAGGCTTTGGATTTTTCCGGATCACGCCCGAAAACTCCGCTGACCAGTTCGATTTCCCCATCAAGACGTGCTGCAATCCTGTGAACAGCACCGATAAATGCGCCGGGACCACCCCCGACCATTCCCATTCTGATCTTACGTTTCATAATTCAAGCCAACCTTCCTGCTTAATGAGTTTCTAAATCTCTTCCGCTTCCGGTTTGAGCGGACCATTTTTTTTGTCGCTGGATTCAAGAATGCCGCATACGGATGAAGCCGATTTTATATCGTGTGACTTCTCCGAATGCGACGATCTTCATTTGCAATTATCCTTTCAGCATCGCATTGAGGATATAGTAATTCAATTCTTCATAGTCGCGTTCTGCAACCAGTTTGTCGATCATGCTGTCATCCATGGAACGGGAGATTTCAAGAAGTTTCAGGAAGATCTTACGGCTGTAATCCAGATGTTTCATATCCACACCGGATTTCTGGGTACGCATGACTTTAACATCCAAGCCGACCCATTCTCCATCATTACCGAAACCGTGTTTGTCGAGAACCCGGACCTGATTCAGAGCACGGCGGGGATCCACTGCGCCGAAGGTGAGGTCCTGGTCAAATTTCAGACCGTTCTGATCATTCAGGTGAACGCTCCACAGTTTTTTGTGTGCCAGAGCAAAACCCATTTCATCGGAGGGAGAAAGGTTTGCCAACAGAGCATGAGCTGTTTCGATCAGGCATCCCACCCGTTCCGGAGCGTTGGTCATCAGACCCATTGCGATCGCATGACCGATCGTGGGGATGTACGTGTGATCCATCGGTTCGTTGGGTTTGGATTCGATCATAACACGGATATTTTTGTCATAATCCAACATGGTCTGGAGAGCTTCTCCGATCCGTTCTGTTGCAACGACCGGATCTTTTGCTTCGCGGATATAGGTTCCTTCGCGTGCAAGCCACAAGACAATATTACGAGTGCCGAGTGCATTTGCAATATCGATCGTGCGTTTGGTGCGTTCGATCGCATATTCACGGCATTTAGCACAATTGTTGGTGTAACCGCCATCAATCGTTTCCGGAGCGAACCACATACGCGGAGCCACGAATTCAGCTGTCAGACCGTGATCATCCAGAACTTTTTTCAGGGCTGTTGCTTCTTTGATGATTTCTGCCGGAGAGAGATTTGCCATGTTCGGAACAGCATCATCGTCATGGAATTGAACTCCGTCAAATCCCATTTTCTTGTAGGCTTCCAGTTTCTGGTTGAAGGGGATCGTATTGCGGACTTCAGGACCGAACGGGTCAGCACCTTCATGAATGTTCCACGGACCGAATGAAAAACGGAATGTTCCTTGCATTGTTGTTTCCTCCTTGCTTGAGTAGTGTTATTTTTTGAAAAATTCGAGAAACTGTTTACAATATAATCGTTGCAAAATGAAAAACCTTGACTATATTACGAATTATTAGCATTATATTACGAATTATGGAGATTTTATGCAGACAATAGTGGCGAACAGAGAGGATTTTTTTCCGATTGGAGGTTGTCCGATCGCATTGAGAACGATTCAGGGGGATGCCCGGGTGCAGCATCGCGGGGATCTTACCGACCTGCGTCATACGCATGATTTTGCGGAATTGATCATTATCACCAATGGCGGCGGTTTGCACTGGATCAATGGTGTGACATATCCGGTTTCCGCCGGGGATATTTTTCTGATCCAGGGCAATACCGAACACTATTTTCAGGAACGGCATGACTTGGGAATGTATAATATCATGTTTGATGATTTTTATTTGAAAGGACATTTACAGAGTTTACGCAGTCTGCCGGGATTCAACGCATTTTTTCTGTTTGAGCCGACCTACCGCCGCAGACATAAATTCAAAAGCCGTTTGCACGTTTCACCGGATTCCATGCTGCCGTTGAAAAATCTGCTGCATCTTATGACATCAGAGATCCGCAATGCCAATCCGGGATATGACCTTGTTCTGTTAGCAAAAGTTTTGGAGATTTTTGTGTTGTTATCCCGCGAATATTCCAAGATCCGTGACCCCCGTGTACGTTCACTTTACCGTCTGGGGGAGGTCATCAGCCGTCTGGAAAACGGATTCCGGGAAACTTGGACGATCCAGAAAATTTCAAAAATCGCAGCGATGGCTCCGAGTACGCTTCTGCCGGTGTTCAAACGGGTGACAGGATATTCCCCGATTGATTATCTGCTGCATGTGCGTTTATCCAAAGCTGCCGAGATCCTTTTGAAAACCGACCGCAGTATTTCGGATATTGCATCAGAGTGCGGCTTCCCGGATTCCAACTATTTTTCGCGTCAATTCCGGAAGCATTACAACTGTTCTCCACGCGAATACCGTCAGGTATGACCGTGTGAAATCTCATGCAGATCGTGTGAAAATCCTGTTTTTGGAAAAAAATGCCGGAAAAAATGAATTTTTTTTTGAAAAAAAGGTTGACTTTCTTTTGTATTTTTTAAAAAAAGCGATATACTATGTTTCTTTGAATATTTTTCCGGATGGTCCGGAAAGTAAAGAAGCAATCAGGAATGCAAAAAAGGATGCAAACAATGAAAAAGTACCCGCAACCCGCAAGCATTCCCGTGAAGAACCGGGAATGGTTGAATCAGGAACTGACGAAATCACCAATTTGGTGTTCCGTGGACCTTCGGGATGGAAATCAGGCTTTGCCGATGCCCATGAACCCGGAAAAAAAGTTCGAGTACTTCAAGCTTCTTTGCAATGTCGGTTTCAAAGAAATTGAAGTTTCGTTCCCGTCCGCTTCTCAGGACGATTTTGATTTTGTCCGTAACCTGATCGAAAAGAATGCGATCCCCTCTGATGTCCGGATCTCTGTCCTGACTCAGGCTCGTGAACCTTTGATCCGACGGACAGTTGAATCTCTTGTCGGAGTGGAAAATGCGATTCTTCATTTGTATATTGCCACATCAGATTTGCATGAACAAATCGTGTTCAGCAAGAATCATGATGAAACATTGAAAGTGGCAGTGGAAGGAACGAAATCTGTGATCCGTTATCTGAAGGAATACGGACTTTATGGCAAGATCGCCTATGAGTTTTCTCCTGAAGAGTTCACAGACAGTGATCTGGATTATGTGATCGACGTCTGCAAAGCAGTCAAAGAAGCCTGGGGTCCGAGCCGTAAAGAAGACTTCATTCTGAATCTGCCCCAGACTGTTGAACGTCGTCCGCCGCATCATTATGCGGATATGATCGCTTATTTTGTAGAACACTATCCGTATATGGATGAAACCACGATCAGTATTCACTCCCACAATGACCAGGGGTGTGCTGTTGCCTCCTCTGAGTTTGCTGTGATGGCGGGTGCTGAACGTGTGGAAGGGACTCTGCTCGGTCATGGTGAACGTACTGGAAATGTGGACATCATTACGATGGCATTGAATCTGGAATCCCGGAATATTGATACCGGTTTGAATTTCTCTGATATGCCGCACATCGTGAATGTGATCGAACATGCTACCGGAATCGAAGTCCATGAACGTCATCCCTATGCCGGTTCTCTGGCATTTACAGCATTCTCCGGATCTCATCAGGATGCGATCCGGAAAGGAATGGAAAATATTGACAAAGCGCGTGAGATCTTCGGTGTTGAATGGAAAGTTCCCTATCTCCATATCGATCCGGCTTCCATCGGCAGAAAATATGAAAAACTGATCCGTATCAATAGTCAGTCCGGAAAAGGCGGTGTGGTCTATGTGCTTGAACATGACTATGGAATTTATCCGCCCAAAGGAATGCACCCGGAAATCGGGGCTGCGGTTCAGGTTCGTGCCGACCGGAAAGGAAATGAACTCGACGGTTCCGACCTCCTTGATATTTTCAATGAAACATTTGTCAATATCAAAGGTCCCTTTGCATTGCAGAAATTCAAACGGATCAGTCAGGATGGTCACGACGAAACCAGAGAAGATGCCGAAGTTGAAGTCTGCATCCAGCTCTGCTTTGACGGCAAAGAAATGGAAGTGCGCGGAATCGGCAACGGTCCTATCTCTGCAACGGTCCATGCGATCCGCAACGAAGCTGCCTTGTATCACTTTGTTCTGGAAGACTTCTCTGAACGGACTCTCGGAACCAATGCAGATGCCAAGGCGATCGCTTTTGTCGGAGTCCGGAGAAACAGTGATAAAAAACTTTTCTACGGAGTCGGCGAACATTCCAATATTGATCAGGCTGCGATTTCTGCACTCTTTTCAGCATTGAACCGTGCGATACTTGAGGAGCGTGGTCTTCTGTGAAACCCCGTCATTTGATAATTGTGATCGGTGTGATCATTCTGGTGCACTTGATTGTTATTCTCGCCTGTTTTTCCGGAGGAGGCAGTTCTTCTCCGGCAGGACAGGATGATAAAACAGTGTCTTCCACTTCTTATTCTTATATTTCTGCCGCACGGAAAAAGGTTGCGGCAGAAAATACAGAAAAAGCAGATAATACTGTTTCTGCTGTTGCAGAGAAAGAACCGGAACCGGCGAAAGAGAAACATATTCTGGATTTGAAATTCCCGGCATTGCGTTATACTCATGCATTGAGCGGTAATATTCCGGAGATCCCGGAGTCCGCCGGAGCCCGGGCAGGGATCCTTGTGGATGCCGATACCGGAACGGTTCTCTGGGAAAAGAATGGCAGAAAAGCGTTCCCGATCGCATCAATGACAAAAATCATGACCTCGCTGATCGCTTATGAAACGATTTTGAATGCAGGGAGCAATCTTTCCCTGCAGACATCTGTACCTGTGACAGCTGCCGCTCAGAAGATCGGTGGCAGTCAGGTCTGGTTGGATGTCAGAGAGTCTTTCACTTTGGAAGAGCTTCTTCTGGCTGTTGCCGTGAAGAGTGCCAATGATGCGGCGTATCTTGTTGCAGAATATCTTGGCGGCGGGGATGTGTCGACATTTGTGCACCGGATGAATGTCCGTGCCAAAGAATTGGGCATGCTTCATTCCCGTTTTTGCAATCCGCACGGCTTGCCGGGTAGTTCATCTTCTCAGGATAACGTGAGCAGTCCGGAAGATATGGTGATTCTTGCGGAACAGTCATTGCGTTATCCCAAGTTGATGGAGTGGGCATCGACTGTTACAGCTGATTTCCGTAAACCCGGAGTCAAAGGGCATTTGAAGATTGTCAATCATAATAATCTTCTTCCGGGGCGTCGTTATCCGGCTATCGGTGTGGATGGTTTGAAAACCGGATTTATCAACCGCTCCGGATATTGTGTTACTGTCACATGCAAACGGAATAATAAACGTTTGATTGCAGTTGTTGTTGGTTTTGACTCTGCCAGGAATCGTGATCTTTTTGTAAAAAAACTTTTGAATTGGGGATATCCCCGGACTGAAGATCCAGCGTCTGCATTGGTACAGTCCCGTAAGAAAGCTGCAGAAATCGCTGTCCGTAAGAAGACAGTCAAATCTGCCAAATCGGGTCGTAAAAAACCGGCTTCCCGCACCAATAAAAAACGGAAAAAATAATTGCCGGAGAAAATGCAGATGATTTTCCGGCGAATTCTGTATTACATTATTCCGTGTTTGCTGTTTATTTTATTTTGCACAGCCTGTTGTTCGAGTCCATTTCAGTTGAAAACGGCTGAAATGACTCTTCCCGGCTGGGATCCTGCCCACAGGGATGTTACATTCCTTGTTATTTCCGATCTGCACCTCCGTCCGGAGATTCTGGATCGCCGTTTTTACAGAGTTCTCGAAAGACGAGTGAAAGAATTGGATCCGGATATTGTTTTTCTGTTGGGGGATCTTCTGGATTTCAATTCCAAAGGAAAGATTGCTCCTGTCAAGGAAAAAATGCTTTCCATTCTTTCCAATCTGCGAGGGCGTTACGGCAGTTATGCCGTGATCGGGAATCATGAAGTTTATTGCGGAGAAGGTATGTCTGTTGAACTTTTCCAGGAAGCCGGTTATACGGTATTGCAGGATGAATTACAGACTGTTGAGATCAATGGCCGTCCGCTCTCTTTTATCGGGGTTCAAGAGGGATATAGACAGAATAAATATCTGCCTGCCCGTTTGAAAGAACTGTTGAAAAAAAATCCGGTTCCGCTGATTCTCTGTCACCGTCCGGATCTGTTTGATGGTTTCCCGCTTGAAACACCATTTATTTTTTTATCCGGTCACACCCATGGTGGTTTATTTTCCTTTCCCTTTCTGCGTTCCGGCGTTTTTCATTTCAAAGGGCGGCCGGTGTACCGCAAATATCCGTATGGCATATTCCGTTCCGGGAAGGGCAAGCTGCTTGTGACCAGTGGTCTTGGTGACAGCAATTATTACAGCCGGTTCAATATTCCGTATGAGGTCGTACTTTTGAAGATCCGTCCGGAGTGAGGCGGACTTGCATCTCTTCCGGCTTAGGCAGTCGGGGCGTATCCATGGATTGCAGGAGTTGTGCGATTGCAAATCCGAGAAAGAAAAGAATTCCGAGAGCCAGAAGAAACAGGATCGTTTTTATGAGTTTTTCATGTTTCTGCTGTTGCGGCGGCAATTGGAAATCTTCGACATTCATTGTCTGTACGGAACTGATCGGTCGTGCATCACTTCTTTGTTGATTCAATTTGATATGCGGTTCAGCCGGATGAATGGCGGAACGGCGTTTTTTCAGAAGAGCGGAAGGTGATTTTACTTTGTATGCCGCTGCGGTGATTCTTTTTTCACTTCCGGAGAGTTCCGGCAGAGGGATATCCCGGAGGAGGGCAATGGGAACAGTGTCCGTATTATTGAGATACGAAGAAAGGACTTTGATGATTTCCGTGTAACTTGGACGTTGTTCCGGGTAACGGTGCATCATACTGATGATCAAAGCATTCAGGACAGGGGGGATATCATGCCTCAGTTGAATGGGCGGTTTTGGATTTTCCCGGGTTCTGCACCAGATCAATTCTTCCAGATGTTCGTGCATGAACGGAGGGACACCTGTCAAGAGATGATAGAATGTTGCTCCGAGGCTATAAATATCGCCAGCCTGAGTTTCTTTTCCTGTACTGATTTTTTCGGGGCTGACATAGAGGGGGCTGACCCATGTATCCGTGGTTGAATTGACCGCATTATCTGCTGCTTCGAGCAGACTTTGTGCGATTCCGAAGTCACCGATTTTTGCATTGCCGTCTTCATCCAGCATGATGTTTGCGGGTTTGATATCGTGATGAACGATTCCATGGCGCATTGCACTTTCCAATCCCTCGGCGACATCATGGATCCATTGTGCGACATCTTCACATGGGAGCGGTTCTTCAGAGAGTTCCAACTTTGTTTCGAGAGTTCCGCCCCGCATGAACTGCATAACGATATAAGTTTGTTTTTCATAGATTCCGCAAGTATAGATCGGGATCACAGAATAATGATTGATCGTAGCGGTGGTTCTTGCCTCATTCAGGAAGATGTTGGATCGTTCACTTTCCGGGAGGATCTCTTCATTGAGGATTTTGATTGCAACTTCCCGGTCGAGCGTAACATCCAGCGCGCGGTAAACATTGGACATTCCGCCGATCCCGCAGGGTTCTTCCAGAAGATACTGTCCGAACCATTTCGGGATGATCAGCATTTCATTGCAAACCGGACATTCTATTTTTGAAAAAGGTTCGATTCCGGTCACATCGAGTTTCTGCTGACATTTGTGGCAAAAAATCTTGATCGTCCGGGTGCTGTCCGAGTCTGACTGCGTGCGGATCGTGATATTATTTCCCTGATTGATCTGCTCATCCATGATAATGAATCCTGTTTATTCTTCTGCCCACAAAGTGGCGAGTGGTTGATCTTGAACGGCGATTCTGAGGAAAATATCCTGTCTGTTCAGCCCGGCAAGTTTTTCTGCGGCGAGTTTTTCGACAAGCTCCCTGTTATTGCATTCCGAGCTGAGATGAGCCAGAACCAGCGAGGTGGATTCTTCTGTGAGCAATTCATCGAGAGCACTGAGTGCATCTGCATTGCTGAGGTGTCCGTGGCGGCTGAGAATGCGTCTTTTGAGTTGGATCGGTCGTGTGGAAGCCTGAAGCATCTGCGGATCATGATTGGATTCGAGGACGAGCAGAGTACATCCTTTCAACTTCTGTCTTGCCAGCATATTCAGATGTCCGAGATCGGTAGCGACACCGATTTTCCGGCTGTATGCCTGAAAGACATATCCCACGGTATCGACTGCATCATGGGGCAGCGTGAAAGGTTCGACAGTGATTCCAGCGATTTCAAAAGAACTGCCGGGAGCAATGACCGCCTGTTTTTCGGGAAGGAACTTGCAGCGTTCACCTTCATGGCGTGTTGCGGCAGTGAAATAGGAACAGATTTTATAGCGGTCGGCGAAAGCGCGGCATCCTTTTGTATGATCTCCATGACCGTGAGTGATCAGAACAGCCTGAATGGATTGGGGTTCGATCCCGGAATATTGAAGTCTTTTTTCTATTTCTTTCGCGGAGAATCCTGCATCGAGGAGGATTGCCCCGTCCGGACCATGGATCACGCTGGCATTTCCCCGGCTTCCGCTGCCCAGCACCGTGATCCCAAATTTACCTTTCATTGCTGTATTTACTCCTGTTGAATATCAGTTGGCATGGATTTTGCTTGCTTTTTTTACAAGAAAACCGCCATTTAAATTTGTTTTTTTTCTTTTTGGGGTTATTATAATACTCCGAATATGTTTTTTAAAACATAAATCGTAACTTTTTTGCATTTTTTTCAGGAATACGGAATGGAAACAGCTTTTAACATCACTCCCCAGCAGCATCAGGAACAGAATTTGAATCTGACTCCTCAGCAGTTTCAATCTCTGGGACTTCTTTTTTCTCCTTTGATGGAGCTGGAGACCAAAATCAATGAGGAGCTGATGAAAAATCCGGTTCTTGAATTGGAATCGCCGGAGAATGGATCTGAGGAGGAGACAGAAGAAAGCGATCTTCCGGACGGGTCTTATCCTGATGAGGATGATCTTATGCAGCCTGTCAGCGACTATGTCATGGATGCCAACCGGGAGGATTACGAAGAATATCTGGATCATGTTCTGGATACTCCACCGCCGGGGGAGGGGGATGAGGAGAGAACACGGCGGGATCATCTTTTTGAATCTATTGCGGTGGAAATATCATTGCAGGATCATCTGTTGGATCAGCTGCGTTTTGTGGAAACCTCACCGTCTGTTTTTGCGTGTGCGGAGTATGTGATCGGCAGTCTGGATGAACACGGTTATTTCAAAGAGGGAACGATCGCCGATGCCGCTCAATCTGTCGGTGGTGATTTGCAGGAGGCGGAAGAGGCATTGACTCTGGTACAATCTTTTGAACCTGCGGGGATCGCTGCCCGTGATCTTCAGGAATGTCTGCTGCTGCAAGTCCGGCGCGGGAAGAAAGGGCGGCATTTTCTGGAAATGCTGATCCGCGAACATCTGGATGATCTTGCCCACAACCGATTGCCGAAGATCGCAGAGGAGATGGATATTACAATGGATCGTTTGAACCGTCTTGTGGCGGAATTGCGTATGCTTGATCCTCATCCGGGATCGACAGCAGCTTCTCCTGATTTGATGTATATTCTGCCGGAGGTTACTGTGGTTCCGGATGGAAATTCTTTCCGATTGGAAGAAAACAGACCCTCCTGCGGCAGATTGACAATTTCCAGAAGTTATCAGAAGATGTTGGAAAATCCAGCTCTTGCAGCGGAGGATAAGGCGTATTTGCGTTCTCATATCAAAAACGGGAAAGCCCTGATCCACAGTCTTGAGCTGCGGCAGTCCACGATCATGCGGATCGCAGAACAGATCCTGAATGTGCAATTTGATTTTATGAAATACGGCCCCCGGGCACTGCGTCCCATGACAATGCGGGAAGTTGCAGACAAGTTGGGTTTCAATGAAGCCACGATCAGTCGTGCCGTTGCCGGTAAATATATACAGACACCGGTCGGTCTTTATGAATTCCGCTTTTTCTTTTCCAGTGGATTTGTTTCCGAAGAAGGGGAAGAGATTTCCGCCCATGCAGTCAAGGATCTGATCCGTTCATTTGTGGATGCGGAAGATACCGCTCATCCGTTGTCGGACAGCAAACTGGCGGCGATGCTGAAAGAGCGCGGACTTGATGTTGCCCGTCGCACCGTTGCAAAATACCGGGAAGAATTATCCATTCAATCATCACAAATGAGAAAGACTTTTTGAATATGATCACTTATCTGAAAGAACATCCGGCACTGCGTAATTTTCTTTTGTTTCTGATTGTAGTCCTGAGTGCTTTTGCCATGCGGACTCATAACTATAACCGTGAGGCTGAATCGGTGGCATATTTACAGGGGGGAACACCAGCGGTGAAACAGAGTTTCATGGGGAAATTTCTTCCAGTGACACATTTGCATTTCATGCCTTATACGATCGAGTGTGCCATGATGTATGGTTATATTCAGGATATTGCGGCTGGAAAAGGGGTGGCATCTTCAGATAAGAATCTGCATGGTTTGGAAGATATTGCTCCGTATGCTCAAATGATTATGGGATTGGAATGGTTCCTCGGATGGGGATACCGGATCAAGTCCATGATTTTCCCGGATCCTTCACCGGGAAAGGAACAACAGCGTTTTCAGGATAATGTATATCTTGCCCAGTGGACTGCATTTCAGTTGCGTTTATGGATCAGTCTCGGCTCCGGATTTCTGTTTTTACTGCTGCTGACCTTGAAATGCCGTACCTCTCTGGCATTTTTCGGAGGAATGTTTCATGCTGTTGCGATCAGTGCGATCGCGCGTTCCACGGGACAGGATATTATCCGCGGAAATTTTGCTTTGCCTGTGATTTGCGGATTCCTTCTTCTGCTCTACTCCTGTTATACCCGTCCTGCCCGCTGGAAATACATTTTGCTGGCATTGACAGCTTTTCTTGCGTTTTCCACCTGGGATCTCTGTCTCGGTTTCTTCAGTGCACTTGTGATGTATGAGATCGGCCGCTGGCTTCTCGGTGGAATTGTTTCGGAGTCCCGGCGGAAAAGTTGGATCCTGGTTGGGAGTGCAGTTGTTTTGAGTTCTCTTTTGATTCCGTTCAACAGAGCATATCAGACCATTATGTCGCCCTTGGTGCTGATTCTGCTGCCATTGCTTGCTGTGATTTTCTGGAAATGGAAGAGTCTCTGGCATTGGAAGAAACGTTTTCTGGTGATTTTGTTTGTGGGGGCAGGATTGTGGTGTGTATGGAATTTCTGTGTGAAGACCCCTTATTATGTTTCACATTACAGCCATTTCAGCGAACTGACTGCTGCCAAACTCAAATTCAATAATGTCAAACCGAAAGATCCGGAAAAGCTCAGTTATGATGCCCGTATGATGTGGACTCCTGCCATGCATTCTGCGGATTGGAAAATCATTGCTACATATTTCCCGTCTCCCGGAATTTTGTGTCCGGGACGTTCTATGTTCAAATCGTTGAATCAGATCCTTTCATATACACCGTTCTCTCTGACGTTGTTCTATCTTCTCCTGCTGGCTGTTCCTTTTTTTCCGACGGCTGCCGGATTTGTAAAACGGAATCTGCCCCGCTCTCTGTTTCCGCTTGTATTTACCTTTGTCTTTACGATCGGTTTTATTTATATTGTCCGTTATCATGAATTTCTGATTCTGTTTCTTGTGTTGGCACTATCGCTTTTATTGGATGATATTTTTCAGTCGATCCGTTATTCTCTGAAAAAGAAGCCGGAAAAAAGGGAGCGGTGTTTATTGAAAACGATCCGTTTTCTGTTGTTGTTTGCGCTTGTTTTTCTCTTGATCCTGGAGTTGACAGTATCTCTTTTCGGGAAGCGGAATTATGATGGAGAAGTCCGTTTCCGTGAAACCGCTTCTCTTCTGGAATGGTTCAGAACGGAACGGATCGATGGAAAGGGGGTATTGACAGATTTCGGTTTGGGGCCCATGTTGAAATGTTATGCGGGAACAGCGATCGCATTGCAGCCGCAGTTCGGATTGGAACGGATCCGCCGTCCGGTTGAGATATGGCTGAATCTGTTGTATCACGGAACAGAACAGCAATTGGCGGAGTTCTGTAATGATCTCAATATGGATTTTGTTGTTTTCAATTACGGTTATACCGGACCTCTGCACATTTATTCAGACCGTTATATTGCCGGAGCCAAAAAAATCCGTGGTACATCACCCGCAAATCTGATGCGTTACAGACCTGATATGTTATCATGGTTTTACCGGATCACTCCGCCGGTACAGTTCCGCAATGTGAGTGGCGTGTATTCTGTATTCCGGGTGATCCGACCGCAGGCAAGAGTGCAGGCTGTCCGCTTGTGTTTCAGAGCTCAGGATGCGTACCGTCGGGGAAAAATATCTCAAGCCCGGCGTATGATTGCCAACGCATTTATGCTGGATCCTGTATCGGAACAGATCCGGATCGCCTATTTCAGAATTTTCGGAGAGATGCCGGTGCTTGGACTTAACGGGATCCGCAGATCTCGATGAGTAGAGCTTCCGGAGGACAGAAAAATCTCCGGCGGATGAATGTCATACCCATTCCCGCAGAGATAAACAGTCTTGTACCGCTTTTCCTGTGCTGATAGAGACCGTATTCAAATTTTTTCCAGTGAATGGAAGAGGTCATGACTGCCCCGAACCCGGGAATACGGATCTGTCCGCCGTGGGTGTGTCCGCACAGGATCAGATCGATTCCGGCAAGATCCTGTTCTGTCAATGTTTCCGGGATCGTATCGGGATTGTGAGCAATGACACATTCAAACATTTTCTGCGGCTGTTTTTGCGGTTGATAGAAAGGAGCACCTTTCCGGTATTCATCCAAACCGTAAAAACGGATTTTATTATCGGGAGTCACAAGGGCTTCATTTTCGAGAATTTGTATATTTCCCTGTTGGGAAATCATTTCTTTCCATTTTTTCTGAGGCAACCATTTTTTCATCAAATCCCAGTTGCCATAGACGCCAGCTTTGACACCATCGCAGGAGATGGATGCAAGCAAATCTGTTGTTTCCTGAAAATTACAGAGATATGCCATCAGATCCCCGCCGGAGATCAGGTGATCCGGGCGGTATTCCGAGATGAAATCCCGGAGAAAATTTTTTGCAGGAACATGGTTGTTCCATTCCGCTTTGCCGGGGAAGAAAGAGATACAACTTTGCGGTCTCAGGTGGAGGTCGGAGAAAAAAAGAATCCGTGTTCTGTTCAAATCAGAACACGAATTCCATGAATGAGTATAAAACACCTGCCGGAAAGCACCTGTATTTTTTATTTGCAGGTACTTTTCCGGATTTCTGACTTTTTTCCAGTCAGAAGGATCATGTTTCAGCTCAGCCCCTTTCACTCGTCAGAGGAAAGTTCTTTGATGAGTTCAGCGGGGAGAGTATCGATTGCAGTCACAGTGACATTTGCGCCGTCGGGGAGAGTGACAGTATCGCCGATTTTAGCACCGAGCAGAGTTTCCCCGAATTTTGTTTTGTAGGAAACAAGGTTGCGATCGGGGTTACCATCCCATGCACCGACGATGCAATAGACTTTTCCGGTACCGTCAGCGGTTTTGAGAGAAACCGAAGTACCCATGGAGACTTTGGATGTATCTGCTTTGAATTCATTGAAGTCGATCGGCTGAACGGTTGCGACGAGAGTTTCGAGTTCGGAACGGCGTCTCTGGAGGAAACGGCGTCTTTCTTTTGCGGCATCGTATTCAGCGTTTTCACGGAAGTCACCGAATCCGCGTGCGATTTCGATCGCTTTGTTATTTTCGGGGACCTGCACTTTAACGATATCTTCGAGTTCAGCAATGAGAGCTTTATAAGAAGATTTGGATGTCATCGGAGCTTCTTTCTGTTTTGAGCTCTGATCATTCTGGTTTGCCATGAGTTTCTTGCCTTCGCCGCTTTCGATATGAGCGGTGAGAGCTTCGGAATGACGAGAGAGTTTGACGAGCAAGCTCTGACATTCACCGGGAGCCATATTTCTCATTCTCTGGATGGAGCTGATGATCGACGGGATATTGGAACCGGCGTTTTCAAGGACAAATTTCTGGAAATCAGCTTTTTCAAAGAGATGTTTTTTCAGTTCGCGCTGAGCTGCAGTCCATTCTTTGGGAAGACCTTCGATGGAGAGAGCATAAGCGATATTTGCCATGGTGATGAAATTTTTGATTTCAACAGGATATTTGTTTTTGTTTTTCCAGATATTCATGATGATATCGGAAGAGAGATGTTCTTCTGTGAAGAGAGCATCGGAAATATCATCCATAGTAAGGGTTTCAAAGATGATGTTGATACAGCGGAGCGGCAGATTCATAGCCAGTTTTGCGATTTCCAATTTGGAATAGAGCAACGCTGCGATTTTGAGGAATCCGGGGAAGAGACGAACCGGAAGGCGTCCCCAGATTTCCAGATTTTTCAGTGTGACAGCATTTCCGATTTCAGAGGGGAAGAAGGGAACTTTACCGCGGAGGACAGAGAAGATCCCTTTCAATGTTTCATCATCGGCACAGTCTGCCAGTTCAGCGACACATCCGGCAAGCATTTCCAGATCTTTGGGAGCCAGTCCCTGACGGACATTGGAGAAAAGTTTTGTCAGTTTTGCTGCGCCTTCTGCATCGACTTTGACCTGTTCCGGAGTCAGATTTTTCAGCAGTGTCTGAAGTTCCAGAATACTGCGTGCATCCTGGAAAGAACGCTGTTTCGGAGCTGTGCTGACAGCCGGAGCTGCGCTGTTCCACCATGCAGTAAACTCTTCATTGGAGAAGATTGCGGGAACGAACATGTGCTGGATGATTTCTCTGTTTTTTGTTTCAGAAAGATCACCGAGAGCATTCTGATTGAGTTTTTCACGATAATATGCAGCTGCTTTGACAGTTCTCTTGGAAGTGGCGATGATATTGGTCATTTCCATATTGGGTTCAAAGAAGTAGCAGTTATTGAGTGCATTTGCGATCGGAATGGAGATCTGACCGCCGGAATTGAAAGAAGCCACTGCGATAGATGCAACGACTTTATCGATATTGGTGACTCTGCCCCAGATTTTTGATTCAAACTGATAGACATACGCATTGGTTTTGAGGTGCTGCAATTTCCGGATGCGGGCTGCGATATCGGAAACACTGATAGACTGTTCTCTTGCTCCGACAGCTTTTGCAACGCCGGGACTGGAGATGTATGGCGGTAAAAATTTACGGATCGCACTATGCAGAGCGATCCGGAAAGCAGAGGAGTCAAGAATAGATTTTTCAGCAAGATAGAGACAAATTGCTGCTTTTGTATCATCTTTGTAAATAGATTCGTCCCAGGCATCGAAAAGGATGTCGAAGTTGGAAGCAGACTCTTTGATAAGTTTCACATCTGCTGTTTTAATGGTTTTGTAGAGTTGTTCAACAGCTGCATCATTATCTGTCTGCGCGGCTGCTACGATCAAATCATCAAGTTCATGCCCGTTCATCTTCAGATCTGCTCCTTGTCGTTAATCATACTGAATTTTGGTAGCCTGATAATATATCCCCGTAACAGTGTTTTTTCAATAGCGGAGAATCGTATATTTTGAAAAAATCCGGGGATTTCTCCGGTGAAAATTCTCTTTCCGGAGAATTTGAGCATAAAGTGCTCTGTTTTCCGGCTGAAAAATGAGGTCTGTTTTCAGCGTTTTTCATTCAGAAAATTCAAGTTATTTTTTTCTTTATGTCTTGAATTTGTTCCGTCTTGAGTTTATAGTAAATGCAACCTATTGGATAGAAGAAGCAAAAGTCTATATATCATAAAAGATTTTATTAAACGGGAGAAGATGAAAAATGACACCGATTTTCGGGAATGCTGTTCAGGAATATTATCTGGATCTTGTCAGAAAAAATTATTGGGATCGTAAAGCTCGTTTGGAGGCAATCCGTACTCGTGAAGACGCTGAAAAATATGTTGCAGAAGTCCGTGAAAAAGTGTTGAGTCTTTTCCCGCTTCCGCAGGAAAAAACTCCTCTGGATGCCAGAATCACCGGCAGTAAGGATATGGGGTCTTATATTATTCAGAATGTAATTTTTCACAGTCGTCCTGGTTTTCCTGTGACCAGCAACCTGTATCTGCCGAAAGCAGACGGAAAAGTTCCGGCGGTGTTGATGCTGTGCGGACATTCCGGGGATGGAAAATTGTGCGATACCTATCAGGCATGCTGCCATTCTCTTGCTATGAAAGGTTATGCCGTTCTGATCGTGGATCCTGTCAGTCAGGGGGAACGTCTTCAGTTTACCAAAGTTCCTGAATTTGCAGGCTACTGCTGTCAGGAACATAATATCATGAATAAACAGCTTCTTCTGACCGGGGATACCATTGGAGCATGGCGTGCGTGGGATGGTATCCGCGGTTTGGATTATCTGTTGAGCCGTCCGGAAGTGGATACCGCCCGTGTGGGTGTGACCGGAAACTCCGGAGGCGGAACGATGTCAACATTTGTGAATGCTTTGGAATCCCGTTTTACAATGGCGGCTCCGAGTTGTTATCTCACCACCTGGAAACGCAACGTGGAAAATGAATTGCCTGCGGATGGTGAACAGATGCCTCCGGGAACTTTTGCAGCCGGACTTGAAATGGCAGACTTTGTGATTGCAAGAGCACCTCGTCCGATTTTGATTATGGGACAGAAAAACGACTTTTTCGATGCCCGCGGCACTCGTGAGACCTATGAAGAAGTCAAACGTATTTATGCTCTGCTCGGCGTGGAAGATAAAGTCCGTCTGTGGATCGGTCCAACCAATCATGGATATTCTATTGAAAACCGTGAATCCATGTATTCTTTCTTCAATGAAATCGCCGGAGTGGATGCTTCCGGAAAAGAACCGGAAAATCTCCAACTCCTCGGAGAAGAACTCAACTGTACTCCGGGCGGACAGGTTTGTGATACTGATGACAACAAATATATCCGTGAGTTTGCAGTGGAACAGGCTGCCGCACTCCGTGCCGGACGTACCCTCAAGAGCAAAACAGAACTTGTTGCGGCATTGCGTGATGCTCTGAAAATCGATCCGGAATTTGTTCCTTATTCCCGGACTCTGCGTATTCGCTGGACACGGAATGAAAAGGCTTCTTACTTCTCTACATTCGGGCTGGAAACAGAACAGGACCGTGTGATGAGTGTGTTGAAACTGCGTTCCAACCGGGATTACTATCATCTGCCGGAAGCGGCGGAAGCGGATCTGTATATTCCGCATCTGGATTCTCAGGATGAAATGGATCTGCTGCCGTTTGATGCTGCCGATCCGGTATTGCACTTCGGCTTGGATATCCGCGGGATCGGTGAATGTACTCCGAGCTGTTGCGATCAGCCTTTTGAACGGAATTTCTTCCGGGAATATGAATTCGATTATCATTATACTTCTCTGGGATTGATGTTCGGAAAATCTTATCTCGGCGGACGCGTGAAAGATATTCTCTGTGCGGTTGAACTCCTCTCCAAGACTGTCGGTAAAATCACTTTGACAGCCTGTAAACAGGGAGCGATCCCGGCAATGATCGCTGCTTTGCTTTCGGACAAAATCAGCAAGATCAAACTGATCGATGCACCTGAATCATGGGAATCCATGGTCATTCATCCCTGTCCGCCGGAAACAGCGATCTCGGTGATGCCTTATAACATTCTTGCATTGACAGACCTGCCTGAAATCCGTGCAGCATTGGCTGATAAGCTGGTCTGAAGAAAACTTGTTAATTTTGTAGGGGACAATCTCTTTTGCGGGGGTGTCCCTTTTTCACTGAATGAAACTGCTGTCTGTTTCAATAATTTTTTGGATCTTGCATTGATCCGGATTTGAAAAATCGTGATTTCGCAGTATCTTTACCATTTTACAGAAAAAGGGAGAGTTGTTGTATGGATATATCATTGAAAGTTTTGGGAAAAACATTTTTGAATGCGATCCTTGCGGGGATTTTCATCGGACTTGCGGGGACTGTGTATCTTGCGGTTCCCAATCCTGTGATGGGGGCATTCCTGTTCGGTTTCGGGCTGTTGACGATTCTCTGTTACAGTTTCAAACTTTTTACCGGAGCGATCGGCTATCTGGTAAATCAGGGAAAAGATACCTTCCGTTATTTGGTGATCCTGCTGATGATCTGGCTGGGAAATCTGGTCGGATGTTTTGCTGTTGGAAGTTTGATCCGTATGAGCCGGACATTTCCGAAGCTGCAGACCCGTGTTGCCGCTGTTTGTGCTGACAAAATGGCGGATAACTGGGGGAGTCTTTTCATTCTTGCGGTGTTCTGCGGTATCCTGATGTATCTTGCTGTGGAAACGTTCCGTCGCAAGGAACTGGATGCTGTATTCCGTCTGCCGATGGTTTTCCTGTGTGTCTCGATCTTTATCCTGAGTGGATTTGAACACTGTATTGCCAATATGTATTATTTCTCAGTGGCAGGCTTATGGAGTCTGAAAACGTTGTGGCTGATTGTGATCATGACGTTCGGAAATGCCTGCGGAGGAATGTTCCTGCCGGCAGTGGATAAGATCCGTCAGTGAAAGCGGATCATTCAGACACTTTTGATCATGGCGAGCAGTTTTTCTTCAAAATAATCAAACAGCTTGTGACCGTAATCCATATTCAGCAGTCGTACCCAGTCCCGTTCCCGTGAGATCGTGATTGCCGATGCATCCCGGATCAGCTTCAGAAAGATACTTTTATCCTGTGGCGCAATGGATTTTTCACCTTTGAAACAATCCAGATCAATATCCAATATAAAAGGTCTCTGAGGCAGGGGGGCACGCTCAAGATTTTTTTGCAGAAATTCTGTTTCCAGTGTAAGCGCATAATATTTTCCGAGAGTTTCAATCGTTTCATCCTTCGGCGGATCATGAATAATCGACACAGCCGGATTGACATCCCGGGCGTAATTGACATGGGAAAAGATTGCAGCCGATGCGATGATCTGATTTTTTACAGCCAGATCAAAATGTTCATCATGCCGCAAATCCTGTAATGCCTGTTCGATGGCATTGCGGCTTTTTCTTTCAAAATATTTTTAATGTGGGGTGGAATGTGTTTCATCATAGTGCGTATATGCCGGGAGTGTATCGGTATGATGATCGAGTGTCAGCACATGGGGAGCAATTCCGAGTTTTTCTCTTTCAGCCGCCCATGGAATCAGAACATGATGATGTTCTTCCACGATATAAACCAATTTTTTCCCGACCTGTTTTTCAATCACTTCAATCATAAATTTCCTGCCTGTTTTGAATGATAATATAACTGTCATTTGCGGAATTGTCAATCTGTTTTTATTTTTTCCGGAGGCATGGATGACAGTGTTGCTGCGGGATTTTGCTTGTAATTTTTTCCATGGCATGCTATATTTATTTCAATCACAAAAGGAGTTTATCTATTATGGCGTACAGAACATTGACAGAATTATATAATGATCCCGAATATTTTATGATTACTGCGCATCGAGGAGCATCCTTTGAATTTCCCGAAAATACAGCTCTTGCTATGCGGAAAGCGGTTGAAGCAGGGGCGGATATGATCGAATTTGACCTCCGGGGCACCTCCGATGATATTCCGGTTCTGCTGCATGATCAGACAATCGACCGGACAAGCAACGGTTGCGGAATGCCGGAAGATCACACGCTTGCTGAATTAAAAAAACTGAATTTTTCCTATTGGCTGCAGGGTGCACGGCGTGAAGCACCCTATGCGGATGATGTGACGATCCCGACTTTTGAGGAGATCCTTTCCGAATTCCGTGGAAAAGCGGCAATGAATATTCAAGTCTATGCCCGTAACGATATTGTTTTGAAAGAGATATGCCGTCTGTTCAAAGCGTTTGATATGTACGATCATGGATATTTTACGGTGAATCCGGAGTTGATTGAGAAAGTCCGTGCGATTGATCCGGAAATCGAATTATGCTCCACCCGAGGCTGGGCAACCCGTTCCGAGCCGGATATGCTGCGTATGGCAAAAGAGGAAGATCATTGCCGTTATGTGCAGCCGGTACGGGATTTTTCAACGGCAGAATCATACGCTCTCATCCGGGATTTGGGGATGCGTTCCAATGTCTATTTCTCTGATGATCCGGAGGAAATGATAAATCTGAAATCTCTTGGGGCTCAGGGGATCCTGACGAATAAAATACATTTGCATTGTAAACACCGTCCCTGACTGCGGTGTGATGTTTTTTTTTCAATAAAAAAGCGGCTGTATTCCATTTTTATGGTTACAGCCGCTTTTGCTGATGAACTCTTTTCAACAGACAGGAGAGAGGATCTTCAGGGAAGATCCAGCGCGGAGATCTTTCACATTTTCAACAAAGACTTTCATGTGGGGAGCCTGCAGATGAGCTTTCAGATGTTCCATGCTTTCCCAGCATTCAACAAAGGTGAGAACATTTTCATTCAGTGCGCCCTGAGCAGCCAGTCCGGAATCATAATCGCCGTTCAATGTGTAGAAAATGCAGCCGTCTTCAGCGAGCACATTGGGGATATTGGCTTTTGCGATTTCAATGAATTTTTCCCGGCAGCCGGGTTTCAGTTCTGAGGATGCTACAACGTAGATCATAATTTCAATCTCCTGTTTTTTTGTTTGAGTATTTCATGATTTGATTGTTATGTCAAACGGAAATTTTTTTCCCGCAAAACGTTTTATCCTGCTTTCCGGATCGTTCCCGGTTTGGGAAGTGTCAGCGCAAAGGCACTGTTCGCAACTGCCATCAACGCCGCCAATCCGAACAATGCTCCGGTTCCCCAGGTTTTCCAGATCCAGCCACCGGCAAGTGCTGCCAGAATACTGATCAGATGATTGATCGAGATCCCTGTGGAAAGAGTCGCTGTGACCTCTTCTTTGCTGTCGGAAAGTTCACGCACATACACATTGGTTGCCATGGAGGTCGTACTGATCACAGCATCCAGCAGAAAGTTCAGGCAGACAACGATATAGGCGATATTCTTGACAAACAGGGAATCCGCATACCCGTAGATCAGACAGACAAAGAACAGCACGACAGTATCGTAGATCATTACATTTTTGTACCCGATCTTATCGGTCAGACGTCCGATCAGAGGTCCGCAGAATATATTGACCAGTGCACAGATCCCCATCAGGATCGCCATGGTCGAAGTGCTCATGCCGTAATTCAGGATCAGAACATAAGGCGCAAACGTGATAAAAACCTGTTTCCGGGCTCCGTAGAAGAGTTCCAACGCATAAAATTTATTATATTTCCGGTGAAAATAGAGCGCCGGACGTTTCGTTTTTACATTTTCATCCCCTTTCGCCAGAATGATTGCGGCAAGACAGCATGCAAGGAGTACGAGGATCAGGCCCCAGACAATATTATAAAGTGTGACCTGATTCATCTGCAACTGGTGCACTCCCAGATAAAAAATTCCCGCTGCAATCACACTGCCGGTGACAGTTCCCGCGTTCATTGCTCCGACGATCATACCCAATGCCGAACCAAGTTTCCCATCTTGTGCGATCCGCATGGTAATGGAACTCCGAACCGGCATCATTATATGTTCCCCGGTACTCCAGATCATGATCAGGGCTGTAATCAGAAGTTTGTCAGCGGTGAACAGCAAGCCTGCGATTCCCACCATGGCGATCAATGTCCCTATCTTCAGGATTTTCCAATCCGAAAAACGATGCATCAATGCAATGATGAAGACAAGCAGCAGCCCCGGCATTTCCCGGAAAAATTCCAATACTCCACGTTCAAATGCGTTGATCGAGCGGACATCTGCAAGATAGTTGTTCAAAACTGCAGAAAAGCATCCGAAAGCCACTCCCCATAGAAGGATACTTGTGAAAAACATCGCCGCTCCGGTATTCGGCCGGAAATTTTCGGTGAGCTTTTTGAACATCTTTCATTTCTCCTGATTTTTGATTGCTGTTGATTGATTTTTTGAAAGACGTAATATATAACTTTTTTACTTTTTTTCAAAAAAAATATTTTATATTTTTAAGATATTGCTCTTTTTTCATGGAAAACACCTTGATTTTTTCCGGATGAGGATTTATTTTGCAATAAACTTACAAGGGAGGGAAATTATGAAAAAAGATTCATGTATCGCATCAATTTACGCAAGAGAAATTCTGGATTCAAGAGGAAATCCAACCGTGGAAGCAGAAGTTCGGCTGGAAAATGGAATCAGCGGAGTCGCCTGTGTGCCTTCCGGTGCATCGACCGGAGTCAATGAAGCGTTGGAATTACGGGATGACGATAAACACCGTTACGGCGGAAAAGGTGTTCTGAAAGCCGTTTCTCATGTGAATAAAAACATTGCTGAAGCATTGAACGGAATGGACGTGTTGGATCAGGCATCTCTCGATAAAACAATGATCAAACTGGATGGAACTCCGGCAAAAGATCATCTCGGAGCCAATGCACTGCTGGCGGTCTCTCTTGCCGCATTGCATGCCGGTGCTGCATTTGAAAAACAACCTTTGTACCGCTATGCCGGTGGGGTGAAAGCCTGCCGGATGCCGGTTCCTATGGTGAATATCCTCAATGGCGGAGTTCACTCGGATGCTCCTGTGGATTTTCAGGAATTTATGATCCGTCCGATCGGTGCATCTTCTTTCTCCCATGGTTTGCAGATGACCGTGGAGGTTTTTCATACGCTCAAGGAGATCCTGAAGCTTGAAGGATATTCCACTGCTGTCGGTGATGAAGGCGGTTTCGCTCCGGAGGTCGGAAGCACCGATGAAGTGTTCCGCTTGATTCTTGCAGCAATAGAGAAAGCCGGATACAAACCGGGAACAGTTGCATCCGGCGGGGATATTTCGATTGCGATCGATTGTGCCTCCAGCGAATTTTATGATGATGTCCACGGCCTCTACTGTTACCGGAAAGAGGGCGACGGCAGAGTTTTGACTTCTTCGGAACAGGCGGATTATCTTTGCAAACTTGTGCAGCTCTATCCGATCGACTCTATTGAAGACGGTATGTCACAAGGTGATTGGGATGGATGGCTGGAGTTGAGAAAAAAATTACCGCATACAGTTCAAATGGTCGGAGATGATCTGCTCGTGACGAATGTGAAATATATCCATAAAGCGATCTCTCTCCGTGCAGCGGATGCTCTTTTGGTCAAACCGAATCAAGTCGGGACTTTTACAGAGACCGCTGCCGCTGTGGAGATGGCGCAGGAGGCCGATTGGAAAACGATCCTCAGTCACCGTTCCGGAGAAACAGCGGATACAACTATTGCTGATTTGGCTGTCGCCTTTGCATCCGGTCAGATCAAGACCGGTTCTGTTTCACGTGCTGAACGGACTTGCAAATATAACCGTCTGCTCAAAATCGAAGAAGAATTGGGAAAATCTGCAGAATATTATCCATGAATTCGTTTTGCATCCGGGGAGTTTTGTGATATATTACCCGGATGCAGAACGAACTTTACAAAGCATTGAAAAAATATTTCGGTTTCAACTCCTTTCTGGATCATCAGGAGACAGTTGTCAAGGATGTCCTGAATGGTGAGGATGTCTGTGTCGTCATGCCGACCGGAGCCGGAAAATCTCTCTGCTACCAGCTCCCGCTTCTCATGCGGCCCGGATACAGTATCATTGTTTCTCCCTTGATCTCGCTGATGAAAGATCAAGTCGATTCTTTGCGTGAACGGGGAATCCCTGCTGCCTGTATCAATACTTCGATTTCCGCTGCCGAACAATTTTCTGCTTTGGATGATGCTGCCGCCGGAAAAATCAAATTACTCTATGTCGCCCCGGAACGTTTTCAGACAAATTCATTCCGGAATTTTCTGCATGAAAATCCCCCCGAAGCTCTGGTCGTGGATGAAGCTCACTGCATCAGCCAGTGGGGGCATGATTTCCGTCCCTCCTATCTCCGCCTCGGTGAAATCGTGGAGCTTTTCAATATCCCCCAGGTCTGCGCTTTTACTGCCACGGCAACTCATCAGGTCCGGGAGGATATTCTCAAACAACTGCGTCGTCCTGAAATGACTCTTCATGTTGCCGGTTTCAAACGGCCTAACCTCGCTTTTTCCATTGTCCGCTGCGGCGGAAATGAACAGAAGATCATTGCCATCCGGAAAATGCTGAAAGAAAAACGGGTCCCCACGATCATTTATACCGCAACCCGGAAAGCGGTGGATCAACTGCAGGATGAATTCAAATGTATCGCATATCACGGCGGTATGTCCGATGAAGAACGCTCCGATGCTCAGAACCGTTTCATGAGTGAAGGATGTCCTCTGCTGGTCGCAACCAATGCTTTCGGTATGGGTATTGACAGATCTGATGTGCGGCGTGTGATCCATTACAACATCCCCGGTTCCATCGAGGCTTATTATCAGGAAGCCGGTCGTGCCGGACGGGATGGCGAACCGGCAGAGTGTATCCTGCTTTACTCTTATGCCGACCGCTTTACTCACGAATTCCTGATCGATATGAATAATCCTTCCAGAGACTTGATCGAAAATGTCTATCAGGTGATGCTGCATGAGGGCGAAAAAAGAAAAACAACTCTTCTGGAAATGACTCTCGGACAAATCCTGCCTCTGGTGCCGGGAGCAAAATCTGAAAGTCAGATCGGTGCCGCATTGAGCGTTTTGGAACAGAATGATTATGTCGCCCGTTTCTACAATAACCGCGATCGTGTTCTGCTCTCATTCACCGCCGACCGCAGAGAAATGCTTGCCGCTCACGTACAACAGGCAACTCAGCGTTCCCGTTTTATCTATCGTTTCCTTGAATTCAAAGGCGAACAGGCTTATCTGGAGCAGGAATATTCTTATCTGACTTTGGCAAAAATCGCCGGATTGAGAGAAGATCAAATCCATCGCGTGTTGGCAAATCTCAATGGTTCCGTACTTAAAATAGCAACCCCGTTCCGGGGACGTTCAACGGAATTGCTGAGACCGGAGGAGAAAAAACTGAGTATCGATTTTGAAGCCCTCGAATATAAACAGAATTTGGAAATGGAACGCCTGGAGGATATGATCCGTTATACCGAAGCTCTGAAATGCAGACAGGGCTATCTGATCTCTTATTTCGGGGAAGATACTGAATTGTGGAAATGCGGAAACTGTGATCTTTGTTCCCACGAAGCCGCCGGATTGCGGGATTTGACCAAGCGGGAACAGGAGTCGGTTCGCATCAAATTGGAAGCCGTGCGACAGAGAAACGGCAGGATCTGAAGAGGAAAATTGAGCCAGTTGCTTGCCGGTTCCCGTTCTCAGAGTAATGCTCCCGGATTTGAATCCGATGTGTTTTTCGGATTACTCAAAGAGTTGCGGCAGAATAATATCATGTTGCTGCTCAAGGCGTTGGAGGCTTCCGGTTATCTCCGCCGCAGTGAAGAGACAGAGTTCCCATGTCTCGAACTCGCAGCAAACGGCAGCAGATTTTTACAGTCAGATGATCACTCGATCCGTTTGGCGATTCCTGAATTGTATCAGCGCGTATCGGAAAGAGCCGGAAAGAAAAAAATCGCCGCATCCGGAAAAATCCGTTTTGCAGCTGATAATATGGATGTCAATGAATTGGCTCTCTTGGAACATCTGCGGCAGCATCGGCGAAAACTCGCAATGGAGCAGGGCGTTCCGGCTTACTGTATCCTGACAGATGCCAGCTTGAAAGATTTTGCAGCGAAGAAACCACGTAAACTTGCCGATTGTGTTGCCGTCCATGGAATCGGTCATGCAAAACTGCATACCGTTGTCCCCTCATTCCTGAAGACAATGCAGGAGTGGCTCGAAAATCAATGATCAGAATAATTCCGGCTGGATCTTTTCCGGCGGATTCAGAATACTTTTGATCGGTTCAAATGTCAGACGGTGGATCGGACAGGGGCCGAATTCTTCGACTGCACGGATATGGATACGGGTACAATATCCTTTATGGACCTCAAACTGATACTGCGGATATTCCTCTGCAATTTTTTCCATATACAGATCTCGAGTCGTTTTTGCCAGAATACTTGCCGCTCCGATGGAGAGTGAAAGAGCATCCCCTTTGACGATTGACAGGGAGGGCACCGGCAGTCCTTTGACTGGATTCCCGTCAATCAGTGCAAATTCCGTTTGCGGCAGCTGCAACAATGCAAGACGCATCGCTTTCCAGGTCGCCTGCAAAATATTGATACGGTCGATCTCTTCCGGATAAACTTCGCCGATCGCCCACAAAACAGTAGGGTCGGATAACAGTTTTTCCCGGAGTTTCATCCGCTTCTCATGTGTCAGTTGCTTGGAGTCATTGATCCCGTCAGGAATATGATTTTTGTCTGTAAAAATCACCGCAGCGGCAACCACCGGTCCCGCCATACATCCTCTGCCTGCCTCATCCACTCCCGCAACAAAAGAAAACCCCTCGTCCCACTTGAGAGTTTCGTAGGCGAGGGGATTACTGTTGAAAGACATACAAAGATCAGGCTTTGAATTTCTTTTCCTTGACTTTGGCATCTTTACCGATCTTGTCGCGCAGGTAGTACAGTTTTGCACGGCGGACATGACCTTTTCTTTCGACTTCGATTTTTTCGATACGCGGGGTGTGGAGCGGGAAAACTTTTTCCACGCCGATACCGAAAGCAACGCGACGGACGGTGAACATCTCACGGATGCCGCTGCCGCGACGGGCAATCACAACGCCGGTAAAGAGCTGGATACGTTCGTTGTTTCCTTCAACAATCTTGTTATAGACTTTGACGGTGTCGCCGATTTTGAAATCAGGAATATCCTGCCGGCACTGCATTTTTTCGATCTTGTCAATCACGTTCATATTCTTAATCCTCCGATTTTGATTTCTGCTCCAACAGATCCGGGCGTTTCCTTTTGGTTTCCAAATACGCCTCTTCTCTGCGCCATTTTTCAATTTTCCCATGATCTCCGGAAAGAAGTACATCCGGTACTTTCCATCCACGGAAATCCGCTGGTCTTGTGTATTGCGGATATTCGAGGAACCCGGATTCAGTTGAAAAAGATTCATCCGCATCCGAATCACCGCATCCCAGTGCTCCGGGCAAAAGTCTTATCACTGCATCACACATTACCATCGCAGGAAGATTGCCGCTTGTCAGTACATAATCTCCGATCGAGAGCTCACGATCAGCAAGATGTGTTCTGATTCGCTCATCCACTCCTTCATAGTGTCCGCATATAAAGATCAAATGTTTTTCCTGTGCCAGTTCCGCCGCAATCTTCTGCGTAAAACGCTCACCGCGGGGTCCCGTCAGAATCACCTTTGCATCTTTCGTTTTCAGAAACTCGACCGCTTCAAACAGCGGTTCAGGTTTCAACAGCATACCGGGACCGCCCCCAAAAGGCTTGTCGTCCACGGTCTGCCGCGTATCGTGGGTGAAATCCCTGAGATTTACCGCATTGACAGAAACCCGGTTTTCCCGTATGGCCCGTCCTGCAATGCTTGAACCCAAAGGCCCGAAAAATATATCCGGGAACAGGGTCACTATGTCAATTCGGAGTCTCAGTCCGCCACCTCAACTTTGACTCGGTTCTGCATTCTGCCGGCAGCTCCGGCAACCAGAGCACGCAATGCAATGATGGTTTTGCCTTTCTTACCGATAATCTTGCCGGTATCTTCTTTACGGCATGCAATCCAGATCACCTTGTCATCATTTTCTGTTTTTGTAGAAACATGCACTTCGTCGGGATAATCGACCAATGCACGGACTACATAATCCACGAATCCTTCCAAATCTTTCAAAGAAACCGGATTGCCGTTGCCGGCACCTTCCGGAGATCCGTTTCGTTTTTCATTCTTTTCAGCAGCAACAGAAGAACCAATGCCGAAAAGTTTTTTCAATGCATCAAACACAGTAAAATTCTCCGATAAACAACGCTGTATAACAAATCTTAACGCTTTCCGTCCATAAAAAGCGAATTGGAAAGCGTTTCAACCGTAACTGTTGACGGATTCAGTTATGCCTGTGCAGGCGCATCCTTGAAGTTTTTCTTCTTGATGTAGCCATCTGCAACGCCGCGAACTTTGGATTTACCTTCTTTTGCGCGTTTGTAGATGTCAGCAACAGTTTCGCTCATCTGTGCACCCTGGGAGATCCAGTATTCGATACGTTCCACATTGACTTTTTCGTCGCTGTGTTTGGGATCGTAGTAGCCGAGGGTTTCGAGTGTGTAACCGTCACGGGAAGAACGAATATCAGTTGCAACTACGCGGAAGCTGACCCAGTTCTTCGCACCTGTCTTTTTCAGTCTGATTTTGACCATTTTGGATTCTTACCTTATGCTCATCCTGTTTATATATTGGCACAGCAACCGTTTCGCTGTACCGTTCTCATCTTTTTTATATCCCATGTTTTCAATCAGAAAATCTTTTGGAATATAGAGACATATAATATACTTTGTCAATTCTCTTTTTCAAGTCGAAATCACACGTTTTTTCAATATTTTATCTCAAATTATGACTGTTTTTTGAAAAAAACACGTCCGACAGCGTTTTTTGCTGCCGGACGTGTGAATATCAAGGGCGTGATCCGACTCAGATCATGCTGTCCCAAAGGGCAGCATCTTCCAATTTGGATTTCACAGCATTGACAAATTTTGCGCCGTCAGAGCCGTCCACGATACGGTGGTCAACACTGAGGGTTACTTTCATCATGTCACGGACAACGATGTTTCCTTCTTTGTCCACGACCGGAGTCGGGATTGCGGAGGAGACAGCCAGAATGCCGGCTTCGCCCGGATTGATGATAGCGCAGAAGCTTTCGACATTCATCATACCCATGTTGGAGATGGTGAATGTACCGCCGGACATATCGGACGGTGTGAGTTTGCCGGAGCGGGCTTTTGCAGCCTGTTCAGCAATTTCATCAGAAAGTTCGTCCAGAGCCTTTTTGTCTGCATTACGGATGACCGGAACGACCAAGCCGTTATCCAGGCTGACAGCGATACCGAGGTTGACTTTGGCTTTGTGAATGACATTGTCACCGATGCATTCGGCGTTGACATTCGGGAATTCAGCCAGAGCCAGAGCGACAGCTTTTGCGATGAAGACGTTGACGCTGATATTGATGTTATCTTTTTTCAGCTGGGCGCGTTTTGCCTTGACTGCACTCATGTCAATGGAAACTGTCACATAGAAATGCGGCATGACCATTTTGGATTCATGGAGGCGGCGGGCAATGACTTTACGCATGGTGCTCATCGGCTTGGGCTGTTCAAAGACAGCTTCTTTGACGTCTGCCAGAGTGATACGTCCGCTTTCGCCTGTTCCATTCAGAGAAAGAAGTTCCAGATTGGCTTCTTTCGCAGCATTGAGAGCGACCGGAGTGATTTTCTTGGCATTGTAGCCGGAGTTTTCGAGATAGTCTTTGACGTCCTGTTCGGTAACACGGCCGACTTCTCCGCCGGTTCCGGGAACCTTATTGATGTCGATCAGATAATCTTTAGCGAAAACTTTAGCACGCGGGGAGACCGGCTTTTTAGCGGGAGCAACGGCAGGAGCCGGAGCAGCAACCGGAGCGGGAGCAGCGGCTGCGGGAGCGGCGGCAGGAGCCGGAGCAGCTTTTTTCGGAGCCGGAGCAGCTTTTTTGGCGGGAGCCGGAGCTGCTGCTTTCGGTGCTTCTGCTTTCGGTGCGGGAGCCGGAGCTGCGGCTTCTGCTGCCAGAGCAGAAATATCTTCACCTGCTTCACCGATGATGAGACCGGTGGTGAGAACGGGAACCTCTTTGCCTGCGGGAACGAGGATCTTCAGAACTGTTCCTTCAAACTGAGATTCGACATCAAGAACCGCTTTGTCTGTTTCAACATCAAACAGCACATCGCCTTTCTTGATCATATCGCCCTCTTTGACCTTCCACGTCTGAATCGTGACGGTCTCTTCGGACTGACCAAGTCTGGGAATTGGAATTTTTGTTGCCATTGAGATAACCCTCTCTGATTAAAGGATTTTCTTTGCGGTTTCGACCATGTCTTCGACAGACGGCAGGAATGCTTTTTCGAGGCAGTGAGCCTGCGGAGCAATACCATTCTTTGCGCCGATCTTGAGGACCGGTGCATCGAGAGAATCGAAGCATTCTGCAACGATCTTGGAAACGATTTCGCCGGTGAAGGAACCGATATCAACGCACTGGCTCATGACTACGCACTTGCCGGTTTTGCGGACGGATGCAAAGACAGTTTCCCAGTCGAAGGGAACGAGTGTACGGACGTCGATGATTTCGACATTGACACCTTCTTCTGCGAGAGCGTCAGCAGCTTTTTCTGCGTCAGCGACTGCGGGACCCCAGCAGACGAATGTGATGTCGGAACCTTCGCGGAGGACGTTTGCCTGACCGAAGGGGATGGTGTAATCGGTTTCCGGAACAACACCCTTGACGTTGTAAAGGAGCTGACCTTCGACGAAGACAACGGGGTTGTCATCGCGGATAGCGGTTTTCATGAGACCTTTAGCATCATAGGGATTGGAGGGATATGCCACATAGGTTCCGGGGATGTGAGCGAAGATGGATTCGAGGGACTGAGAGTGCTGTCCGCCGTATCCTTTACCGCCGCCGACAGAGCAACGGATGACCATAGGCACCTTGGTGGATGCGCCGGTCATGTAGTGCCATTTTGCTGCCTGGTTGGAGATCTGGTCGGAAGCCATGAGAGCGAAGTCCATGTACATGAGTTCGACAACCGGGCGATATCCGGTCATAGCCATACCGACACCGGTACCGATGATAGCAGCTTCGGAGATCGGAGCGTTGAAGACGCGGGCGCGGCCGAAATATTCGAGCATGCCTTTTGTCAGTTTGAATGCGTTACCGTAATCAGCAACGTCTTCACCGTAGCAGACAACGCGAGCGTCGCGTTCCATTTCTTCGATCATAGCTTCTTTGATAGCATCTTTGTAGGTGATGCGGCTGTCAGCGTCACGTTTGATAACGGGGCGCGGACCGCGAGCCATGAGCTGGTTGTACGGAGCGGGGACAACTTCGCTGTTTGTATCGGTGTACATGTATTTGATGACGTCTTCTGCTTTGGGATCGTCGGAATCAGCTGCGCGGCGAGCTGCTTTTTCGTTGCGTTCAGCAACTTTCTTTTCCATAGCGGCGAGTTCTTTTTCGGAGAATGCGCCAGCTTCGATCAATTTTGCGCGGAAGCAGGGGACGGGGTCAACTTCTTTCCAGAGAGCTTCTTCCGCTTTGGAGCGGTATTCAGTTCTCGGGTCGGAGAGGGAGTGACCGAAGTAACGATAGGTATTGAATTCGAGCATGACCGGGCCTTTGCCTTCGGCGATGACAGCTTTGGCGCGTTCGATAGCGTCGCGGACTGCGAGGGGATCCATACCGTTGACGACTTCTGCGTGCATGTTGCAATCGGAGAAACCGGCAGCACGGCGGGCGAGCGGGTGGACACCGCAGACTTCGCGGTCAGCACGGCCGGTCATACCATAGTGGTTGTTGACCAGGCAGTAGATGATCGGGAGACCGAAGTTGATGCTGGAGAGTTCCGGATCAGTGAACTGACCCTGGCAAGCCCAGTTGAAGGATTCGAGAACGACGCCGTTCGCATAAGCACCGTCACCTGCGAAGGAGCAGACGATTTTGCCCTGTTTTGCTTTATCGACATCGATACGAGTGGTCATAGCAGCACCGGTAGCGATCGGAATACCGCCGCCGACGATAGCATTTGCACCGAGGTGACCGACGCGGAAGTCAGCGATGTGCATACCGCCGCCACGGCCTTTGCCGTAACCAGCTTCTTTACCGAAGAGTTCAGCGATGGTGCGATAGACATGGTCTTCGAGGACAGCTTCGAGGAGTTCTTCGCCAGCGAGACCGGCGAATTCCGGGCAGCGTTCTTTGAGTTCAGCTTCGCTCATGCGTTTGATCGCATGGAACCCTTTCGCGATGGAGTCACCGTGACCGCGGTGTGTGGAGGTGATTTCATCGGTGATTTTCAGAGCGCAGCAGACACCGGCAGCGGTAGCTTCCTGTCCGATGGACAAGTGTGTCGGGCCGCGATATTCGTAATCGGAAAGTTTTTCGTAAGCGCCGTTTTTGAGTTTGAGGATCATTTCTTCGAATTCGCGGATGACGAGCATGGATTCATAGATCTCTGCCAGTTCTTCTTTGGCGAGCTTGCCAGCTTTGAATTCTTTTTTCAGATCTTTGTTGTACTGGTAAACCGGAATGGAGTCCAGTTTGATTTCTCCGGCTTTGAAATTCGGGCCGGAATCATTGATGAAATTGCCCATTTTTCATTTCTCCTTTTTGGGGGTTGATTATGAAAATATCACTTCGATATTCTGAGACTTTAATAATTTAACGGCAGCCGGGGAGATTCCTGAATCAGTGATCAGTGTATCAATATCCGAGGCATTGCCGCTGAAAACGAACGAAGAGACAGCCAGTTTTGAACTGTCTGCCAGCAAAAAAACTTTATCAGCCCGTTTCATGACCAGTTCTTTGGTAAAGGCTTCATTGGGATCTGTGGTACTGATCCCGCGTTCCGGCTCAAAACCGATGGTTCCGAGAAATGCTTTTGAGATGGAAACATTTTCCAGGATTTTTGCGGTGAGCGGACCGACCAGTGTCCGGCTCAGACTGCGGAATTCCCCACCGACCAGGATCAGACGGTGTTTCTTTTCCATGAGTTCAGCTGCCGCCATGAGAGAATTGGTGACAATTGTCAGATTGGGGATCGCCGGCAGTCTTTTTGCCATTTCAAGAACGGTACTGCCGCCATCGAGAAAAATCGTATCTCCTTCTTTCAGGAATTGAATTGCTTTTTCTGCGATGGTGGTTTTTTCCTGAGGATGAATAGCAGCCTTTTCTTCATATAAAGGTTCTGAATTCCGCTTCCGGAGCAGTTCAGCTCCGCCGTAAACACGGCGGATCGCACCGCTGTTTTCGAGTGATTCAAGGTCACGGCGGACTGTAGCCTCGGACACTTTCAGTTCCGAACTCAGTTCTGCAATGGTCTTGACCCCTCCGGTCAGGCTCTCACAGATCAGAGCCTCCCGTTCAGCAGACAACAGTTTTCGTGTTTTTTCCGGATTCATCTTCAGTACTGTAATTTCACGGTTGAATTTTTATTTGTGCAGTAATATGACACCACTTGAGCGATTTTGCAAATCTTTGAAAGACTTTTTTCGGATTTTTTCAAAAGTTTTTTCAAAAGTTTTTTCAAAGTAGTGAGTTTTATTATGCAGAAACGCAGATTCCGTTTGCTTTGAGATACTGTTTCAATTCGGGGATATCGATCATGTGGAAATGGAAGACCGACGCAGCGAGGAGTACAGTTGCTCCTGCATTGGCAGCGTCGAGGAAGTGTTCCATTTTTCCTGCCCCTCCGGATGCGACGATCTGAGCGGTGCAAGCGTTGTGCATGGCTTTGATTACGGGGAGATCATATCCTGTTTTGGCACCGTCTCCGGCTTTACTGGTCGGGAGAATAACTTTCACGCCGTAGCCATCGACTTTTTTAGCCCATTCGACTGCATCGAATCCGGTAGCGGTTCTGCCTCCGTCGATATAGACTTCATAGCCGGATGGCATTGCGGGATTCACATCGACGTCGATTGCGACGGTGACGGCATCGGGTCCGAATTCACGGATCATGGCCGGGATGATTTCGGGTTTTCTGAATGCTGCGCTACTGGTGGATATTTTATTCGCACCGGCTTTGAGGACAGCTTCGGCAGAGCTGACATCTGCGATTCCGCCGCCGACTGTGAACGGGACAGTACAGACTTCTGCGACGCGTTTGACAACATCCAGAAGAGTTCCGCGATTTTCGACTGTGGCAGTAATATCCAGAAGAGCCAGTTCATCGGCACCTGCGGCACAATAGGCTTTTGCACATTCGACCGGATCTCCGGCATCCGCAATATCAACAAAATGCACTCCTTTGACGACACGTCCGGCTTTCATATCCAGACACGGCATAATTTTAACCAGTTCACTCATAAAAAACAGACTCCGTGTTATTTTTGCGGGTTCCATGAAAATGAAAAAACTTGAGAACAGAAACCGATTGATTTTTCTCTCAAGTTTTTCCGTGGTACCTCATTTTTTTCTTTTTGATTTTTTCGGCTGTGAGACTTTGAAATCGTAGAAACGGTTTCTGCCTTCACATCCGGTGATGCCGACATAATATGTTTGCGGCATATTCAGTTCCATGTAACCGAACTCAGTTCCGTTACAGCTGACTGTCATCTGGCATCTTCCCTGTCTCCACCGCAGTTGAATCTGAAGATCATAGACCGTTTTCGGCTGGAAAGGGATTTTGAGATAAGCAGATCTGTACCAGGATGGTTTTCCATTCTTGTAAAGATGATGCCAGATATTGATTCCCTTATGGAAAAGAACGATCTCGTAATGATCTCTGTGTTCAAAATATTTGCCGTCTGCACTTTTTCCGATTTCCGAAGCGATCACGATCAGGGGAGCCATCAGGTGATCGAAACTCATCCGGGATGAAATCGTGGCATCTCCGCTGAATTTTTTATTCAGCATGAGAGAGGCATAAATCTGCGGTTCATATTTTCTGAGGAGCACCTGATCCGGAACATTGGGAGCTTTATTTGTGATATGATCGCTGTGCTGAATCATTTCTCCGATGAAATTCCAACGGGGACTTTTGACATTCAGCCATTGAGAACGATCCCATTTTCCATCTGCGAAAGAGGTGGAAAAATCTTCAGCAGAAAGGATCGTTGCAGTAGCTGCGATGAAAAAAGTGAACAGTTTTTTCAGTATCATAATGATTCTCCTTGCGGGGGATGACTCCTCAATATATCCAATCAACAGCCGTAGATCTTATCATCCAGATACTGTCTGAGCTGGCTGATATTGACACGTTCCTTAGCCATGGTGTCACGGTCGCGGACAGTGACGGAGTTGTCGCTTTCGGTTTCGAAGTCGCATGTCAGGCAGAACGGAGTACCGATTTCATCCTGACGGCGATAGCGTTTACCGATATTTCCGGTGGTATCCAGTTCTGTACGATAGAAGCGGCAGATATCTTTCTGGAGTTTTTCGGCGGCTTCGTTGAGTTTTTTGGAGAGGGGCATGACAGCGACCTGAACCGGAGCGATGCGCGGGACAAAGTGGAGAACGATACGGACATCATCTTCCATACCTTCTTTTTTGGTCGGAGCCTTGTCTTCATCGTATGCATGAGTGAGGAGAGCGAGGATGGTACGATCGAGACCGACAGAAGTTTCGACGCATGTGGGCATGTATTTCTGATTGGTCTGCTGATCGAGATATTCCATATTCTGCTGAGAATATTCCTGATGACGGGAGAGGTCCCATGTTCCGCGGTGGTGGATTCCTTCGAGTTCGCCGAATCCGAAGGGGAATTTGAATTCGATATCCACGGCAGCTTTTGCATAGTGTGCGAGCTTGTCGTGGTCATGATACTGCAGTTCATCTTCCCGGAAACCGAGTTTTTCGGTATAATATTTCATTCTCTGTTCGCGCCAGAAATAGAACCAATCCATGGACTGTTCATCGGAGCAGAAGAATTCCATTTCCATCTGAGTGAATTCCCGGGAACGGAAGGTGAAGTTACGGGGAGTGATTTCGTTACGGAAAGATTTACCGATCTGAGCGATCCCGAAGGGGAGCTGTTTGCGTGTGGCGATACGGACCAGATGGAAATCTGTGAAGATCGGCTGGCATGTTTCTGCGCGGAGATATGCGATATGATCTTCGTCGAAGACCGGGCCGACGTATGTTTTCATCATCAGGTTGAATTCGCGGGGCGGAGTCAAATCTTTGGAACCGCAGTTGGAGCAGGTTGTGGGGTCTTCCATCTGGTCAACACGGTGACGTGTTTTGCAGGTTTTGCAGTCGCACATGATATCGCCGAAACGGTCGATATGCCCGGATGCTTTCCATGTTTTCGGATGGCAGATGATCGTGGAATCCAAGCCGACAACGTTTTCACGGGTTTCGACCATTTCATTCCACCAGAGTTGTTCTACTGCTTTTTTCAGGGCTACGCCATACGGTCCATAATCCCAAAAACCATTGTAGCCGCCGTAAATCTCGGAACTCTGAAAGATGATACCGCGCCGTTTGCACAGCGTTACAATTTTTTCCATAAGATCATTTTCACTGTTGACAATAGCCATGACAGACTCCTTGCTTCAAATTAGGTTTTTATAGTATGTTTGTGTTTGAATAAAAAAATACTCAGCAGATAATATACAGCATATTCTGCGTTTTTCAATAGAGAGAACAAGACTTTTTTCAATCGAGTGTCTGAAAGAGTCATTCCAGAATGAAAAAACGGATCCTTCCTGCGCGATCCTCTTCCAGTTTCAACATCTCATCAGCACTCAGACCCGGGGAGGATGATACAAAAAACTGCATGGATGGAATGGCAGGATATAATCTTGAAAGATTTCTTGTGAGGAATGCGTTGACTACTGCAAAATTATTTTTGAGCCAATTCTGTTTTTGACGCAATTCTTCATGATGTGTTCCAAACATCCGGCAGAGAACCAACGGAGATTTTTCCCATTCTTCTCCGGGACGCGGGGGGCGCAGTTTATAGATCCAATACCCGAGATCATCATTCATTGATCCCTGCTGTACCGGGGTTGAAAGCGTCGGTGCAAAGGAACATGTACTGCCGTCTGTAAAACGCATAGCTCCGATCAGATTGTCATGAAAGAGCATGATCATTTTCGGATCCTGCATCCGGCGCAGGTTGTCTTCGATCACATCTTTTCCGAAGACAGCAGACAGTACAAAGGCATCTGTCGGACGGTATGCGATATAGATGTCGGGAGAAACATTTTCTTTCAGATCTCTGTATGCGATCCCCAGATCGGGGTCTGCCGCTTTCTGTCTGACAGAATTCATGCTGAATGCTGCCGCTGCGATCGCTGCAAGCAGGATCACCGGAGAAAATTTCCGGATGCGTGAGTATTCCAGAAGTTGATCCAGAGTATATGCCGCACTGAAACAGAGGATTGGAACCCAGGGGAGATATACACGCGGCGGCCCGGCTTTTGTGATGATCGCACTCAGGAACATTCCCGCCAGAGCCAGAAGCGGAACGAGACAGAATTTTAAATCTTCTTTCCGGACTTTCAGCAGCAGGAGGATGACCCCGCAGACAGTAAAAATCAGCGGAATCCAGAGATTGAGAGAGGTCAGAGTATTGCTGATAAAAATAAAAAATCTTTCCGGGGAATTCATCGGATCACCGAATTGAGCCTGTCCTTTGGCAAATTCGGTATAATGAAGTCCGTACCAGAGCAGAACAAATATCGCAAAGATGATTCCGGAGATGATCCATGGTTTCTGTTCTTTCCAGATATTGGCGATCCCAGATTTGAATGGTGTTGTAAAGATCCACCAGAATCCGGTCAGAAACGTGACATAAAGAATACCACTGCTGATCGAAAGACAGCATCCTGCGGCTGTCAGAAGAAAGAGGATCGCATATCCTTTTCTCCTTGCAGGCTGCTCTTTATATTTATTATATAGAATAAGAGAAAGAAACAGAGCCGTTACAAAAAATGTCTGTACGGCATATCCCCGGGCAGTTTCTGCGTAATGCACCAGTACCCCGTTCAGCATGACCCACGCAAGAAATGCGGCTCTTGTAACGGAGTTTTTGAAACATTTTATGGCTGCAATCAGAGCAATGACAAACAGTCCGCAATAAGAGAGCCATGCGGGGAAACGGACTGCGCCCATGGAATATCCTCCGAACATTGTAGCATAACGGATCATCAGTGAGTTCAGCGGATGATTGTTGGGGGTTGCCACATCGGTCAGAATGGAGGATACCGGTTGAGATGCATAAAATTGAAGTGTCCAGATCTCATCATATTCCGGTGTTCTGAGTTCAAGTCCGCTCCAGAGATAGATTGCGAAGAGAATAAAGAAGAGGATCGATACGGATTCCGTCTTATTGTTTTTGATCCATTGTTTTATCATTTGCTGTTTCCTTTGGTGGCATTGTTTTCCGGATCGGAGTTCCCCTGAAAAATGAGGAGCCCCGTTTCATTCCGAGAAAGAATTGTTTTGTTTCATTGGGCAGCGAGTATGCAAATCCGGGGATCAGATGCCATCTCAGGAGTTCCTCTTTTGTAAATTTTCCAGCGATCACATCATATCTGCCGGAACGCAACAGCGCAGGAAGATCGTTCCGGACCGGAATGAAACGGATTTTTATTTTGAGATCATTCTGTTGTGCAAACTGATTCAGAACAGCGATTTCTCCGGAATTTTTGCTGCCGGAGAAAATTGCCGCAGCGATTTCACGGGAGTCTGCAATTTTCTGGTCCGCCACTTCCGAGACCATTATCCGATAGGTGTCCGGCGGCGTTTCTTTCTGTCTGAAACAGGCAGAAACAAAACACCATCCGCACAGGATGAAGAGCATGAAGAGGAAGCGGAGGAGGAAAACAGATTTCATCAGCGGAATTTTTTCCATGGAATATCAGCGGGAGCACCCTGATTGATCACACTGTCCAGGAAAAAGAGCAATTGAAAATCTTTCAAATCGACCTTTCCCTGTTCGCCCAGGATCCGGAGAGCGCGACACATTCTTGTGATGATCACGACTGATTCGAGCGTGACCCCTTTGAGTTCTTCTTTTGCTTCCGCATAGGATTTTCCAAGCCCGAGAAGATAACCGAGTCTGCGGGTTCTACCGCCGAAGATCGTAACAAAAAGATCGCCTGCACCGGGGATCCCTCCGGCGAGAGCGTTGTCACCGCCGAGCATTTTGACCAATCGTGACATCTCCCGGATACTTTGTCCGAAGAGAGCTGCCTGCGGATTATACATGTAGGCCTCTTTACCATCCAGTTTTTCCGCCAGTCCGATTCCCATGGAAACAGCGACAGCATAGGCGTTTTTCAGGGCAACACATCCCTCCACCCCGCGGATATCTCCGGAGATTTCAATATGATAGTAATCGGTTGCAAGCAGATCTTTGAATCGTTGCAGAATATTCAAATCTTCGCCGCAGAAATAAACCATTGTCTGATGACGATCCATCAGTTCGTAAGATGTGCAGGGACCGCCGATTGCATTGAAGAGGATCTTATCTTTTTTATCTTCCGGCAGACGGCTTTTGAGGTATTCCGGAAAAGTGACCAGAGAACCATCGGGAGAGTCGAGCAAACCTTTGGTTACGGAAAGCACCGGAATATTGACAGGAAGGATGGGGAGGATCTCATTGGCGAACCATTCCACACCGAAACTGCTGACTCCGCAAATCACATAGTCCGCCCCCTGTAACGCTTCGGTTGTCTGTTCTGTCTGATAATATTTGATCCCGTCGGGGAGCTGACGTTTCATCGGAACGTGTCTGCCGCTGACGGATGCTTCTGCGATGATCTCTCTGTCAAGCGGTGTTCCCACCAGACGGACTTCGTGTCCGTTATCTCTTGCAGGACGGCTCATTCCGGAGCCCATCATTCCCGCACCAATAATTGTAATGATTGCCATGGGCAAAACTCCTTTTCTGTATTGATGCAGTTAATGTAACTTGTTTTCAGATTTTTGTCAAGTTTTTTTGCGCTAAAAACCAAAAGAGAGAATCAATATTTTTGAAAACAGGTTGATTTATCTCAGATTCAAATGTATATTGCGAAACGTTGAATTTTTTATGGAGAGAATATTTATGCTGACAAGTTTTTATATCGGAGCCTGTTCTCAGAATGAAAACGGCGGGATTTACGGATATGACCGTAATTGCAGACAGACTTTTTTTGAACCGCTCAGAGGTGTGAGTTATCTGGCATTTTCAAATGATAAGACCCTCTTGTATGCGGTTTGTGCAGATGACGGGATCAATAAAGCGGTGATCTATCAAATCCGGGAAGATGGTTCCATCTATTATCTGGATGCACGGGAAACATTGGGGAAATCGACTTGTCACCTGACTGTTGATCCGGACAATAAATTTCTGTATTGTGCCAGTTACCGGACAGGAACGATCAATGAATTCCGCCTTGAGAATGGACTTTTTGCCGAACCCGGTCCCGGTCGGATTATTGAAACAACAGGATCTGTCGGTCCTCAGGAAGACCGTCAGGATCGTTCGCACGCTCATTGTACTGTTTTTACTCCGGATCAGAAATATCTGTGCGTGGTCGATCTCGGGGTGGATGAAGTGCAGCTTTTCCCGTTTACACGGGGTGTTGGGATTCCGGAAGAACCTTCATTCCGTTATCACAGCCCTGTTCCGGGAGCGGGTCCGCGTCATCTGCTTTTTGCTCCGGATGGAAAAATTGCATGGCTTGCCAATGAATTGAATAATACAGTTTCCTCTTTGCGTTATGAAGCGGGAACCTTGACTCATATTCAGACATGGTCAACGATCCCGGAAGATTTTACTGCTTTCACCAAAGTGGCAGCGGTCCGCCTTTCCCATAACGGCAGACATCTCTGTGTCAGTAACCGCGGACATGATTCCATTGCCTGTTATTATGTACGTGACAACGGCGGATTGAGTTTGTATGATATTGTCAGTTCGGAAGGAATCAGCCCCCGTGACATCAATTTTCTTCCGGACAGCAAGACCTTTGTCGCCTGCAATGAAACGAGTGATACGGTTCAATTTTTCCAGTACAATCAAGTGGATGGCAAGCTGACATTCAAACACGAGACTGAAGCCATGCCCGGTCCGCTCTGCGCCTTGATCGTGTGAATCTATTTTTTCTCAGAAAAATTACAGGCTGGCTGATTGTAGTTCAGAGTGTCAGCAAGCCTGTTTTATGGATTAAGATTTCTTGTCTATCTTTTCAATTTGTTGTTTTAAATCTTCTATCTCCAAATAGAGATCATTGACATCAAAGCGTTTCCCATTCAAACGTTTTTCTTTTTCTTTTTGGGCTTTGCATGTGGCACACTGATATTCTTCATTCAAAGGAGAACCGCATTTAGAGCAATCTCCATTTTTGGAAAGTTTCCCAAGACAACAGAGGGCGAGAGGCAGAGCACTCAATAATACCGCATAAAAAAAGCGATGATCCCAGCCTGATAATAACAGCGTTGTTCCGGCAACATAAGATGCCAGTGGAGCAATCAGAAAAAGTGTTTTGAAGCCATATCGGAAGAATGCAAAAGTTCCGCAAATCAACAGAACCAGACAATATAATCCGACAGAGGCAAAAATTAAACCCAAGGGACGTTTCAATATCGAACGATGCAGATTCCCCAAAAAGGAATCATACGGCAATGGAAGCCAGATCGTTCCCGTATCCCAAAATGGATTCCAACTGACAGAGGTCAGTTTTAAGAAGGACAAAACCGCTTCTACGGGTGATGACGCAATGGTTTTTATA
>JAGCNI010000020.1 GCA_017646015.1 Lentisphaeria bacterium
CGGGATTCATTTTTGCGCCCATAGCTCAGTCGGTAGAGCAAATGACTCTTAATCATTGGGTCCAAGGTTCAAGTCCTTGTGGGCGCACCATTTTTTTGCCCTCATAACTCCTTTCAGATACATAAATTACAAGTATTCTGTATAAAAGGAGGATGACATTTCTTTTATGCTTCCATGAGCAAAACTGCATCGCCGGGATCTATGCTGATTTCATGAATGACCTTTTTTTCATCCAGCAGATCCGTACAGATTTCCGGCAGATTCAATTCTGCCAGAGTCCAGGTTTTCAGAGTATCGGTATCATTGATGAGCGCAACGGCATGTTTCCCGTCGATCGTTCCCTCGAATTCCATCGGCCATTGATTGGCAATAGAACGCATCGGCCGTGCGTTTTTCATTCGGATATCCTGTGCTTTTGCAAGCAGAGCATTCCGGTCCGGATTGATCGTACCGAGATGATCACTGGTCAATGCAACGCCGCTCATAATTCCGCTCAGCACAGAGATCTTTGCCTGATTCCGGGTATAATAGGCATTGTCCTGACGGACCATCATCGAATCCGGATCGGCACGGAACCAACGATCGAACAGCCAGAAATTCGCCATGGAAAGGTGGAATGCATCTATGATGGAACAATTGCACAGTTCCGGGGCATTTGACGGCTGGTTGGGTGCTCTGAAATAGCGGGAAGTGTCATTACTGACACGTCCGTTGTCGATCAGACCGACACACGGGAGCAATGGTTCGGAACATCCCATGATCATGGCATCCGGTACTGCATCGCGGATCGTTTTCAGCAACAGCCGGAACGCACTGACCGGTGTGGCTCCGGGATCTTTACGGATACCGCGCTGCAACCCAAAATAGAGACCGTCCAATTTGAAATAGGTAAAACCCCAGCTGTAAAAAGTCTTGAAAATATTGACAATATGTTCGCGGACCTCCGGGATCGTGGCATCCAGACATCCCCATTGATCATCGGGTCCCCACGCGACCTGTGTCACTGGAATTCCCTGTTCGTTTTTGACGAACCATTCCGGATGTTCTCTGAATATCCGGCTTTGAGTAGATGCCGTAGTCGGCATCAGCCAGATTCCTGCTTTCATCCCATGAGAAATGATTTTTGCGGCGACTTCCCTGACAGGTACAGGCCATTCATCGCACTGATCCAGCCAATCTCCCTGGAAAGTTTGGTATCCATCATCGATCTGCACATATTCTGCTGCATAAGGTGAACGATTTTTTGCCAATGCGTCAATATTTTCGAGCATGTGTTCTTCTGAAACATCTTTATAATAATAGTACCATGAACAATATCCTGTCAGATTCTTTTCTGCGGAAATCGGTTTCGCACCCATCTTTTGTGCTGCAATATCGGCATATTGAAAAAGCAGTTCACGCCAGTCTGTACCCTCAAGGATCACTGTTTCTTCCGGTTTTTCATCGGGGTGGATATCCGGCTGTTCCATTTCTATGCGGATGATCCGTCGGGTATCATAGACCGCCCGGAAGATCGTCAGAGACCGGAAAGCTGTGACTGCTCCGGCAAGAATAAAATGATCTTCTTTACCGACAACGATTACATTTGTGCTGGTGATATCTCCGAATTCTGCAAGATCACTTGTCAGTGCGGGCAGCGGATTGAGCTGTATCATGAAAGGATTTACACGATACACGAATGTCCCCGGAGCGAAATCAACTTGGAAAGAAGCACGATATCCTCCGGTAACCTGACTCCATGAATAAGACATAGTACCTTCCTGTATTTTTTGTTGGTCGTGTCCTGAAGTTTAAGTACATTTTATTGTAACCGGAAAATAATACGATCCGGATTCATTGTACATCTGCGGATCCTTTCCGCAGAAGGTGCAGATGAGCTTTTGTTACTGTTTTTTCAAAGGAATGATGGTTTCTGATTCTATTTTTCCGTCTTGATCGGTGAATTTCACTACGGCTTTCTGTTCCTTCAATTCAATGAATGCACCGGTAAATTTCTCTCCGCTTCCGGGACGAGCCCCAACAATTACTGGAAACGGATACCGATTGCTTTGCAAAATCTGGGTATTGTGCATATGTCCGCAAAGCGTCAGATCCGGCAACAGACGGGTCCGAAGGAGCTTGCACCATTCTCCGTAAATCAGGAACCGTCTCCGCATGACTTCATCCTGTTTGTTGCGGGCGACCAAACTGGAAAAAGGGACATGGCAGATCACCATTTTATACCGGATTCCCGGTGCTTTGAAAACTCCTTCATCCAATACCTGCTTCATATACTCAAGAACCTCTTGCCGATGGCGCGCACAGTCAATGGAAAAACCATAAACAGGCAGTTCATCAACCTTGTCCTCGCCGCAGTCCAAAACCAATGCCCAGATCGGGCCCAAACGGACTGTATAGTAGAGTTTTCCGTCCCGGTTTGGAGTATAATCCTGAACAAATTCGGCAAATTCTCCCCGCAGTTCATGGTTTCCCCGCGTATAGATCACTGGAATGGAACCTCCGGAAATCCTGCCCGCCAGAATACATGGATATTCCAGCTGTTCGGCATTCACCATCTTGTCCGTGATATCGCCATTGAGAACCAGCAGATCTATGCGGCCGGACGCCTGCGCTGCACGGATCGGAGTTTCAAAACGGTCATGTGTATCGGAAATATGATAAATGCGAATATCTTTTTCCGGAATTTTCCGAAAATTGTAACTGACACTCAATTCCGGTTCCGGTACGGTCTGGATGAAATACGGAAGACGTTTCGGCAGTTTCCGGCAGAATACCTCATATTTCCCTGCCCGTTCCAATACCTGCATCGGAATGCGGAAGCGGTGAACGGATTTCCGTGAAGGTCTCACCCCGTTGATATGATCGCTGTAAAATTGGTCTCCGATCCGGAGACGAACCAAAGTGTCCGGTGCCAGAACCAGAATCTGATATTCCTCCCCTACGGCAAAAACCGCAGGCGGAACCTTCAGCAGCGGTTTCCGGGATGCTTTTTCATCTTCTGCGGAAGCCGAAGTGAAGAACAGGCATAACGCAAAAAGCATGTTTATAATTCGGAATTTCATTTTGATCCATCTCCATTTCCATTTTTATATTCAGTTTTTTTCAGCAAATCGTATTTTTTTCTTTCATCGTGCGAACCTTTATCGAGGAGTCTTCTCATTTTTCCTTTTCTACAAGTCAAACCATTTTTAACTCAAGTGGTTATGCTTTGGAACGGATGACGCACTTGCACTTGTATCCAATCAGCAGATCGGATCATGTCGAAGATAACAGTACATCACATCGCCAATCTGGGCATACCCGGATGGAGACGGATGCAGCGCGTTGCTTTGCCTTTGACACAGTTCGGAACTGCGCTGATTGACCGTTTCCGTCACAGTCGGGAAACCGTGTTCTCCGTCGATCGAAGCATAGACCGGAACCAGTCCTACGTTCAATTCCTTGACCACCCGGAACAGTTTGCGGTGGTAACGATCCACATTCAAACGCCAGCGCCATCGGTTCTGGCGGCATTGATAGTTCTGTCCAAATGCATCCTGCGATCCTACCTGCGTGATGGTTGAAAATGCAATATGCACCTGCGGATCAGCTTCCCGGAAAGCAGCGACCATCTGCCGCATATACGGATAGATGTCATTCTTCCAGAGACGGTCCACTTCCCGGTCGGATTTGCACAGAAAGATATCGTTGACCCCCAGGCTGATGATAATCGTATCGGGATATTTGCCGTCGTTGTAACGCTTGCAGTATTCCTGAAAATCAAACTTCCAGTTCCCGTTTTGCTGAAACATGAAGCGGCTGTAAGTGAGCCAGGGACGGGTCGGATCCAGTCCATCATTGGCATCGGACTCCTCTTTCTTCAGACGAAGGAAAAAGGAACCCCAACCCCAGCCGCCATATCCTTCATGGGCAACTCCTCCAGGGACAGGTTTTTGATAATTTCCGGAATTTGTGCCGACCATCTGGAAATCAATCATAGGTTCTTCCCGCATCAATTGCAGCAGATGCTCCGGATATCCGACAGCCGCAGTCTGGCTGGCTCCGATCAGCAGCAGCGAAAGCGTTTTTTTCGTTTTCAATTCATGAGCCACGGAAATGATGGTCCGCCCTTCGGTGACCACCCCATTCCCATCGTATATCCGGACTGTCCAGACGTATTCTTTTCCTGCCTCGGCTTCTCCGGGCGTGAAACGCCAGCGTTTGGCATCGTTCCGTCCCGTTTCGCAATTTACTTCGAAAACATAATTGGCGGGATTGATGACCGTGACGATGTTGTCAAAATAGATATTGCATTCGATTCCCGGTGAGGCATAAATTTTTTTCGGCAGCAGCAGTTTGACTCCGGATCTCCGCCGAATTTTCCGGGCTTGCAGAATGATTATATACAGTAGCAGAATGCCGGAAAGCAGAATGATTTGTTGCATAAATTTCTCCTCAGTTGCCTAAAAAATCGGCGTAATTGGTTTTCGTGATGCGTTCCCACAAATCGTCCGGTAAAGCCGGATACAAATTGGGAGCGGCATGGATTTCCGCGAAGATTTCCTCAATGATTTTCCGGTCGAAATCGTGCCAGAAAATCGTTTCCCCGCTATGATAGTCATTGATTCGGTTATCTGTTCCCCAGAGAATATCTGCGGCAGGATCGGCATAACCGGAAAGCAGCAGCATGCGCAGGGCATCGCGTCGCCGGACCCTTGATACTCCGGGCGTGAGATCCAGAAATACCCGCATTTTACAGACTCCGGGGACATTCCGCATGGCTGCCTGAAATTTTGCATAGAGCAGAATACATTCATCCACCCAGGGATTCCCCAGATGCGCCAGTGCAAAACGGATGTTTTTGATTTGCAGAAGCGCTTCAAAGGCAAGCGGACGCAAAAAATTACTGGATGCATGATGATCAAACAGGATCCCGCAATGGAAATGAATCGGCAGATTGGTTTCCGCAATGGCAGAGAACTGTTTCAGGCACTCTTCCGGATAGAAGTGGTTGCAGATGCACTTGAATCCCCGGACTCCGGCTTCCGCAGCGATGGAAATCTGTTCAAACGCATCTGCTTCGGTTGGATCGATCCAGAAAAACGGATGGAACCCCGGGGTGTGCGAGGTATATTCCAGAATCGTTTCCAGACGGTCTTTCCAGTGTTGGGAATGTTCCGGATCGGGCCGGAAGCTGACCGGAGGCAGACTCATGACGGTTCCACCATCGATTCCTGCTTTTGCGGCTTTCTTCATAAAAACTTCCGGCGGATCGGCTGGGCCGATGAGCGGCATCCAATGAATATGACAATCTTTCATTTGACAACTTTCTTTTCCGGTTTGACCAGCAGAACCTGATCCCACCAGATGCGGTCGGGCTGCTTGGAGCCTTCCACATACGCAGGTCCGGTGAATTTCAGCGACACCCAAATTTCCCAGGTGTTCAGACCCGGCATTCCGTCATCCGGCTGCCAGACTGATTCCAGGGGACATTGGCAATTCCAATAATAGAGCCATATAAGCGAACCCTGTTGGACATCATAAGTTCCGATCTTGTACCAGTGGTACTTTTCATCCTTCGCCACCATTTTCCTGAAATTCCGATTGATTCCACTCCTGGAGGAATGATCATAAATACCGACCGCAGTGGAATACATTTTCCCTACACCGGGTTTGACTAAACTGTGAATGGTGGCTCCGTTCCGTCTTTTGCTTGGTTTCTGTGTAATCATCGCCTTGCCCGTGACGGAATCCGGATCATTCACAAACTGATTCGGATACCCGATGCCTTTCGCCCATTTCAGCTGAGGCCAGCCGAGCATTTTCACTTCCCGTCCTTTGAACTGCTCCGGTACCGGCAGGTTCAGTTTGATGAAAGAAGTCAAATCGGAACGGAGTTTTTCCTTCATCTTCTTCTTGGAATTGGTCCCCGGTCTATAATTATTCAGAAGACGTTCCCGGATGGCGGTGTATTGGGCAATCATCTTTTTCCGGTCTCCGATTTTCCACTCGGTATTCCGCAGAATCACGAACATCGGGGTGAGCATTTCCCGTTCCACATGATCCCGGTAAATCGTGCCCTGTTCCGTAAGAGTGTATGCCTGTTTCAAATCGTTCCAACATTCGCGCATAAAAGATTCCGTGCAGTAGGATCGTCCACGGTTGATCGAAGTCATCTGGGCGGGAACTGCTGCCACTGCTTTCCGCAGACGGTTCAAAAATGCTGTCATTGGTTTTTCCGCCGGACCATAATAGGCTTTCATGAAACCGGCAATCAGTTTTTCTTCATCCAGGGTAACATCCCACATCAGCTTCAATCCCAAGTAGGACTGGAGCGTCGCAAAATTCTGCATATTATCGCCTTCCTGAATCCAAAACTCGGCAAAATACATCGTGACACCGTTCTGATGATAATACCGGATTTCCGGGGCAATCGCATCCACCATAGTTTCCACCCGGGCAGGATTGAAGAACTGTCCTCCCATATTCCAATACACGCGAGCGAACAGTTTCGCTCCGGTTTTCGCCCAGCGGTCAAACTCAGTTTTCTGTCCCGCATTGACCGGATGTGTGATCGGACGATAGCAGTCATTGCTGCCCCACATATTGCACCATTTGATAACGATATTTTTTTCCGGGCGGATGCTTACCGGTGGTTCCGTCCACATCGAATACGCTTCTGTACGGATGAGAATGTCCGGATATTTTGAATACACTCTCCGGGCGATGTCGTTGATGAAATCCAGCAACAGCCCCATTTTCCGTTCTTTTTTCTCGACAGCTGCGCATTTGGGGCAAAGGCAGAGGCGTCCATCGTGGTCCATCGGCGAAAGTGAATAGATATCCGGCCAGTGGTTTTCCGGCAGTGCCTTCCGGTCTGCTGCAATGGTTTCAAGCAGTTTAGCTGTCACGATATTTCGCACTTCCGGATTGGTCAGACAGAAATTTCCTCCGTTCATATTGGGTCCTTTTGTCCCGTGAAAACGTTTCCCTTCCGCATTCATGCTGAAATATTCCGGATGCTCTTTGAAATATTTTTTCGGATTCAGAAAATAGTAAAAATTGTGCACGTCATCATAGTTTCTGGAATGTCTCGGCCAGTATGCCAGAGCTTTTCCACCTCCACCGTAATCCCCCGATCCGCCGATCCGTTTGCGGAAGATTTTTCTTGCAGTACGGAACTCCCGCTTCAACGCTATGGAACTGAAATAATCATCATAAATTTCACGGGAATCAAACGACGGCTGTTTCCGGATCTTCACGGATTTCAGTGTCAGATCCGGATTTTCCGGAATGACCGTGGTGTCCCACGCATACCAACGGCAGCCGAACTGTGTTTCCAACAAATCATACACCCCGTTCAAAGTTCCATGGCGTTTTCCCCCTGCGATCACCAAGTCTTTTCCGAAATCACGGATCACCCATTCTTCCGGTGCAAGTTTGCTGCTCTCGATCTTATGCTCCCGCGCAAATGCGGTGTTCCCGAGGTATATGGCGGGGCCTTTGACCGCATCGCCTTCTTTCACGATTTTGAAATCCGCACCTGTTATCTTGTCCAGGTGCAGTTTCAACTCATCTGCTGCTTCTTTTTCCAACGCATTATACACAATTGTATAGTTTGTTTTGCCGGATTTTGAAAGTTCCAGCAAATCCGCCGCCAGCGGCAGCGAAATTATGCTTGATAAAAAAAGAACGATGAACAGTTTTTTCATATTTATTGATTCCTCTCTTTCAATATTTCTATAATTTACTGTTGATTTTTAATTCCCGCTTCTGGCTTGCAACCCGATTCTTCCGTCATCGTATCCGTAATAGCGGATCTTATGCGGCGGCATTCCCAGTTGAGAAATCTTAATAGGAGCCGAATGTCCATCTGCAAAGGTTATATTCACCGAATTTGAATGTCGCGCTGCTACACTGAATTCAGACCCTCCTTGCCCTTTATGCCAGTACCATTTCTGCACTCCTCCTGTATTGACGGAATCCGCATAAATCGGAAAGCCGCTCATATTGGAATTTTTTCCCGAATCAAAATGCAGAAAATGCCCGTAAAGCGGATCGGTGTTCCACCCTCCATGAGAGACGATTGATATGTATGCACCAGGTTCTGTACTCTGAGATTCATAGGTTTTTGGGGCAACGGATGCTTGACCGTAACATTCGCTGGCTTTTGCCGGAACCTTGCCGCTTGGACAATAATAATCTTTAGAGGCTGCCGTCATATATTCCTCTTTGTATGGCAGAATTTTGGTTCGTCTTGCCATGATATCATTCCATTTTCTCTGCGTTCCATTTTCAAAAACCCAAGCTCCAAACAAATATCCTTTATAGGTGTCAACATATATATACATTGCGGTCCCCTGCGTTTTCAGTCTGCTGAGGCATTCAATCGCATGAGCCTTGTTTTTGGCTTGTTTCAGGGCGGGTAAGAGCATTCCTGCCAAAATAGCGATGATGGCTATAACGACGAGGAGCTCAATAAGTGTAAAACAGACAGTTTTTTTATGCTTCAGGCATGAGGGAACAGGTTGAGGCTCAAGGCAGTTGGATGGAGCTGTTTCGGTTCTATTCATGATGATACCCTTTCGTGAAAAGTTGAAAAAATGCTGTTGAGAATCTCTATCAATACTTTTTTGACAGAAATTCCGATTTCTCTCTTTGAAAATCTCCGAATGAAATTTTTTCGATATTGAAAAGTAACTCTGTGACTCCTCTTTTTTAGTCTCCACGACTGAAAAAGCCGACATTTTTGTTTGATTTTTCTTTGTAAAATCCTCCTTTGTGCCAGCATGCTGCCATTTTCCGTCAGATAATTCGACGGCTGTCTGTGTTAAATGATCCGTCCAGTATCCTCTTCTCCTGTTCTTGATGCTGTAATTATAACACATTCCACATCTTCCTTCATCAGCAGTATCTCAATTGATCATTGAATAAATTGAAATACTCTGTTATTTTTCCTTTTTCTTAATACTATACTCATATTTTTGCTTGAAACAAGATGAAAAATGGTGTAAAATATTGGATAAAAACCGAAAAATATGGAATTTTAACCGAATTGGAGAAAAACATGGAAAGAGACCGTTGGAATAAAAAATTATGGCGTGAAGGCAATATTCTGCAATGGTTCCCGCCCATGCGGGAAATATCTTTTCTATGGCTGACATTTATTGGAAAAAGCGATTGGATCAATGGTTTCTGGATACATCACCTCAAGACCAATTATCTGGATTTTGAGGTTGTGACGGAAGGTGAAATGCTTGTGCATTACAGCGGACAGCGTTACTTGATCCCCGCCGGGTCCGCAGTGCTGATTCCCCCCGGCGAATCGAAACTTGCCACTGCGAGCAAAGTCGGCTGCCGGAAATATTATCTCGGAATCAGCGGTTTGATTCTGAACAACAACCTTGCGGGGCTGAATTTGGACAAGGTCTGCGTTCTGAATGATTTCCGGAATACCGAATTCGACAGTCTGTTCGCCTCATTGTGGAGCATGACCGGGGAAAAGAATCCGGAAAATATCCGGGAATACAGTGCGAAAATTTATCAGATGCTTCTGTTGCTTTCCCATTGTGCAGTTCAGAATCCATATCCGGAGGAACTGCAGCGGGCGGTCGCATTCATCTGCCAGAATTTGTCCCAACAAATCGATTTGACTGAAATCTGCAATGCAGCGCATTGCGGACGCAGCAAGCTCCAATGGCAGTTCAAATATTACATGGATTCTTCTCCGATCCGGTATCTGACGGAATCGCGCATGAAATCTGCGCTGAAGCTGTTGGAAAACACCCAGTTGTCTGTCAAGGAGATCGCGCAGAAATGCGGTTACAGCGACCAGCTGTATTTTTCCAATACATTCCGCAGTCATTACGGGAAATCCCCGCGGGAATACCGGAAAAAGATCCTCCTGGTTCGTTGATAATTCATCTTGCGGCAATATTCCTGAACCGTGCGGATCCCCGGTCCATCCTGTATGGAAAAACGTTTCGGTTCTAAAATGAAAGTACGTGTTTTCATATGTTTTTTCTCCAAGTCGATCATTGTGACAGCTGCATATAATTTACATGATATTTCTTGTTTTGTAAATGCTGTATTTCTATGAAATATTTATACTTTTATGACATCGATCCCGGAGAAAATGAAATAATGTCTGAGGTCAGTATATAAAAAAGAGGTGCCGGAGAAAAAATCTCTCAGCACCTTTTACGTGATTTATTTTTTGAAGAAATTCAGGATATCCGGTCCGGCTTTTTGCAGAATATTGTTGGAGTGACCGATTCCGGGAATGATGATAAATTCCGCTTTGATATTCTGTTTCTGCAGAAGGGCATAGAAACGTTCAGAATGTGATTTCGATACGGTCGTGTCTTTATCGCCGTGGATGATCAGGAATTCAATATTCTGATAATGTTCGATTTTTGCGCAGGGAATGCGATCCTGACGTTCTGCCGGCGGGATTTTTTCAATTGCAGCACGGTATTTTCCCTGTTTGTAAAATTCTTCCAGGTCGGTGATTCCGAAAACATCTGTGACTTTCCGTACCTCTTCCGGATGTCGTGCCGCAAACATCAGAGCACCCAATCCCCCCATGGAGAAGCCGAGTAAATCAATTTTCGGCGGAAGATTTATTCCCTGTTTACGGCAATATCTGATTGCGGCAAGGGTGGCTTCGGTCGATCCGGGATCTCCCCAGGCATTCGGACTGCATACTGCACAAATGAATGCAAAACCTGTTTGCTGCATCTGTTTGCGGAATTGTTCCGGAATTCCTGCCACATTGATGTTGTTATTTTTTCCGCTTCCACCACGTCCGGAGAAGACAAAGATAAAATGCAGATCGTTTATTTTTTTATCCGTTGGAATTGCGAGCCAGAATCTGTTTTTTCCGGCAGTGACCATGTATTGCAATTCGGTTGGATCTTCCTTGAGCAGTTTTGCTTTCGGGAAAAATTTTTGAATTTCATTTTTGACCGGAAGTTTTCCATTCGAGGGTTGTGCAGATTTGTTTTCTTTCCCGCAGAGAGGCAGCAAGAGGAAAAGAAAGCATGCTTGTAATATCCGGAATGTTTTCATTTTTTTAACTCCTTTTCAATAAATGTTTTCTATTTTTGCGTAAGAGTGTGATCCATTCTTTCTGTTATTCTGTAAGATTCCACTTGAGCCAATGCAGAGAGGCTGTTCCTGTGGAATTTCTGAACTGATACCAAAGAGTGAAGAAAGATCCATCCTGCAACTGTACTGTGGCTGGATATCCCACATCAAGATTATCTGCCTGATCGCACAGAATGAGTTCATTGCTCCACCAGAGATGATTGGCTTTTTTTATGCTGACTCTGCAACGTACCCCCAGTTCCGGTCTTCTGTATCCATAGGTCATTAAAAGACGTTTATCCTGCAAGGCTGTGAGATGAGGCGGATGTCCATTGCAAATGAAATGCGGCTGAGTCCAGATTCGGGCCTTGTCAATTTCCCAGGATTCAGTCTGCCAGATGCCGACATCTTCGATCGGGGTATTGTCCGGCTGTACCCGGATCTGTGTATAGATCATACCATTTTCCGGATCCTGAACAGTATGGATCTCATGCCAGTTTTTATGGGGAATTTCCGGAATCGCAGGCAGGACCGCTTCCAATTCCCATGAAACTCCATGATCATGAGAACTGTAAGCAACGACACTGTTTCCGAAACCTCCGCCGGTAATATCTCCGCGCTTTCTTCCGACCCAGAGCAGGGAGCCATCTCTCAACAGTGCAGGTCCATGGACGTTATTGACGGGAACCGATTGTTTTTTTGTCCATGTTTTTCCGCCATCTGTGGAACGGATCATAAAAAAACCAAGTTCTTTTCTCAGCTCGGAAAACTTGATTTTTTCTTCTGCTTCCCGCCATCTTTCCGGAAGTTCATCTCTGACATGATGATTCAGGAAACATATACTGGAGAACCAGTTGATGATAAGCGAACCATCTGCGGCAACTGTGATACCCGCATCTCTGTCATCCAGCGGTCCATCGGAAAGGATCCGGGGGATACTCCATGTGCTGCCGCCATCCAGAGATTCATAGAGATAGATCCGTCCAAAGGGACAGACATGTTTTTCTCTGCCGCCGGAACAGACCGCCAGCAGACGGTTGTTTCCTGTATGGCAGACTGTCGGCCAACCGTGATATGTCAGGGGGGATTCAGTTTCGATCCACCCCTCTTGGATTTTCTGTACTTGCATTCAGTTTCTCCGTAAGATTATCTTTTTTTCTGAAAAAGTTCTGTTGCATTGTTTAATTCTTTTTCTTGCAGATCATTCAGTTCCAGAAGTGCATCGAAGCGTGCGGCTTTGAATTCATCCAGAATCGGCTGCGGAAAATATTTCCCCATCTGCGAGTCAATTTTTTCTTTCATTTTCTGTATCCGTTCACGGATGATTCTGACTCCATCCAGAAAATTCAATGTTGTTTTCGGCGGAGCTTCTCCGTTACGGTATAAACCCTGCATCAGCCAGTTTGATTTGAAACATGACATGATGTAATGGATCAGACAGTCATACTCATTCAGCAGAGTCAGGATTTCCATGATTTCAGGGTGTTCCGGAACCGGATGCAACAGTTTTGCACTTTTGTCCGGTTCATATCCGCAGAGTTTGAGGAACCCATTGATATCCAGAGTTTCATCACCGAACCAGCGTGCTGTATTCCGGCAGAATCGATCCCATTCCGGAATTTCACCTTTGGAGAGTCCTTCTCCGAGATATGCGATCATGCACACGGATTGATGCAGTGGAGCGCAGAGAGGTGTTGTGGAATGAACTCTTCCCCAGAATGTGCCGGTATGTCCTTCAAGGTCATATTTCCGGTTGAGTTTGATCCATTGATCCAGATTGTTGCGGATCGGAGCCTGAAATCCGATCCCGTTATAGGATTCCAATTCCTGCACACGGCTTGCACCCCACACAACGGCTCCGGCATGGATCATATTGGCGATCAGTGTTTCATCGACCTCCCGGTATTGCCAGACTTGCACGATCACTTTATGAAACAGGCTTTGCAGTTGTGCCGGATCATGTTTGCGGAACATGTCATCCCACATGATGACCTTTTTTCCTTTTGCGATAAGGTAATCCGCACAACGTTCAACATGGCTTGTATAGGCTTCAAAATCGCTGTCATCAAACATTTCCACTTCATCGGCTCCGATGTGGAAATATTCGCAATCCGGATAGACCTCCAGAATTTCATCAGCCATTTCTTTCCAGATTTCAAAGACTTCGGGAAGAGTCATATCCCATTGATAATTACTGTCTTTTTTACGGAGATGACGCATCTCCGGATATTTCAGAAGATAATCCAGATGTCCAGCTGTCTGAAGCAGGGGAATGACTTTGAGCCCGGATGAATCCAATGCTGCAAGTTCCAGTTTTGTATATGCCGCCTTATGGTGTATGAATGAATAATTCCGGAAAGGAAATTTATCTTCAAATTCCACCAGAAGATGATTGTATCCGAATGATGCAATCATTTGACAGAGCGAGAACATGTGATCGGCTTTCGGGATCATTCCTTTCATATCAAAATGAAGAGATCGTACTTTCATCATTGTTTTTCCTGCACCTGTTTTTTGGAGGATTTACTGTTGAACTGGCGGGTTACTTCTGCAGTTTTTCAATCCGGTCCATGAGCCCTTTTCTGTATTCCAGCAGGACATAGGGATCGAGTTCCCAGAGGAATGTTTTCCATTTCGACTTCAAGCTGTTGCCGACTGCTTCATATTGCGGAACCAGTTTATTTGCCGCATTTTTCATATAAACAGCCGCCTCTTTTGCCTCCGGAGATGTCGGATCCGCTTTGATAAGTTTTTCCAGCATACAGAGATATTCATAATCTTCCAGAGCATCCCGGGTCGTATCAATACGGATCGAGGGCGTCGGGACACCATTTGTATCCGGATACATGATCAGACCGCTGCCGAAGATGATTCTGCCGTTTGGATAACGCAACTGCGGAGAGATCAACGCTTCCGGATCTTCCCATTGCCGGTCAAGAGCATAATGCAGGATTCCGGAAAGATTGTATTTCCACATCTGGAAGCCCAGCATACGGCGGTCCATGACCGGACGGTCGATCAGAAAATGCCAGTTGGGATATTGTTCCACTTTTTCTCCGCGGGCAATGGCTTTTTTGATCTGTTCCGGTTGTAAATAACCGATGCACCAGATATCTGTACTGCCGATCGTTTCTTTTGTGGGCCATTTTGAGTTATGAGTTTTGAAGCCGGGAGCATATTTTCTGACCAGTTTGGCTGTTTCATGGCAGAGTTTGAAATCTCCCGGTGTATGCGGTTCATCTGTGAGACGTACCAGTGTCCGGTCGAGCCATCCTTTTTCTTTGATATGTTTATGAATGGCAACAAGAAACTGTCCGAATTTCTGTTCAAATTCCGGCGTGAATTTTCCGCCTGGCTGAATCATAGTGATCCCCATCCATTTGGCTGAAAGATTTGCCGCTTTGGGGATGCCGTACATGTGGATAGTGGGGAGAAAGATCCATTCCTGCCCATATTTCCTGACAGCAATGTCCATCTCTTTGTCCCAGTCCGTCGTATCCAGGAGGATCTTTCCATTTTTGTCAAAAGAAACTTTGACATCGTTTTTGACATCTGACGTGGAAAGATAATAATCTGAAAGTACTTTGTAATAAGAGTCGAGATCAGTTGTCCATGAGATGGAACGGGTATGTATTGTATGGGAAAAAGATTTCTTTTCCGGGAGCGAGAATGCACGTACTTTGATACTCAGTGGGACATGCAGCGTCATGCCGTCTCCGGATGTTACTTTGGCATTCGCTTTGTAAATCCCTGCAGGAATAGAGGCAGGCGTTTTGACTGAGATCCAGAGAGCAGTACTCCGGTTGGCTTTCAAATCGAATTTTCCATTGATCGTGCGGAGGGGATCGGGATACCAGCCGGGTGCGGCATCCGGACCGGGATATATGCTGACCACTTCCCCATACACATTTTCGCCTCCAACTCTGGTTTTTGTATTACTGGGTTCAAAAATCTTGACATAATCGACCAATTTGACCATCCGGACAGGAAAAGAGCTTTTGCCGGATTTGAATTCGGTAAATTCGACAGAAACATCTTTCAGTTCTCTGTTCGGGGTCAGCACCAACTGGAAAGATTCCCATTCATTGCCAGCCATTTCTGTAACGGGAACATCCTGGATCCTGATCGATTTGAGTTTGTCATAATGAAAAACTCTGTCCACCGATTTGCGACACCATGCCACAAGAGTTTGATTTGCAGCAGCCGCCGGCGCATCTACTGTATAGCCAAGCAGCGGAGCCGATTTCCCTGTCGGACCGCAGACCGCTTTCAAATGACGTTTGGATGCGGAAGAATCTTTTCCCGGATGAGAAGGATCATCCATCCGATAGGCTGCAAGAGGATTTGCCGGAGCTTTTCCATTCATCAGCTCCCGGATCTCAGCCTGGCTCAAAACTCTGCCGTAAATGAAAACATCATCCAGAGAACCCCGGTAACTCAGACCTATACGGAATTTCCCCTTGTTGTAATGTCTGCCTGTATCAATGATTTGAATATCTTTCGTCTGAATATTTTTTCCGGGGATCAATTCTGCAACGATTTTACCATTCAGATATCCGATGCCATGTCCTTTCTGATCGTATGTGTAAGCAATATGATTCCACTTTCCTGTCGGCAACGGGAATGCTTTCGGATTCCAGGGGGTAAGGGCACTTGTGTGATGTCCTTTGATGTTCCAGATATATAATCCTCCAGCATCTTTATTGCGTTTTTTTAAATTGAAACTGCCGATATTTTCCAATAATCCTGCGAGATGACTCCAATGGGTGGGCTTGACCCATAAGGAAACAGTCATTCCTTTTTCAATCGGAAAAACCGCAGAAGTATCGGTCAGATAAGTTTTCATTCCATTGAGAATGGCCGCCTGTCCGTGAACTCCTTTTTCAAAACGGATCGGATCAGCTTCCTGTTCGTTTCCAGTTGTACAGAGTGCTGAAGCACAGATAATTGCAGATAAAAGAAATTGTTTGATATTCATATTTTTCTCCTGTTATTATGCTTGTATATCAAAGTTTCAGACTGACACCGGATCTTTTACGATAGAAGTAAAAACTTTTTGAATTGAAACTGCTGAGCGGGTGTGCATTGGGAAGTTTCAGCATTTCACTGAGAACGAGAGATTCTGCATGTCCATCGACAAACAATGTGTTGCAGATATCGCCGTGCTGGAAATAGATCGACATCCAATTCTGGTTGTGGCGCAGTTCATAAAGTCCGGTTCCTGTAAATGGAAATTGAGCAGATTCAACAAGATAGAAGAATGTTCCCGGATTTTTGATCTGGTTTACCGGAAGCAGAACGGTTTTGTTTCCCACCTTGTATCCATACCAGTACGGATCAAGATCGAAGACTTGCAGAAATCCGTATGTGAGTGTGTCGTAAGTGACAGTTGTTCCATCCGGACGGATCAGTTTATCGCTGTAACTGTATTTCCCCGGTTTGTTTTGGGGGAAGAGAGAGGGACAGGTCGCTGATTTTACGAGCGCATCAGCATATCCGGCATCATGATACGTTTTGAACCAACTGTCATAACTTGCATCGCCATGCTGGATAATATATTTTTCGGTATCGTGCAAATACATCGCAAACATGATTCCAAGCTGTTTCTGGTTGTTGAGACATGAAATTCCGTTTGCTTTTTCTTTGGCTCTGTTCAGGGCAGGGAGGAGCATTCCGGCAAGGATCGCGATAATGGCAATTACTACAAGGAGTTCAATCAGCGTAAAATGTTTTTGGGATGTTTTTTTTCTCTGCTGTCTGACAAATACATTTTTTTTCATAACAAACCTCCATCTTCAGTGTTTCTGTTGTTCTCAGAAAAATGATTCTTTCTTCTTTTGGAATATTATAATATGATTTTTTATAAAAAACAATGCGAATAATTTTAAAAAAATATGAATTTTGTTGGTTTTATATTTTTTGAGACTTTAAAAGCATCTCCATGTGTATATATTATGGTAAAAGGAGCAGAAAATGAGCAGAGTAGAAAAATCAAACGGAAAGGTTTTCTGGCCGGGAAATCCGGTTCCGGCAGAAGCTATTCTTGAATATTTCAAGGAATATTGTCAGCCTGAAAAATTGTCCGGAAGGATTCTTTACGGATCAACAGATCCACAGGCGTACCGAACTGTTGAAAATCTGTTTACATTCCGGATCGGGATCTATCATGATTATTCCGGAAAGTATTTTATGCGTGCCGTTTACGATGGCGTGAAAGAGATGAAAGAGTTGCGGGATGGTGATATTTTTCTTGGTGGCTACAATGCTCTCAGTTCTATCGTGAGTCATAATTCAGAAGAGCCGTCTTTCGGGAACAACAGTCTTTCCATTATTTTTCATCTGCATCATATCCGTATCCTGTATGGTAGTTACAGTAATGGAAAATTGTTCAATCAGTATTATCATACACCCAAACCGGCAAGTGGTACTCTGCTGCTGATGGTACGGACTCTGGATTCTATTGTCCGAGAGGTCGGATGTCCCCGGGAGGAACGTTGCCGTTTTCTGTTGATCGCACTGATGAAGCAGTTATCGTATGAATTGGAACAATCCATTGCTCTGGCTCCGGCCGTGCATAATCCCCTGGCGATCAGAATCAAAGATTTTATGGATCACAATTATCAATCCAACATCAACTGTTCTTCCGTCTGTGATATTCTGAATATCAACCGTTCCTATGCGTCTTCGTTGTTTCGTGAGGAATTCGGGATGACGATGATTGAATACTTGTATCATCTCCGCATGGAGGCTGCAAAATTTTTATTGAGCAGCGAAGAACATCTGAAAATAGATGATATTGCAAACTATTGCGGCTTCGATGATACCAGTTATTTTATCCGTGTATTCCGTCAGGAGAACGGAGTGACCCCTGCTAAATTCCGAAGCAACAGTAAATCCGGCTCCTCTTGAAGATATACAAAAACCTGCCACCTTTTTGAGCGTGTCAGGTTTTTGTTTGCTGATGGCAGAGAGAGATTATTTTTCTGTTTCCAGTTTTTGGAGATGTTCCCGCATGGCGGCAAACGAACAGTAGGAGGCTCTGCGTTTGAATCTGGGTTCGCCGTGTGTCAGAAGATATTCTGCATTACGGTGATTCAAATCTCCGGCAGCATTCAGGAATTGTCCGAGAACAGAGAGATTTCCGACCAATCCGGGGAAGGGATAGCCGAGATGTTCCTGCCATTCCTGCGGGAAATATCGCAGCCATGCCGGGTTGGAGTTCAGCCATGTGAATGTGTATAAGGTGTCATAACCGAATTCTTTTTCGCCTTCATCCATGACGTAACGGAAGTTCCGGATCATATATTCCTGATCTGCCAGCATGGAGGCGGGTGCGAGGGCGTTATAAATATGGATATAACACCAGCGTCCGGGGAATTCATAGTGCGGATTGTCAAAACGCAGGGACATGCCCGGAGGATAATTTCCCTGAGGAGCGAATGTTGCCGGATAGACTTCTTTGACTTGAGCAAGAATTTTCGGACGCAGGACTTCCATTTCTTCGGGTGAGTTGACCCTTTCTGCCAGCTCTGCCGCTTCCACTTCCAACGGATGCGGCTCTGTGGGCGGCGGTTCGATAGGACCTTTCCGCAACAGATAGTGCAGCAGGGTCAGCCGCATCAATTCTGAACGGTTCATTTCCGGATGGCGTTTCTGCCATTCCCAGACAAAGCGGATCGCGAAGGTATAGCAGTCGTTTGCAAACTGTAAATGTTCTTCCAATGTTTTCATATTACTTTTCTCTGTTGGTGTGTGAATTGTGAGGATTCGAAGATGCGGATACAGCCTATACAATAGCATCAGCAGTATAAAAATCAATTTTGCCGGGGGCGAAAAAAAAGAGATTACAGCGAAAAAACTATGATTCTGTCAGAAGTCACTTCGTTTGCATTGTTTTGGAAAGATCCCGAAACGCTGGCGGAACAGACGGGCAAAGTAAGAGCTGTCACGGAATCCGGACTGGAAGGCTGTCTCTGCAACATTGAACTTCCCGCTGGAAAGCATTTCATACGCTCTGTCAAGACGTTTCTCCACAAGAACATCTGTCAATTTTCTGCCGTAGTCCCGATGAAAGACTGCTGAGAGATAATTGGGTGAACACTGCAATTTTTGTGCGATTTCCTGTACTCCGTCAAGAGGATCGTATCCGCTGAATTTGAAGAGGTTCAAGGTTTGAGTAACCAGCGGATTGTATTTTCGTGCGGATTCTTTCTGCTGCAGATCATGATCCAGCTGATACAGAAGAGAGCAGAGCAGGGCATTGGTCGATTCTGCTGTGCAGTGATGATTCAAGGTCGTGAGCAGGTTGTAATAAAAGGTCGGCATGAGCAGCATATTCTGTTTAAACCAGAACCCTAATGCGCGTTTTGTGATGAGATCGCGTTGCGCCAGATGAACAGAGGTATTGATCCCGTTGCAGTTGATGACCATATTGAAAAATTTTTCTCCATTATAATTATAAGGGCGTTCCTGATGCGGTGTCCCGCGCGGAATCAGCAGGATGTCCTGGGGTACAAGTTGATACGTAAGACTGTTGGAGCATTTGAAATCACAGGCTCCGCTTAACTGAAAAAAAAGTTCATGCGCAAAATCATGCCGCGGATATAACTCGGGATCCCAAGGTTGCGTTGAATCTGCGGTAATGAAACGGGTTTTGCCTGAACGGATATTTTCCAGAACCCAGTGGATACATTTTTGGAATATTTCAATTTGCTCGTTCTGGCTGTATTCATTTATATTTTTATCGATTTTCAGAAAATCCATGATCAATTTCCTTAAGTGCGTAGTTTTTTCCTGTTTTTAATAATATATTCATGTTTTGAAAGATTGCAAATTTGTTTTTGAGATTTATTGTATCTTTATGCTAATTGCCGGAATGGAGTATTTTTCCCGATCCGGAAAAGTTGAATGGTGTTATTTAGACAGACGATAATAAACATTATGGAAAAAATAAAAGAGGAGGAGATTCAGACTGAGAAAAATTTTTACACATTTTGTCGTATCATCATTCTTGATGGTTCTTACAAACTGAAATGACGGGATCTGAGAAATCAAAGAAATACGGAACAAAATAACAAGATTTTTCTGATTTTTTTCTGCAGCGACGCATAACATTCATTATGTTTAGTCAATGCAGATCTATTTCCCCTCAAAACGCTGGATTAAAAAAATTAAGGAGATTACATTATGCGTAAAAATGAGTTTAGACAGGATAACATAATGAATGTTATGCGCCGTTCCTTTACATTGATCGAACTCCTCGTTGTGATTGCAATCATTGCGATCCTTGCAGGAATGCTTCTCCCGGCTTTGAATGCTGCCCGTGAGAAAACAATTACCATTTCCTGTGTCAACAACCTCAGTCAGATCAATAAAGCTCTGCATTTCTACCTCAGTGACAATAAAGACCGTTTCCCCAACAAAGCAGAAACTTTTGCCGGGATTTCCGATGTTGAACCGGGTGTGTCATACTTTCGGACATGGAACGAATATTTTCGCCGTTTCTATTTCAATGATAATATGAACAAAGTGTATTGTCCCAATCTGACCCGGGTTCGCGGAGTGGATCAGACAAAAGTTGAGATTGGTCACACCAACCGCGGCAGTTACTACTGCTATGGTTATAACAGCTGGTTGTTTGAAGCCGGAGATTATCCTGCATGTTCCGGATTCAAAGGTGCGCTTGCTTATGTGAAACAGCCTTCCAGCATTATTTCTTATCATGACTCCATCAATCCTCAGAAACTTGGCTCCAACATAGGTGACTGGGATGGAGAATATTCCGGTGCATCATACAACGGCGACCGTAACAGCGGTCTTGACCTGCGTCACACGGTCAACGTCAAGAATCCTTACATCGGCGGCGGTGTTCTTGCTCTGGTTGACGGACACGTTGAAACCTTTGTCACCAAGATCTGGTGGCCGGATAATGCCAATACATCTCATCCGACAAATGTCACCCACTGGCGTATCCAGAAATAAGCTGAAAGTTTTATTCAAACTACAGGAAAAATTCTCATGAAAAAAATCTTGATTCAACTGCTGATATTTACAGCGGTTAGCCTTTTTGCGGCCTCGCCCGTACTGAAAAATGATTTGGTTCGATTCCGCTTTTCTCCGGGAAATTATGCTCTGGTGGGGATAGATAATCTTCAGACAGGTCATTCAATCAATTTCCCGAAATCCACTTCTCTCTGGTCGATGAAATTAATTGACGGCTCCCTTACTGTGGCAGATGTGATCGGCAAATCCCGTGCTGCGGTGAAGCTCAAACGCAGTGGGAAAAAGCAGGTCATGACGCTTGCATGGCAGGGGGAACTCCGTGATTGTGATACCTGGAAAGTTGTCATGACAATTACGCTGCCGGATGATTCTGCCATAGCCGACTGGCATATTGCAGCAGAAACTGACGGTGAACCTGCTTTATGGATCAAGGAACTGCAGTTCCCGCGTTTTGAAAATATTGCCTCCCTCGGCAATGACCGTCTTGTGTACGGACATCATCTCGGCAGAATGATCCGTCTGCCCGGAAAACGGATCGGAGCGACCCATATTGTTTCCCCTGGGGAATGGTCAATGCAGTTTGCCGCTTTTTACGGGACGCCCTCGATGCCTGCGGATATTTATAAATCCGATGAAGTCAATGGTTTCCAGCGTGGGGCTGCTGCGGATGAAACCGGACTTTTTGCTGCGGTCGATGATGGTCAATACTATCACAAGGTAATGAATGCGGAACGCAAGCCGGGGAATTGTTTTTCTCTGACCTATATCAATTATCCGACTTTCCCGTTCTGGCCTGCAACTTCACAGACCCGTGCGGATAAATTTGTATATTCCATGCCGTATAAAGTCAAATTGGGGACATTCTGCGGCGGCGTTGGTAAAGCTGCGGAACTGTATCGCGATATGATCAAAGACCGTGAAGACATCAAAGGGAAAAAGATTTATGTGAACAGCAATGTTTCGCAAAAGGTTCTTGACAGTGTTTTCTGGGGCAAGATCTATTGGAGTTCCAACAAAGTCATTCCTGAAATTCTCCGGATGCAGGAATATCTTCAGGTTCCGGTCAATACCCATTGGGTCCGTTACAGTGTGAATCCGTTTGATGATAACAATCTGAACTATTTTCCATCTGTTGCACAATACCGTGAAGGTGTAAAGACCTTGCGTGAAGCCGGGATCGGTGTCGGTCCTTATGTCTGCTGCGGGGTGTGGGATAAAGATACAGAATCCTATCGCCGTTACGGTGTGAAAGATGCAGCTGCACTGGATGAGTTTCTGAATCCGCTGGTCTGGGTTCTCCATTTCCAGGTCTCCTATTGGATGAATCCGGCTTCGCCCATCTGGCGTAAACAGTATCATGATGTGACCATGAAGATGTTTGGTCAGTGGGATACTGACGGTCAGTATCTGGATGTTATGGCTGCCGGCGGACATCTTTCTTACAACACTGATCTTCACAAACCGCATGGCGGCAACTACTGGGCACAGGGCAACCGTCAGCTGATGGATTCCCTGATCAAAGGTACAAAATCTGTTCAGAAAAATCCCTATCTGGTATCGGAAGGATTTTCTGAATGTTATATTGGCAAACTGGATGCGTATCTGATGTTGGATGCGACCCGTTATGCGTGGTGTCATAATACTGCACAGGAAGTGTATCCTCTGTTTTCTCTGATCTATCATGACTATGCCGTGACTTACGGATCAGATTGTTATCAGCAGATCCCGCTTGACAAATTCCGCTGGCAGATGGGTTTGCATTTTGTCTGGGGCAGCCAGTTGTGCTACTCCTCCTATCTGATTGACGAACCGGAAAAGAAATATGTGCATCATGACCGCATGACGCGGGATCTTTCTCAGGCATGGTACCGTTCCGGTTACAAATATCTGACGGGGGGACAGGGGCTTGAGATCGCTCAGACTGCTTCTGCCAAAGAGATCGGAAAAGCACCTGCGGGGGTTGTCAGTGCTCCCTGTACCGTTACATTGAAAAATGTCATGGGCAAACCTTTCCCGTGGATCGGACCTTCTGTTCCTGCTTCTGCATGGCGCGGATATGATGATACGATCGGCTTCACACTTGCCAATATTTCCGATAAGTCTCAGCAGGTCGAACTGTATGCCAACCGGAAAGCCCTGAACAGTAAATATGATACGATCTGGCGTACCTGGCCGCTGCCGGCTGTCAAACTCGGCAAACTGACCGATCATACTGTTTTGAAGCTGAATCTTCCTGTTGACAGTGCGATGATCCTTGAAGTCCGTGATGATTCTGCACCTGCGATCCGCCCTCTGGTGAAAAATGATTATCTCAATATGGTTGCAGACAGCAAAGGTATTTTCCCGGTTTTATCTGCGGAAAATGGCAAACTGTATGGAACTGATGCGGCGTATGCACATCACCGGAACGGCAAAATCACGATTCATGATGCTGCGGGAAAACAGCTGAAAGCCAAAACACATCATTGGCGTTATGTGGAGGGGCGTGGCGGACCCCGTACGAACGATTACCGTACATTCTATCTTCTGAAGGATTCCGGCTGCACTCTTTCCAATGCAAAACTGGCAAAAGTGCGCGTGATCAACGGAGTTATGACTGCTGAAGCTGAACTGGAAAAAAGTGGTGAGCTCAAAGCTCCCGGCAAAGTCCTGCTGGCTTTCGGCAACAAAAAGGTAATGTTCAACAAAGGTACATTGAAACTGGCTCCCGGAAAATACCGTCTGGCTGCATGGAATGCAGAAGACACCTGGCAGGACCCTGTAAAGAATGGTCTGATCAAATCACTGGC
>JAGCNI010000021.1 GCA_017646015.1 Lentisphaeria bacterium
AGATCTAAAGAATAATTCTGTATGAAATTATCTCCGGTATTTAATATAATTCATGTCAGGTGTTATGCCTCTAACACCTGACATGAAAGTAATGTAATATCAACTCAGGAAAAATGCAAATCTTTTTCAGATCTCAAGAATACTTCTGTATGAAATTATCTCCGGAATTTAATATAATTCATGTCAGGTGTTATGCCCCAAACACCTGACATGAAGGTAATCTAATATCAAATCAGGAAAAATGCAAATCTTTTTTCTGATCTCAAGAATAGTTCTGTATGAAATTATCTCCGGAATTTAATAAAATTCATGTCAGGTGTTATGCCCCAAACACCTGACATGAAGGTAATATAACACAAACTTCTCTGGATTTCAACTCCTTCAACAAAGATTTCAACTCCTTCAGCAAAGATTTCAACTTTTCCAGAAAAGAATAAATACGAATCAGACTCCACAATTTTCTTCATTCCCAAAACATCATCTTCCTCAAAACAGCCTTTCCCCTGCTCTCATGACAAGAAATATTCTCAAAAAACAAAACTTTAACGAAATTCTTCTTGAAAAGTAAATATGCCGCGGTTATATTCAGAACATTCATCAGATAAAATCAAGGTATCAATAACAAAAGGAGACTACCATGATCCATCGCCTCTTTTTGCTGTTCAGTCCAGTGCTGTTCATACTGCCCATCTCTGCGGCAGAACCTTTTGACGCACCCGGAAAACCGGAAATATACAGGACAGTTTCCCCCACACTTGCAGAACTTGACACGATCCTGAAAAAACGATGGGATCAACTGAAAATTCCGGATGTTCCCGAAGCCTCCGATGCGGTATTTGTCCGGCGGGCATATTTGAATGCGACCGGAAGGATTCCCACACTGGAACAGGTTTTAAGTTTTCTTCAGGACACCAATCCGGACAAGCATACACGTTTGATTGACTCACTGCTTACCTCTGAAGCGCATGCGGATTTGATGGCAATGCGGTTTGCGGATCTGTTCCGGATCAAATCAGAATTTCCTGTCAATCTCTGGCCCAATGCGGTACAGGCATTTCATCAGCAGTTACGCCGGGATATTCTCCGGGATCGTCCATATTCCGAAATGGTGAAAGAACTGCTCACGGCATCCGGCAGCAATTTCCGTGTTCCTTATGCCAATTTCTTCCGTGGTACAGGGGATCGCACTCCGGCGGGCCTTGCCAAAATCACGGCATTGTCATTCATGGGATTACAGTTGGATTCAATTCCGGAAGCGGAAAGGAAAGCGTTTATTGCTTTATTCTCCCGGATCCGCTTCAAAAGTACCGTGGAATGGAAAGAAGAGATTGTTTTCACAGATCCGGAAGCAGTTGAATTGGAAGTATTTCTGCCTGGCAGTGGATATTTCACGATCCATTCGCCCGCACAGGAACCGCGTCAACAGCTGGCAACATTATTGATCGAACGGGAAAATCCCTATTTTGCAAGAGCATTTGTCAATCGTGCATGGCACTGGTTTTTCGGGAATGCACTGATCGAACCGCTGGAAAATATCTCTCCGGAACCCTCCGCCTGGATCTGTTTTCTGCGCTCAACCGGAATCGCAGACGCACCAGAAAAAGAGCTGCATCCGGAACTGCTTTCTTTCCTGACAAATGAGTTCCGCCGTTCCAATTACAGTATGCGGAAACTTTTTACGCTGATCATGAACTCAGCCGCATACCGGGCATCTTCCATCACAGAAAAAGGCGATAAACGGAAAGCAGAAAAATATTTTGCGACCTACCCCATACGCCGTCTTGAAGCGGAACTCGTGGTGGATGCGTTCGGAACATTAACAGGAAATTTCAATTCCTATTCAAGCGTGATCCCGGAACCGTTCACTTTTCTGCCACAAAAAACTCATGCAGTTCAAATTCCGGACGGCAGTATTTCCAGTGCCATGCTGGATCTGTTCGGACGTCCCCCGCGGGATACCGGGCTTGTTTCCGAAAGAATCAACATCATCAACGGAAAACAACGCCTCTATCTGATGAATTCCGGTACATTATACCGCAGTTTACAGCAAACAGCCTCACGGATTTCCAGAAAAGCGAAATGGAATCTGGTAAAGACAACAGAACAACTCTATCTGGCAGTTCTTTCCCGCTATCCGACACAGCAGGAAGTGCAGAAAATACGTTCTGTTTACCGGAAACTGGATCGCAAACAACGCAACCGATTCTGGCAAGACCTGATCTGGGTACTCGTCAACTCCAAAGAATTTCTTTATCACCACTGATACAGGAGAAATCATTATGCTCTACCATACCCTGTCCTCAAAAATAAAAATATTCTTCTCCACGGCTTTTGTCTCTGCAATTTTTCTGCTTCCCGCACAACATATCGGTTACTTGATGCCATCGGGGGGAAAAGCCGGAACAACTGCGGAAGTCTTAGTGGGCGGACAACAACTCTGGAGTGTCAATCAGATTCGTTTTTCCGGGCCGGATGCGGCAAAAAAATTCACCGTGGAATCAGTCACTCTGGTTCCCGGACTGCCGCCGATCGGAGGAAATCAACGCAAGTTCGTTGTGCAATGGATGCGAAATATTCTTGCAGGCAAGAAAGAGATCCCGCCGAAAAATTATGATCAGAGAGAACTGGACAGTTGGCGGAAACATATTTATTTTAATACAGTGGATCAGTTGACTCCGCTGCAATTTCATATTCTCGGGGAAAGTATCTTTCTGCCCCGCAATTCGCTGCAGATGAGCCCCGCGATCAATTCATTGGCGATCCTCCGTTTTAAAATCGCACCGGATACAAAACCGGGCAGATACGAACTGCGACTCCAACGGAAAAATGCCATGCTCAGCAATCCCCTCCCTTTCTATGTCGATACTCTTCCGGAAAAACGGGAACCTTATTTCAAACTTCCTCCCGGAAAACCGGAAATCCCCTCATTCACAATCCCTGCTGTCATCAATGGACAGATCCTTCCCGGTGCAACTGATTCATGGAATTTCACAGCCAAAAAAGGGGATACGATCACCTTTCAGACATTTGCACGGAAACTGATCCCGTATATGGGAGACTGTGTCCCGGGATATTTTCAATGTCTCCTGGAACTCTATGATGCCAAAGGAAAACAGCTTGCTTCTGCTGATGATTTTCATTCTGATCCGGATCCTGTCCTGACATATCAGATTCCGGAAGACGGACAATATGAATTGCGGATCCGGGATGCTTTATACCGGGGTCGCGCAGATTTTGTCTATCGGATACGCTGTTTCAAGGGAACTCTCCCGTTCAAACTGAAAGCCGCTCCCCGTTATCCGGAACTGCCGGAAATCAAAACATCTCAACTGGAAAAGGGGAAACAGACTGATTATCCGGTCATGCTGCAAGGAGTTGTCACCGGACAAAATGCCAAAGAACATTTCAAAATAAATGTACGGAAAGATGAAAAAATTGTGCTGGAAGTTTTTGCACGCCGACTGGGTTCACCACTGGATTCAAGGTTGACCGTAACTGCACCCGACGGGAAAAAAATTGCATTCAATGATGATTATCCCCGAATCAAAGTCGGTACTGTCATGCAGGATACAGATTCTTATCTCATGTTCACAGCCCCGCAGAGCGGAATTTACACTGTCGAACTGGCTGATACCGCAGGAAAACACGGAAAACATTATCAGTATTTTCTGAGAATCGACCGTCCGCGTCCCTCTTTCCGCCTTTTTGTAAAACCCTCTTCGATCCCTGTACCGCAGAACGGAAATGTGGCTGTCAAAATCATGGTCGAGCCACAGGATGGTTTTTCCAATGATATCGTATTGGATCTGAAGGCTCCGAACCGTTATACCCTTACCGGCAGCCGGATCATTCCCGCAGGAACAACAGAAACAACCATCACAATGAGCTGTACTCAGGACAGAAAACGCGACAACGTAAGAGCTATTCTGACAGGAACTTCTGCGGACGGCACATTCTCGACCCGGGCAATTCCCGGAGATGAAACAATGCAGGCATTTGCCTATACTCATATTCTCCCTGCAATGGAACTGCTGCTGCACAAAACATGGACTCCGGCAGGAGCAACTTTGATCGCTCCGGCAAATCCCGGAAAAACACTCCTGAAAGCAGATCAAAATCATACAGCAGTCCTGACTCTCAAACAGAAAAAATTGACCGCCTATCTGAAAAACGGAAAATATGAATTCTCTCTCCCGGATTCACAGAAACAAGTACGTCTGGAAAAAGTCAGAAAAGTGGAAAAGAAAGGGAAACAGGCAGAATATCAACTCACATTCAAGGCTGTTCCGGATGAAAAAAACAGCAGCGGAAAAATCCGCACAACACTGTTGATCAAAACAATCTTCACCTATGAAACAAAAAATAAAGAAGGAAAAACCGTACAGCGCAAATCTACCTTTTATCTGCCTGTATTGATGTTTACCGCAGGAGAATAAAACGATGATACAATACAGTTTTTTCGATCCGGAAAACGGCAACTGCACGGAAACTTTTTTCAGTGGGATCTCTCTTCCGGCTGAAGATTTTGCAACAGAAGTCCGGACATTGCTGGACTCTTATGAAAATGCTCTGAACGAAACCGGGTGTTCGGAAAAAACCGAATTCCTGCTGCGTTTTCATCTCAGCGATATCACCAATCAAGCCCCTCTGCTCCGTTCTATTCTGGGACAACGGAATACATTTCTCTCCATCATAGGACAGCCTCCGGCGGGCGGACGGATCGCACTGGAAGCATGGCATATTTCTCCGTTCAGCAAGGAATCTGCCGGAGATAACAACTGGAAGATCCGTTTCAAAAATTATGAGGTTCTCCTCGCACGGGGCAAAGATCCGGAATCTACCGGCAGTTATGCACAGACAGCAGCAGAGTTTTCCGCACTGGAAAACCTCCTTGCCCGGTATAACGGAAAAATCGCAGACAATACCGTCCGCACCTGGCTCTACTGCCGGGATGTGGATAACAACTATGCAGGATTGGTCGAGGCAAGAAATCACTGGTTTGAACGGATCGGACTGACCGCTCAAACTCATTTCATCGCCAGTACCGGAATTGAAGCACAATCAGAAATGCCTTCAAGATTGATTTCCATGGATTCCCTGAGTTTTCCGGGGATGGATCCGGAACAGCTGATCTATCTTGCAGATCTGGAAATGCTCTCCTCCACAGCCTTGTACGGAGTCAGTTTTGAAAGGGGTACAAGAATGATCTTCGGGGATCGTTCCCATTATTATATCTCTGGAACAGCCAGCATCGACAAATACGGGAAGGTATTGTTTCTGAATGACCCCGCAGCTCAAACAGGCAGGATCATTGACAATATGGAGGCGTTACTGAAAAGTTCATCAGGCTCTCTTTCCGATCTGAAATTCGCCACTGTTTACCTGCGGGATCTGCGGGATGTTGAACGGGTGCGGAGTGTTCTGAAAGAAAGGATCTCTTTCCCTCTGCCGATGATCTTCCTGCAAGCTCCGGTATGCCGTCCGGCATGGCTGGTGGAAATCGAGGCTTTCGGAGTCAATCATTGCGGATCGGAACAATTCGCACCATTGATCTGATCTGCTGTTATACAGTTGAAAAAAATCAAATATTTTTACGGCAAATATTCACATTTTTTAACTTTTATGATATTTCAGCTTGAAAAACGCATATTTCCGGCTATTGTAAAATTATTTGATAAAAATAATTTTCAATAACCGCATGAGGTATTCAAGTGAGTTTCACAACCCGGATGAGTGTATTGGAAGGGATGAAAGAAAACAGTGAAAGAGCGTGGGAACGTTTTTTCACTCTTTATACACCCTTGATTCGTCTTCATGGAAAAGATTGCGGCTTGAAAAGCGAGCTGCTGGATGATCTTGTTCAGAATGTCATGCTCTCCATGACAACTCGGATCCCGGATTTTGAATATGCTCCGGAACGGGGACGTTTCCGTGATTATCTCCGCAAAATCATCCGTGCCAGAGTCGCGGATATGCTCCGGGATATTTACAAACAGGATAAAGTCCGTTTCATCGAAGAAGATGAAGCCCATCTGGATGATCTTTTTCAACTGGAATGGGAGGAACATATCCAGCGGAACAGTCTGGAGCAGCTCAAGGAAGAGATCAGTCCGAAACATTTTCAGATATTTCAACTGCTGGATATCCAGCATAAAAAAGTCAAAGATGTGGCAAAACTCTTCAAATTGCCGGAACAGACGATTTATTCCATCCGGAACCGCACAGAAGAAAAACTGAAAGAAATCGCCAGGAATCTGGATATATGAATAACCGCGTTCCGCCAGTGATCCCGAATTTTACTCTGATCGAAATTTGCGGACGCGGCGGCAGCAGTGAAGTCTGGTTTGCCGCCGATCCCAATGGAATACGCAGAGCGATCCGGATCATGGATAAAACAAGATTCTCTGATGAGTTCCGCCTTGAATCCGAATCAAAAGCCGTTTCTGTCTATCGGAATATTGCCAATCAACACCCGAACCTGCTGGATATCCTCTATACCGGAGAAACACCGGAATATCTCTATTATGTCACGGAACTGGCGGACAATGTCAACTCATTTCCGAATCAATATGAAGCCGATACGCTGGCATGGCGCATCAAAAACAGAAAAGAATCACGCAAAATCATTCTCTCTTATCTGGAGGCGATCCTGAATGGCGTAGAACAGCTTCACCGTTATGAAATCGCACATCATGACCTCAAACCGGAAAATATTATTTTTGTCAAAGGGGTTTTGAAAATTGCAGATCCGGGATTGATCGCATCTTCCAATAAAAAAACTCTTGGAGGTACACCCGGATTCCGCCCGTCATGGCACTTATCCGGGATCGAAGCGGATATCTATGCCATCGGAAAAATCATTTACTGCCTGATGACAAAAGAAGATCCCACCCGTTTCCCCGAAATTCCCCCGGAATGTCCTATCGAAGAATTTGCCGAACTGAATGAAATCGCACTGAAATGCTGCGAAAGAGAACCGGAGGAACGGTATCATTCCATTGCTGAAATACGTCGGGATCTTGCAGCGGTCAGAGAACCGGTCAAATTTCTCAATCGTTTCGAGGGTATGCGTACAAAAAGCTCCATGATCCTTGCCGTGCTCCTCTGTATCTCTTTGATATTCAATCTCCTCCCGTTCATGAAAGGATGTTTTCAAAATAAAATTTCCAAAACAGAAGCACAACAGTTGATCGATATCACCTATCAGAATATGAACTCAATGACGCTCAAGGAACTGGATACTGTTTTCACGCTCCTGGATCATGCCGATCCGGATGAACTGACAACGACTCATGAATACCGTTTGCAGCAGTTGGATGAATATGCCGGATTTCTCCGGAACATGCAAGCCAATGATGCCGCAGGATTCGCGATCCCATTGCTGATCTCCATGTCCATCTTCCCCGATAAAGAAACTCATGCAAAATACATTTATCACTATATTTCCCTGAACCCCTCGGCAATACTTTCCCCGCATACTCTGGCAAGATGTTACATGTTTCATATCCGGAACGGAAGCCGGAAATTTGCAGAAGAGACTCTCCGGCGTTTGAAACAGTGTGATTTTTCACAATACAATAATTATGCCGCAGCATTTGAACTCTTGCAGCTCGTCAATTTCATGACCGCATCCGGCGATTTTGAAAACGCTCTCTTCTTTACGGAGAAAGCAGAAAAACTCGCACCCAATTATGCCCCGGTCTATATGATCCTTTTCCAGATCCATTACAAGAAACAGGAATATGATAAAGCAGAAGAGGCTTTCCGGAAATACAGGGAACTGCATCCGCAAAGCTGTTGTATTGAAATGTTTTATGAAATGCTTACCCGGAAACAGAATACAAAAAAGCCGGGAGAAAATCCCGGCTGAAAATCTTCTGTAAAATCAGAACTTATTTTGCGCCATACTGTTCGTAATAAGCATTGATTGCTGCCATAAGTGTATCATCAATGATCACTTTGCCTTTGTAGGGGCGGTTGTAAAGATGTTCAATCACTTCTTTCATCGTAACAATAGCGCAGGTCTTGAGACCATATTTTTCGGTGATCTCATTCAAAGCACTCTTTTCGCCCTGTCCGCGTTCCATACGGTCAACACTGACAACCAGACCGAGGATATTCACATTGCCCTGAGCCTGCAGGATCGGAAGAGTTTCACCAATGGATGTTCCGGCAGTTGTAACGTCTTCAATAATGACAACTTTATCGCCATCCCCCACAGGACCGCCCAGCAGGATCCCTTTATCGCCATGATCTTTGACCTCTTTCCGGTTGGAACAATAACGGATGTCGGCATCATATTTTTCAGAAAGAGCAATGCTGGCGGTCACAGAAAGCGGAATTCCTTTGTAGGCAGGACCGAAAAGAACATCAAAATCCAAACCGAATGTATCTTTGATCGCCTGAGCATAATATTCCCCGAGTTTCCGGAGCTGTGCGCCGGTACGGTAAAAACCGGTGTTCACAAAAAAAGGTGTTTTTCTGCCGCTCTTGGTCACAAAATCACCGAATTTGAGAACCTGACAATCAATCATAAATTCAATAAAATCTTTTTTATACTGTTCCATTTTCTTTCCTTTCTCTTTAATTGATATTCAAAATCCACTTTGCATGAAACATACCACAGAAAGCGATTTTTTCAAGCACATCTCAATAATTTTGATACAGGATAAAACTATGACACGGTCAGTCATACAGCCCGGAAGCAATTTTAGATGCAGTCAACAGCTTCAGTTTTTCATCAGTCAGGCGTTTTCCGAGAGAACCTCCGATACTTTTCACCGCCATACAGTATTGTGTCAACAGCTCTGTCCCTTTCAGCCAGGAACGTTCGGAAACGACCTGATCCAGAGATCCAACGATCTCCCCGGCAATCGAATCATAAAACAGTTTCAAACACTGTATCATATCTGCTGTTTTCCCTCTGCATTCATGATAGCGCACCATACTGTTGATATGCAGCACCTTTGTCCGGGGGAAATGCGAACACATCAGATTCCAGGGTTCACCATCCGGCAGAGTATGATCGCCGCTGTTCCGGAAATCAGTACGCAAAAGAACTGTCGGCATATCGACCATACGGGCAAAGCAGAATTCCACAACGGTTCCGGAATCAAGATCATGACCATCAAAATTGGCTACAACAACATCGCAGTTGTAAAGCAATTCAAAGTCGGCATCCCGAATACTTTGCGAAGTCCGTTCCAACACCTCACACTCGCCATTCTGCGGCAGCATGACCTGATAACGACCGCCGGAACATTTTTCAATGGCAGCCGCAAGCATTACATTGCCACCCAGATCTTTGCTGTCAAAAAGATCTCCCGCAAAATAGATTTTTAAAGGTTCCATAACCATCCTGCAATTATTCTGAAACGGTGAAAGAAATCCCGTCAACCAGCAATTTTGCGCCCTTCTTGGGAATACGGTTCCAGTTGCCGAACCAGATCATCGGCTGGACATATTTTGTGCCTTTCCAGAATTTCACACTCGGAATACCCGGTTTGTCCGAGACACCCTGCATTTTTGCAACACATTCTTTCCCTTCAACCGGCATCCAGCCGGAAGCCAGATAATACATCGGGACAGTATAAGGAGAATGAAAACGGGTCACGGTCCCCGCAGGATAATCTTTTGTCAGGGGCTTTTTCAGTTCAATCCGCAAGGTCCCATCGCCATTATCAAGGACCTTGCTTATCGCCGGAGAAACATCAGAATTCGGAATATCACTGAAGTCATCTTTTGCATGGAACGCCACAACAAATGTTTTGAATCTTTCAAAATTATCAAACTTTTTGATCATCAGGAATTTATCACCTTTGCGGGCGGAAACGACCTGACTTTTGCTGTTGGCAAGCGGCAGAACTTCACAGTACCGGATACTGCGTTTATTTTTGTCATAAAGATAGAATCCGAGGTATCCACTCGCAGGCAGAGCCGGATCCAAAGTACGCATAGTCACTTTATAGGTATACGTTTTTGCAGCATCGACCGGAATCAACGTTTTATACCGGAAAACAGTCGGATATCCGCCGTACAATACAAAACAGGGACCTTTCCCGCGTTCATACTGCGGAGCAGGTTCCACTTTTCCCAACCATGATTCAGGTTTTTCAGGATTCACAAGCAATTCGCGCGGAGCCGCATATACATTCAAAAATAAAATGCAGAATAATCCGGTAAACAAGTGACGCTTCTTCAAACAACTTTTCATTTTCTCTACTCCTTTTTACGATCTATAAAACAGTGTATTCCAAAATATCATGATAATATAACACTGTATTCCCCAAAACACAAATACCTTACTCACAAAGGCACAGACTCCGTATAATAAAAATGCTGTATCCTCATTTTTTCAATGGAGATACAGCGTTTCAATTCAGCAGCCGGTCAGATCATTTGGATCTTTTCTTGCGTGTGATGATATTGGACGCATCATCACGATGCAATGCCATACTGGTTTCCATGACTTTCACCCGGATCAATCCGCCAAACGGGGCATGGGATTCGATCAACAATTCAGAGCCGGGAACCAATCCCACATCCGCAAATTTTTTGCGTCCGCGGGTCTTGGGCATGACCTTGACAATCGTTGCTGTGGATCCCACAGGAAGATCAGCCAATGAAACTTCTTTCTGTTCATCCGCTGTTTCCAGGCTGCCGGAGCACGGAGATTTTTCTTCAGCCATTTTCAAAAATCCTTACTGGCAAAATTACTTTCCGCTGAAACGGAAAAAAGAACGGCAGAAATTTCTTCCTGCCGTTCATAAATACTTTTTATTTCAGACGTTCAGAATCAATGAAGAACTGACGGTATCCGAAAGTATTGCTTTCGCCGGCATCTTTGAGTTTATTCTGAATCTTCTTGATCTGAGCAGCATCAGCAGCAGGCACAGTATCACCGATGCGGACAGGAACGACTTCAGCCACAACGACCAACTGGGATTTCTTGGTGGATTCGCTTTCAGTAGAGAAGATCCAGCCGAGAAGCGGGAGATCTTTCAGGATCGGAATACCGCCGGAAACTCTGACAACATCACGTTTTTCAATGCCGCCGATCACCAGTTTTGTTCCGGAATTGGAAATCATGAAATCAGATTCAACTTCAGCACCTTTCTGAATACGGGCTTCACCGGTGGAAGTGTAACCGATCAGAGAGCTGTTGTTGACATTGACTTTCAGGATGGTGGCTTTGGAGGAAATGGCAGGAGTCAGAGTCATGCTGAATCCGAACTGATTGGAGGGAACCAGATTGACTGTATTGCCTTTTTCAGCCGGGATGTTGTTGGCTGTGAATTCCACGGCTTCGCCGTCTTCGGTCACTTCTACAAAACCTGCCTGAACTTTCTGTCCGGAGGGTTTGCCGTCAACACGGAAAAAACCGCCTTTGACACGGAGGATATAAGTGGGTTCCTGGGTTTTCTGCATTTTGAGAACAGTCAGAGAAACCAGCTGACGTTTGGTGTCAATGGTAATGCGTTTTCCGCTTTTGGTACGGGCATTGAGACCGATCGTGTCAGGAGCAACATTTTCCAGATAGATGTAGCTTTCTTCATATTCCTGATTTTCGATGGGAGAAACGTCGGTCAGGAAAACCTGGCTGAGACGCTGGATCGTGGCAGGAGTATTGTTTCTTGCAGTGATTTCGCTGGTGTGCAGAACTTTTGCTTTGCCTTTGCTTGTCAGGAAATCAATGTATTTGGTGTTCCATTTCGGATTGAACTGGAGGAATTTTGTATCAGACCAACCGCCATTCTTCAACAGAGCGGAACCATCGGAAGCAAAGTTGCGCATGAATCTGCCGCCGCCATTGAAAAGATCAATACCGTCATTGTTTTTCCAAGCCTGGAAATCAAGACCGATCTTGGCATCATTTTCAGCATAGATTTCATAAACAGTGATTTTAGCACGGACTTCCGGATAGGGAATGTCGTAGTTTCTCAGAACATTGAGAATATTGCGATGAGAGAAACGGGTGGTATCGAAGAAGAGCAAGTTCAAACCTTTGTCAATACCGACCACGTCTGTACCACCGATCAATTCGGTAATGTCATCGGAAACAGCGGCACCGGCAGTGCGAACCATAGCTGCCAATTCTTTGACATCACGGTATTTGGGAGCATAAAGATAGGTATCAGTTCCGCCAGAGGAGACCACTTTGGGCTTGTCCAGTTCTCTGATGATACTGTCAATACCCTGTCCGTTGGAACTGTCTTCAAAACGGTAATCTTCAGCAGAAACCATCAGGATCCCAGTGCCGTCAGTATATTTGATAGCCTGGATACCGGTATCACTTTCATTGACTTTGCGGCTCTTGACAATGTCAACGAGATAGCCGCGGATTTCATAGGGATCTGCATATTTGAGAACATAGGTCTTTGTGATAACGTCCGGATCAGAAGAGGTGCGGACGAAATGAAGAACCTGTGTATCATCTTTGACCGTAACATTCAAACGGGCATCAATGCGGGAATTATCAAACGGAGCCGTTGCATCCCCTGCGAAGATACTTCCGGCAGACAAGATACTGAGTGCTGCAACAGCAGCCTGTATATGAAGTTTCATAGGTTGTCAATCCTTCTTTATTATTTGCTGACGAGTTCTTTGAATTCGGTCATGATACCCGGTTTCATATCATCATTGTAACGGATCGGGAGAGCACGTGCAGTGACAACATAATAGACCGTTTCAATGTTGGTGGTAGTGGTACCGAAAAGATATTTGAGAATGGGAATTTCACAGAGAACCGGAATACCGATGGTCTGTTCGACTTTGCTTGTGCGTTTCCAGGAAGTCAGGATCTTTTCTTTTCCGAACTCCAGAGAAGCGGAAGCAGCAACAACGGTATTTTCAGAGATTTCTGCACCCATGTTGTTGCGTTCAACAACGTTGGAACCGGTGAAGGCATAGGAGAAATTGACAATCCCTTTCTTGGTAGCGGTGATCACGACATTGGAAATTCCGGCTTCCAGAGAAGCATCGCCGCCGACAGAAACGCTGGAACGATGATCTTCATCTTTGAGAATATTCTGGTATTCCGGAGAGAAAGAAACCTTAAAGGTTTTATCTTCAACATTGGTAAGCATCAAACCTGCAGTACTGTTGATGATCGCTTTACCGTTCTGCTGGAGGATCCGGATAAAGCTGAAATCAAAAGCAGGAGCGGTATAGAATCCGCCGAAGCTGTAAGAGGAATTGCTGAAAAGATCAATGCCATGACGTGCAGCAGAGTTGATCAGAGTTTCAGCAACCTGCATATTGACCAGATCATAACCGGTCTTGAAAAGATTCATGCCGGGACCGTTTTTCCATGCAAGGTAATCAATACCGATATCGCGCAGATCACTGTCTCGGACTTCGTAAATCTTCAATTCAACGCTGACTTGCGGACCGGCTTTATCCAGCCATGCAAGACATTCTTTGATACTGGCAACTTTTGCGGGAGTATCTTTGAAGTAGAACATACCGGTCTGTTCATCAATGCGGACTTTGGATTTGCTCGAACCACTGGAAATAGCAGCATCGATGAAGTCAAGCATGGATTCAGTAGAACGGAACTGGGGTTTGTAGGTTCCATATGCAATCCCTGTTCCGGAAATACCGGTTCCGAATGCATTCATTTTGCTGGGACGGTCAAGCAGTTTGACCATTTCATCAATATAGGGGAGCATGTCTTCCCCGGTGGAAACAATCAGAAGCTGTCTCTTGTTGGCTTTGTCATTCATGCAAGTAACTTTGGAATCAGAGTTGTAACGGAGTACAGCACTGTTCACAAAAGGTGCAAGTTCCGCAGCTCTGTTATACTTGAGTGCATAGATCTTGCTGACCATAGTGGTCTGATCATCGTCCTGCATGAAGGTGATCTTCTGAATCTTTTCTTCTGCTTCCTTGGCTTCTGTGGGATCTTTCACCTGAACTGCTGTCTTTGCATCCGCAGCAGACAAGTGCAACATTCCGCCTGCTGCAATAAGAGCAAGCAGACATTTCCGCATCATTGAGCTCATTCGTCTCTCCTTGTTTTGGTTTTAATCAATTAGCTTACACTAACAAAATTTCAGTTAAAATACACCGGAAAACAGATTTTGTCAAATAATATTTCTATATTTTTTACTGTTATTCCGGTATTCTGCCACAAAATCAATCTTCAAAAGGGATTTGTAAGACCATACTGCCCCTGCCGGAAGCACTGAACACCAATACCCCATCCTCCGGGATCCGCCCGTCGGAAAGATTCAAAAATACACTGGGATCATGTTCAAGGAAAATAAATTGTCTCCCTGCTGTCTCCGCCGGCAGAAGAACTGAAAAAGTTTCACATTCCCGGACAAAATCAATATAAATAAAATAACCGTCATTCTGTTCCAGATGATAACAGGATACACCGGATGGATCAGGAGAGAAATAATGTTGATATCCGGAAATCAGAAATTTCTCCCCTCTCCGGACTTCATCCCGTTCCAATGCGAAAGGATAATTTTTTCTGGTTTTCGGCAACAGCAGAATTCTTTCTGCTCGCTGTGATTCATTCCCGCGTGCAGTGATCCCGCGGGTCAGTGAATAACCAAGAACCACGCCGATCTCACGCTGCTGATTTCCAAAAAAATCAATGCTGCGATCCGGCAGACGATGCGGATCGATCACATCCTCTTTTGTAAAATACCGGTATGTCCGGAAATCTTCCGGGAAACGGAATCCAGTACCAAGATCGATCTCCATACCGTCAACCGTGATTTTTTTCATTCCCGGCATCAAACGTTCCCGCAGCGCAAATTTGATTTCTGTAAAAAATTGCATCATCCCGAAATGAACAGATTCCGGAAAATCCTGCAGAAAAGTCAATTCACATTCAACAGTACGACTGCAATGAGGACGGAACACCGTTGTAAAACGGCAATTTATGGCTCCGGGCAATTCCGGAGAAACTGGTGAAATATATTTTCCGGGAGAGTTTTTCAGCTTTTCCAACCAGGAATCCACAAGAATCAGATCTATATCCCAATGAAGCTCCGCCTTGCGGCATTGGACGACTTCCCCATCCGGCAAAGGTCTTCCATCGACCAAAAATTGTACTGAATTGTAACGGTAATGCGGCGCAAGCTGTGCCCCCCGTTCAGGCGGGATCAGTGTTTCAGTAATTGTTCCGGAGATCACTTCACCGTGGGGACCATGCAGATTACCGCAGATTTTTTCTGCAAATCGTTCATTCGAATGCGGTATATCACTGTGAAGAATGATCCTTTCAAGAGATTCCACGGATGTCAAAACAAATCTGTTCCCTGCATCATCCGTAAAAACAGAACCGATATCACGATCGAAAAACCAGTGGCGCAAAGTATCCACCCGGAATGCGTAGGGAGAACCATGATTGGCTCCGATAATACCATGGAGTCCGGTAAAAAACGGCGCATTATTATCCCAACTCTGTGCCCAGATACGTCCCTGATGCCACATTTCAAACGGTATATCTTCCGGCAATAAAAAAGAGTTCTCATTTCCCTCCATAAAACGGATCACCATATTTGTGCCCGGTCTGAAATGGCTCATCAGCAGGATTTCATTGTCATTTTTACAAACAATTATCTTATCAGACTCTTTCAGAAAATGCTGTTCCATTGTGACTACTCCTGATTTACACTGATATTTCTGTCTAATATAGCATAGATGCATCGGATTGCAATCAGGGAACAATCAGAATAAACTTACATTTTTTACTATTTCATATTATATTACTTTCTTCTCAGGTGTTCACTGAAACACCTGAGAAGAACGGATTTGATTCTCAATGAGAAAAAGTTCCTGACGACCTTACTTTTTCACTGTTTCAAAAGAGCGATCATTTCACTCAAATCGGGAGGAAAAGGAGACTCAAAACTCATTATTTTTCCGCTGTCGGGATGCGGCAGAGTCAGTTGCCAGGCATGAAGCATCTGCCGGGGTGCGGGAATTTTCCGTGATCCGCTGTAAAGAAGATCACCTGCCACAGGATGCCCGATAGATGCCATGTGAACACGGATCTGATGAGTCCGCCCGGTAAAAATACGGACTTTGACCAATGCCGCCGGGGTTGTCCCGATCATTCCCTGTTCCACGACTTCATAAGCAGAATGGGCATCACGTCCGCCTTTGCTGACGACCGCCATTTTCTTCCGGTCGGCATGATGACGCCCGATCTGATTACGGATCTCACCGGAGAGTTCTGTAAAATGCCCCCAGACGAGTGCGATATATGTTTTTGCTGTTTTTCTCTCTGCGAATGCGGCGGAAAGTTTCATCAGTGCGTCAGGAGTTTTTGCCACAACGAGCGTACCGGAAGTATCCTTATCCAGTCTGTGAACGATTCCCGGACGGGAAGGATCACATTCGGCAAAATCATCAGCGATCGCCGGTTCACGCCCGAGCAACGCATTGACCAATGTTCCATTCCAGTTCCCTGCCGCCGGATGCACGACCATACCGGGAGCTTTATTGATGACCAGCATAACAGGATCTTCGTACAGGATATCGAGCGGAATATTTTCGCCTTTGAATTCAGTCGGCGGTAGAGCGGCATTGATTGCGCTGACTTGAATTTTATCTCCGGAAATGACCGTATATTTCGGAGAAGAACATGGAGCACTGTTGACAAGGACATGATCTTCTTTGATCAGATTCTGAAAACGACTGCGGGAAACATCCGGCATCAAACGCACAAGACATTGATCCAGACGGAGTCCTGCCAGCTGCGGCGGGACTTCCAATTCGCACTGATCAGCTGAGAGATTGTTTTTCATCGCAGTTGACATCTTCCCCATATTTTCTGAAATAGAAATAGAAGAACGCTCCGGCGGGCAGCATGATACACAATCCGATCAACTGAGCACGGGTCAGATGGAACAGGATCGTATCTGCATGGTCCCCGCGGAAAAATTCCAATACAAAACGCAAGAGTCCGTAACCGAAGAAATAAAATGCTGCAATATGCCCGCTTTTCCGGATCTTTTTGAATAACAACAGGGCAATGATCCCCAGAAAAAGATTTCCAACAGCTTCAAAAAACTGTACCGGCAGAAGCGGAAGAGAAGAGGCTGCCGCCTGTCCGGTCGCTTTCATATTCGTTACGATCGTTGTCATATCAGGATACCGGGCGGCAGGAGCGGAACCTGCCGGATAGATGATCCCGAAACTTTTGCATGGCATTCCATAGCAGCATCCCTGAATCAGACATCCGATTCTTCCGAAAGCATGACCGATCGCCATTGCCGGGGCACAAATATCCAAAATGCGTGAAAGAACCAGTTTTTTCCGGCGGATATAATATAATATGACAAGGGCAGCCACAATGAAACCGCCATAAAAAACCAGCCCGCCCTGATCAATACGGAAGATTTTCAGGAAATTTCCACGGAACTGTTCATGGAACTGGATCACATAAAAAAGTCTTGCGCCTGCGATCCCGCCGATGATCACGATCAAACTCATATCAAAAATTTGATCGGAAGTCATTCCCGCATATTTCCGTTTGTACTGCAAAAGCAGCAGGGAAGTCAGAAATCCGACAGCAACACAGATCCCGTACCAATGCACGGACATGCCGAACAATTGAAATGCTACACCATACATCAGAGTTTTCCTCCTGTAATTTTAATTTTTTTCTGGAAAAAAAAGAAAAACAGTGTAATGTATCATGTCAAATGCTTTTTTTCGAGTAAAAGTTAAAAAATAACAGGAGATTTTATGACAGAATTGATTGCATCAAACATTGAACTTGCCATGCAGCATGCTGCAGTCTGGGGCTTTTTTCTGATTTTCTTCTTCATGACAGTGGAAAGTTCCTTTATACCATTCCCGAGTGAAGTGGTGATGATCCCCGCCGGATTCCTGGCATACCGGGGAACATTGACAACACAAATCCCATGGCTCGATCTTCTTCTTGCAATTCTCTGCGGGCTTGCCGGTTCCATGGCTGGAGCATACGTCAATTATTATCTTTCTGCATGGCTGGGACGCCCTTTTCTTCATAAATACGGTAAATATTTTTTCCTTTCCGAACAGCATCTTGACCGTGCGGAAGAGATTTTCAGAAAATATGGCGATCTGGCAACATTTGTCTGCCGTCTGCTCCCTGCGATCCGCCAGTTGATTTCCATTCCGGCAGGATTGGCACGGATGTCTTTGGGAAGATTTTCCTTCTTTACCGCACTGGGGGCAGGGATCTGGACTGTTATTCTTGCTTTGATCGGCTGGTATTTCGGACATCTCACCGGGAATATGACTCCTGTTGAAATGGTCGAAAAAGGAAAGAAAATGATTTCAGAACATTTCATCTGGATCCTCCTGTTTCTGGCAGTTTTTGTCGTGGCATACCTTCTTATTCAAAAGCTGGTCATGCGCTCAGGATCCAAACAATCTGAAAGCAAATCAGAAACCGGGGATTGAAGTTTCAGAAAACTGTGATATAGTATATTATCAGAAAACAACTTAAAATTGATCAAGATAAGACGGAGACACACAACATGAGCGATTCTCGTGCAACGTACAAAAACGCAGGCGTGGATATTGACCTCGCCACCAATCTGCTGAAAAGTATCAAACCCAAACTGGCATCTGCAAGACGTCCTGAAATGCTCGCCCCCATCGGCGGATTCGGCGGTCTTTTCCAGATCGACCTCACCAAATATAAAAATCCGGTCATGGTTTCCAGTATCGACGGTGTCGGAACCAAATTGATGGTCGCCGCCATGATGGAAAAATATGATACTGTCGGACATGACATTGTCAACCACTGCATCAATGATATCGCTGTTCAGGGTGCTGAACCGGTCTATTTCCTCGACTACATCGGAATCGGAAAACTCCGCAGTCCGCTGTATGAACAGGTTCTCGGCGGAATCGCTGATGCCTGCCGTGCCGCAAATTGTGCCCTGCTCGGCGGAGAAACCGCTGAAATGCCGGGGATGTATGGAAATGATTTTGACCTGGTCGGTGTGATCACCGGTATGGTGGACAGAGATAAGATCATCACCGGCGAAAAGATCGCTCCGGGACATGTGGCTGTGGCTCTCCCCTCCAACGGGCTCCACACCAACGGGTTCAGTCTGGCAAGACGGGTTCTCTTCTCCATCTGCAACTATGATGTCAATACCACATTGCCGGAATTGAACGGCGAGTCTGTCGGTGAAGCCCTGCTCAAACCGCACACCTGCTATTGGAAAGCGGTCAAAGCATTGATGGAATCCGCTGTTTCTCTGGATGGTATCGCACACATCACTGGCGGCGGGCTCTATGATAACGTCCCCCGTATCCTCCCGAAAAATGTGGATGCAGTCTTCAGCAAATCCACAATCAAAAATGCTCCTCCGATCTTCAAACTGATGGTGGAAGCCGGAAACATCGAAGATTCCGAAGCATACCGCGTCTTCAACATGGGTGTCGGTATGGTCCTGTTCGTCCCGAAAGCGGATGAAGCTCAGACCCTGAAACTCTGCCGTGAAGCAGGATTTGATGCTTTCACCTGCGGCGAAATCGTTGCAGGTACAGGGGTTTCCCGCGTCGAAGCATAAAATAAAGGATTGATTGATGAAAAAAATACTGGTCCTCGCAATGGTTGCAGCCCTGGCTCTGACTGCAGTTTCATGCTGTCACCATGACAAACATCATGGACGTCCTCCCAAACACAAACAGGTGAAGGTGCAGAAGAAACATCAGGCTCCCAAAAAAATTTGTCGCGGTAGAACAGCAGATTGTCCCGATCGCTGTGGACACAGATAATAAAAATCATCTCAAACACTCAGACGGATACAGTTTTTCAAAAGGCTGTATCCGTTTTTTTATTGTTGAACGTTGTTTGAAATATCCTTTTCCACACTCCGGACGGAATGCGATCATTGCAGGAAAATCCATGACTTGCTTTTTACAGTCTGAAAATCCAGAATTGATGCATTGTTTGATAGGCTATGCTGAAAAAACAAAAAAATTCCGCTTATTCAGAGGAAGGAATGATCAAAAGTCAGGAATCAGGGCAAAAAAATGGAGGCGTGGGTGGGAATTGAACCCACACGACACGGTTTTGCAAACCGCTCCCTTAGCCATTCGAGCACCACGCCTTGTTTGAATGAGTATCAATATACATGACAAAATGAAAAAAACAAGTCAAATAAGTGAAATTTTTGCTTTTTTTCTTGATTTTTTTCAAAAATCATGTATTCTTATCTACAAATCATAGAAACAATACAGCAGGAAGAATACTGTTCAGGTTCAGTCGGAGCCATGAACGGTAAAAGAAATCCGGAGCTGTAAATAAAATATTAGGATCAGAATGATGAATGATATTCTTTATTGCTGCACAATGACAGACCGTTCAGAGTTGCCGGATGTGACTCCTGAACTTCTTTCTGCATTTTGGAATGATATCAGTTCCTGGAAAGATGAAGAAACAAAAGTGACACGTCACACACTCTATTTTCAGGATGAAGCCGCCTGTCGTGAAGCAATGAAACAACTGGAAGAAAAGGCTGAGGAATTTGCCTCCTACGGCTGTATTCTTGAAGATTTCACCTATGCCACACTCAAAAGAGAAGATTGGGCAGAAGTCTGGAAATTGCATTTCAAACCGATCGTGATCTCAGACCGTCTGGCATTTGCGCCTTCGTGGGAAAAATTTGAAACAAAACCCGGACAGCTTCTGATCACTCTCGATCCGGGAATGAGTTTCGGAACAGGGCAGCATGCCACCACAAAATTCTGTCTGGGCTCTCTGGATAAATTCATTCTGCAGTTGAAAGCAGAAGGAAAAGATCAAATCAGTATGCTGGATGCAGGTTCCGGTTCCGGGATCCTCGCGATTGCAGCGGAACGTCTGGGCTGTACCCGTGTGGATGCCTTTGATATCGATCCGGATACGATCCCGGTCGCCTATGAAAACGCAGAAAAGAATGGTATCGATGAAGATGCGATCGTCTTTCAGGCAGCATCCCTGACCGATTACAACTCAACGGTAACGTATGACATTGTGGCAGCCAATATTCTCTCCTCAGCCCTGATGGCAGGACGCGATAAGCTGCTTTCATTCTGTCACAAGGGAACATATCTGGTGCTCGCCGGAATTCTGGATGCAGAATATGAAACAGTCAAAGGTGTCTTTGAAGCCTCCGGACGCTGTCGGGAACTCTTCAGTTCTCAGGAAAAAGAATGGCGCGGCGGCGCATTTGAAATCATATAATCTGATATAATTATAGAAAGTGAATTGAAAATGGCTTTTTTTGAATGTAATTTTTTCTCAGAAACTCTCGGGATCGCAGTGAGTGTCAATGTTGTTCTTCCGCAACAGACCTTTACCCAGATCGGAATGCAGAATGTTTCCTCCGGGAAAGAATTCCCTGTTCTTTATCTGCTCCACGGACTCTCTGATGACCATACGATCTGGATGCGCCGCACCTCGATCGAACGCTATGCGGCCACTTATGGAATCGCAGTAGTAATGCCCTGCGGAGGAAGAAGTTATTATACAGATATGGCTCATGGCGGCAAATACTGGACATATATCAGCGAAGAACTGCCCGCCAGAATGAAAGAGTTTTTCAAGATCTCTTCCAAACGCGAAGATACCTTTGCCGCCGGATTGTCCATGGGCGGATACGGAGCTTTGAAATTGGCATTACGCTGTCCGGACCGCTTTGCTGCGGCAGCCTCCCTTTCCGGTGCTCTGGATCCTTTGTTTCTCCTGAAATTCATGCCGAAGAACGAACCGGAATTCTGCAATATTTTCGGTGATCTTTCCAAATTTCACGGTTCTGAAAATGATCTCTGGGCGGAATGTAACAGACGGAAAAAAGAAAATGCCGCCATTCCGGAACTCTTCCTCTCTTGCGGAACAGAAGATGCTCTCTATCAGGACACGGTCCGCTTCAGAGAACATCTTGACTCTTTCGGGATCCCGCATGCCGGCAAAGATTATCCCGGCAGCCACAGCTGGGAATATTGGGACACCCTGATCAAGGAAGTCCTTGCATGGCTCCCGATCCGGAAGAAATCCTGAATAAAACAATAAAAAAAACGGGGTTTTCATGATTGGTGATTTCTGGAAAAAAAGAAAACTGAAAAAACGGATTCAGGAATTGAAAAAATACCTGAATTTTGTTTTGGCATCAGATGACGATATCCTGCAGGATAAAGAGAAAAAAACACTGAATGAACTCAAAAGCTCTCTCTCAACACTCAAGGGAAATATGCCGCAGGAAGAAGTTCAAGCATTATTGGATTCCGCAGACAGCCGAATCGGACAGATCATTCCGCAAAAAGGATTTGCCCGCAGAATGTATGGGTTCCTGGATGTTCTGATCGTAGCATGCACTGTTGCCGGAGGGATCCGGGCTCTTTATCTGCAGCCGTTCCGGATCCCGACCAGCAGTATGCAGCCGACTTTATTCGGAATTCATTATGTTGACCGGGAAGCCTCCAAACCTTTTATGGGCCCTGTCACACGGGCAATGATGCCTTTGCAGGCAGCGGAAGCAAAATTAAAAGTCCGCGCGGATGGCGAGGTTTCCATGGATTACAGAATGCAGAAAAAAAATCTCTTTTCCGTGGAATCTGTTTTCCGGATCGGCAATGAAACCTATACTCTGCCGGGTGATCTCTTTCAGCAGATCCTCCGCTATCTGAAAAAAACAACTCCTGATTATCAGGCGGGCGAAACATTTTGTGATGGCTGGCTTTCAACCGGAGATCATGTGCTTGTGGAACGTCTTACTCCCCATTTCAGAAAATTCAAACGCGGGGATGTGATCGTTTTCAACACCGAAAATATCTCCTCTCCAACGCAACCGCTCGGAGGTCATTATTACATCAAACGTCTGGTGGGGCTGCCCGGTGATACTTTGCAGATCTCAGAAAATATCCTGATGATCCGTCCCAAAGGTGAAAAAGAATTCCGTAACGCATGTGAATTTTCTCCGGCTTTCCGGAAAATCTATTCATTCAAAGGCGGCTATCAGGGACATCGTGCCGATGGATTGCTCGGAATGGGCGGAGAACTGACAGTTCCGGAAGGACATTTCTTTGCGCTCGGCGATAACACCAATTTCAGTCTGGACGGCAGAAACTGGGGATTTATTCCCCGCAGGAACATGGTGGGTCTGGCAGTTGCGATCTTCTGGCCGATCTCCAGGCGTTGGGGACTGGTCGATACCAAAGAACCGCTGGATACACCGACGGTCATGCCAAGAGAACCCTTTTTCCAGCCTCATGCCATGAGCATGCAGTAAAGAACGGGGCTCTACAACGATATTTAACTCAAAAGGAACAAAAAATGTCTGATTCATACGCCAATGTGATCGCTATAGACGGTCCTGCCGCATCCGGAAAAAGTACTGTGGCACGGACTCTTGCAGAACGTCTTCATATTCCATATATCAATACCGGAGCCATGTACCGGGCTCTTGCATGGAAACTGATCAACAGCTCCAGAGAAATCACCTCTCTCTCTTCTGAAGATATCTCCGCTTTTCTGTCCACAACCAAACTCGCCTGTGTTGTCAATAAAGAAAGCGGACTTTTTGAAATCGAAATAGACGGAGTCCGTCCCGGCGGGCAACTTCATACCGATCCTGTATCTGCCGGAGCCTCGGCAATCGCAACGATTCCGGAAGTCCGCAGCTGGCTTCTTGATACACAGCGTTCCATGGCAGGAGAAACAAAAATCGTCATGGAGGGAAGAGATATCGGAACCTGTATTTTCCCCAATGCAAAATATAAATTTTTCCTGACAGCCTCCCCCGAAGTCCGGGCGGAACGCCGTTTGAAACAGAATGGTGGAGCCGTTGATCCTGAAACACTCGCCAGAGTTGCGGCAGATATCGCAGCACGGGATGAACAGGATCGCAACCGCACAACAGCTCCTTTGAAACAGGCTCCGGATGCTCTCTTTCTGGATAACAGTGAGCTGGATCTGGAACAGACTATTGACGTAATTCTGAAACAAGTCAAAAAACGGGACATCCTTCTGAGCCGGAATACAGTATTGAAATACCGTGTTCCCTATGCCGATACCGATCAGATGGGGGTGGTCTATTATGCCAACTACCTGAAATATTTTGAAATGCTCCGGACCGAAATGATGATCGCCGCCGGAGAAAGTTATCAGCAGATGGAAGAACATGGCTATGCCCTCCCCGTTATTGAAGCTGTATGCCGTTACAAAGCCTCCGCACACTTTGAAGATGTGTTGGAAATCACCGGACGGATCGCTGAGTGTAAAGGTGTCCGGGTCAAAATCGAATGTGAGATCCATTGCAGAGGAAAACTTCTGGCGGAAGGATATACCGTCCACGCATGTATCAACCGCGAAGGACGTCCCGTCCGTGCCCCGCAGACATTGATCCAACTGATGACAGGCGAGGTGTGATCATGGAATTCAAAGAAATCCTGAAACGCAGAACGATCCGTTTTTTCAAACAGCAGCCTCTCGCAAGAGAAGATTTCAACGCCATGCTGGAAGCGGCACGGCAGGCTTCATGCGCTTCCAATAAACAACGTTTGCGTTATATCGTGGTTCAAACAAAAGAATTGGTAGATGCGATCCTGCCCCATACCGCTTACGCGGGACTTGTCACTCCCCGCAGAAATCCGGAAATCAATAAAACTGCTCCCGCCGCATTCCTGGTCATGCTGGCAGAAGATACTTCCGGAAAACATATTTATGCCGATGCAGGGGCAGCCGTTCAAAGTATCCAGTTCGCCGCATGGGAACGCGGGATCGGATGCTGTTGGCTGGGATCGTTCAAGCCGGAAAAAGTCGCTGAACTGCTGAATCTCAAAGATCCCGCAAAAATCATTTACCTGATCGCAGTCGGATATCCGGCAGAAAATCCGGTCACGGAAGATATCGATGCTGACGGAAATCCAGCTTATTATCTGGATGACAATGATACTTTGCATGTGCCGAAATTCACGGTGGATGCAATTACAGAATGGATGTAAGAATCAATCATGCAGTCTGAATCGGAATTGCAGCAGAATACAGTTCAAAATAAATGGGATGTCCCCGTGAAATACACTGCATATTTCATCGGGACAACCAGTCTTTTCAATTTGATCCTTGCCGTTATCGGGTTCTTTCTGGATCATCACAGTTTCATGATCCCCTATTTTGATCTGCTGAATCTTGCGGCGGCTTTCGCATTGACTCAGTATTCCCGTTTTGCAAGAATATACCTGCTCTGTTATCTCTGGTTCTCTCTGATCGCCGGGATCCCTGTTTTCAGCACAGTGATCACCGGTTCCGATCTGACATTTTTCCCCCGGTTGCAGCAGATCATTCTGATCATTCTGCGGTTCTGCTGCATCCCCTGTCTTGTGATTCTTCACTATCCCCGCACCAAAAAACTCTTCCGGGAAATGAAGAAAAAGAAAGATGCCGCTCCATAACTCAAGCCGTTATTGTTTCAGAGAAAAACGATCCGTTTTCTGAGGAACCATAAAATGAGTTGCCCCCTGGATCCACAAAATGGATTTCTGATTGGAATTGCACAAATTGTAGAAAGCAGCAATGCCGGACGGCGGACAGAGATCATCCCCCAGCCCGGCAGAAAGAACTGTTGTGACCGAATCTTTCCTGAAACGTTTTGCATGATATGCGGCATCATAATATCCCAACGCAGCGGTATAAGCAGGGCGCATCGTGCTTTTCATACGCACAGTACGGTCTCCTCCGATATCACAACACCAGGGCATACCTGCCTGCACTGCGGTCACATCCGGATCAAGACCGCCTGCCCATATCGCCTGCAAACCGCCCTGACTGCCTCCGGTGGCAATCAGATTTTTCCCATCCCATTCCGGTAAAGTTTTCAGAAATTGCAAAGTTCTGAGAACACGCATGACCATCCCGTAAAAATAAGCACTTTCCGGATTTTTATTCTGTTCCGGATCAAGAGCATAACTGTATTTCCCGGTATTCAGCTTCTTGTAGAAATCATGATAATAAGAGGCGGGTTTTCCCAAATCATATCCATGGGTATTCAAGGTAAAAACGATATGAGAGGCAGGACCAGTTACCGGGACAGAGGGCATGGCAAGGCCATATCCGTAAAAAAGGACCTGGGCTTTCAAGGTTTTGGCTTTCGCATTGCGGGGAACAGTCAGATATCCAGTGGCAGGACGGGGCCCGGCACAACGGAGTTTCACCGCATAAATCCGGACTTTTCCATCCTTGCAAGGCAACTCTTTCAACTCAGGCTCCATCGGAATGGCATACAGATATTTTTTCTGTCTGTTCCAGAATTCATCAAAATCAACAGGCTCTGCCAAAGCTGGTTTGATCTCTTTCATCGCAACGGCAGCACCCGCATCAAAAACAACCGGCACCTTTTTGCCTTTGACCTGATGATACAACTGATTGCCGTCCTTATCGGTCAGATAAGCATGGATCCGTACAAATCCCGGTGTATCAAGTGAAGTTTTCAGAACTGCCGCTTTTTCCGGAGAAACAAGTGTTTTCCCGGAAAATTTTTTCCCGTCATCACCATTGCGTTCCCACACAAGCAGACATTCCTCTTTTGAAGTCTGTTTATCATTCCGGACAGTACAGATAAATGAAATTTCTTCATTCAAAAGATGATCCAGCTTTTTGTCTGCGGTTTTGATCTCCAGAGACAAAGTGGTGATTTTCTTTTCCGCACCATACAGAAAAACAGAAAACAGCAACGCAAAAATAAATAATGATCTCATAACAATCAATCACTTCAGTTGGATATTGAAAGTCAATGCCGATCTGTCCGGCTCGATTTCATTCACGAAAATAATTTTTTCTGCATTCTCTTCCGAGGGTTCACCAGCAAGCAGAACTTCGACAAATGAATGGAAATAGCAGCCACCGACACCAGGGCAGTAACTCTTTACAGCCACCTGTATTCTGCCGCTCTGTTCAAACAGAGAATTCAGCTCAAACCACGGAGAAACATCACCCGCCCAGAGCCATTCTGCTTCGGTCGGTCTCTCCTGTTGAATACCATTCAAAGTGATGTAGCCCTTACGATGAAAATCCCCCTGTTCATCCAGATAACCGATCTCATGTTCTGTCTGATAGAAAGCGGTCATACAGATACACGGAGTCTGTGCGATCGGCAGGATCACTTTACAGTAAAGTTTTTTCTCCGGATCATGATGCGGCTCCCGCAGCAGACGTTGTTTTTCAACCAGCTGCAAATGAGCCATTGCCTCCGGTGATCGTGCCGGATAACTCTGGCTGTACTGTTCTATGACCTCCGGTGTTCCGAAAAAGAGTGCACAGCATGATTTGGGCTGGATCACTCCACTGAAATGAGTCAAATCTGTCAGTTTTTTGGGAATGCCCGGAGTTGTTTCATCCGGATAGAGCAGCCAAGCCTCACCATTGATCCGGATCCCGAGTTTTTCCAAATCAAGATCAAAATCGACCTTCTGCACAGAATCAGAGAAATTTCCCAGAATCAGCAGTGCCCGGAAATTCTTTTCATCATAAAGCATGGAATGTCCACATTCCGGCGGCACATTGACAGCACGGTTGCCGTTGTAATCATTGAATATTTTCAGATCGCATGAATCATGCATCAACTCATAGAATTTCCAGAGCGGACGAAGATAGACATCATTCAAACCCGGCACTTTCGGATGAGCCAGAGAAGATGACTGATGTTGAATTCCCAGCGGCGTATGCGGATATTGTCCGGTCAAAGCCATGAAAGGGATCATGTGCGCGCTGCCGTAATGAGGAAACGCAGCAGTCCAGAAACTTCCGGTCGTAACGTACGCGCCGCTCAGAGATTCATGCATGAAACGGCTTTTGCTTAAACTGCCCATCTCTCCTTCTCCGGAAGTGTATCCGTCGATCAGTTCAGAAGTCAGTCCGACTGCTGAAGAGAGAGCTCCGGAGTGGGCAAAAAACAGACCGTATCTTCCGATCGTTTCACGGATTTTCCGGTAAACAAGATAATGTCTTTTGAAGCGGCATGGCGGTTTGCTGACATTGAGAGCACCACCGAAATCCGCATAGACCCCGTCGTAATCTTTCCGGAGGAAATCACGGAACCAGTCACAGCAGTCTTCCACCGTGGAAAGTTCATCGACCCCGCGGATATAAAGAACCACCCGCAGGTTCAGACGATGCGCTTCACTGATAAAATGTTCCAGTCTTTTGCGATCATACGGGAAAGCGATCCCGGAAACATCCGAACGCCAGACTTCATGCAGGATGATCATATCCGCACCAGCCTGTTTCATCAGCTCCAGTTGTCTGTCAGAAGGGATCCGGTCTTCAAAAGCATCGATCCAGTGATACATGCGGAAAGGAGGATTTCTCCGTTCTGACGGTGGGGGTGTGAAAATCCATCCCCATTGCAGCAAAGATTCCCACACATTCCGGTGATACATGGAGGCTTCTTTCGTTTGGAAATTCCAGGAAACAGTCCGTCTCTTGCCGTCACTGATGATTTCGGTACTGCGGTTTTCCATTCCCTGATCCAATGCCGGGGCATCCTCCATGAAGAGTTCAAAATACCCCCCGTTTCCGGCAGCACTCTTACAATTCCAGTTGCAAACCGGTTTGATCCCCTGAAAACGCTGGATATTTCCATCGGTATCAGCAATGGCACTGGTCATTCCGGCATCCATTCCGAATGGAGTATGGATATTGGAATATGCGCTGAAATCCAGAGGAACGGTCAGTTTGAACATATTGACCGTCACCGGATCGGGGAAACGTTCTGCGATAAAATGAGTCTGGACAAATACCGTGCCATCGTCGTATATTTCATAGCGCAGGGTCAGATAAAAATCCTTGACTGTCTCCCCGTTCTGATCTTGAAAACAGAGACGGTCGAATTGAATCCGGCAACGATCTCCGTCTTGTGTTTGAAATGGGATGATATTTTTATCCAAAACGGGTTGCATTGTACGTCCATCCGCAGTTCCGATTTTCAGAAAGGGAGTTTCATTTTCAAGAAAAGAAATCTTTTCATGCGGATATTTCAATGCAATACGAGTGGGGAATCCTCCACCATTTCTGCCGAATTCAATGCAGATCTTTCTGTTTTCAAAAATCATTTTTCAAAATCCTGTTTTCAAACGGTTTTCCAGCAAACATAACGGAGCTGGGCAAGTTTGTTCCGGTTTTCATACCACAGGGTAATCAAACTGCCGTCCGGCAATTCTGCTGTGGAGGGATAACCGAGATCCCAACTTTCACCATCATCCGACAGGATCACTTCTTCAGACCAGCTTTTCCCATTGTCATCACTGAATCTTACACGGTTTCCATACGGTTCTTTGCGATAGGAATATGACATCAGCAGACGGCCGTCGGAAAGTTTCAGCAAGTGAGGGGGAAATCCGTATGTCACGAGATGCGGCGTAGTCCATGAAACACCGCCGTCGGAAGATTCAGTCTGCCAGGTACAGGGATCACCAGCGGTTTCTTCCGTGTTATGATTCCGGATCTGAGCGATGATCGTACCGTCTGATGCCTGAACCTGATGAACTTCACAGCATTTTCTCATATCCTGATTCTGCGGAACAGGAATCTTTGAAATGGTTTCCCAGGTATCACCATGATCAGTGGATCTTGCACAAATCATGAAATCCCCCATCCGGGATTCAGAAGAGAACTGCGGGTCCAATTCTTTTCCGACCCAAAGCAGAGATCCGTCATTCAACAAAATCGGACCATGAACATTGTTGACAGGGACACGGAATTTATCTGACCACACTTTCCCATCGGCAGAACCGCGTTTCATGAAAAATCCATGTTCACGTTTCAGCTCTGCAAGCGTGATCTTTTCTTCAATATGAGCCCATGTTTTTGCTAAAGGTTTGACATCCGGATAAAGATACAGCTCATGTTCTGAAAAAGCGATGCTGGTAAAATAGTTCATCAGCAGAGAACCATCTGAATCCACAATGATCCCGGCATCACGGTCATCCAACGGACCGTTCGTCAGATATTGCGGCTTGCTCCAAGTTTTGCCATAATCAGAAGAACGATACAGAAAAACCCGTCCATAAGGGCAGACATGGGACACTCTGTTTCCGGAACAGACGACCAGCAATTCACCCTCTTTTGTGCAAATCATGGAAGGCCATCCATGATACGTAGGAGTCTCTTCTGTTTTGATCCAGCCGTCATACAATTTTTCAATATTCATATTTCGTAGAACTTTCGTTGAACAACTCCCGCAGTTCTGAAAGCTGCAGGAGTTGTAAAATATTTATTTGTTTTTGAATCGGAGTACGGTCACGTCGCCGGGGAGCACTTTTACCTGAACAGCATTATTGCTGATCGCGACCTCTTTTGCGGTACGCAGTTCAGTGCATTTTCCGAGCAGGAGAGAATCCCAGCTGACTGTAACATCCGCCACCGCAGCAGGATCCACTTTTTCAGCAGTATCCGCCATCTTGGTAACACCTCTGTTGTTGATCAGATAAACGATCCAGCCGTCTTTGGTCTTGTTCAAACCGTACTGGATATCCCCTTTGACCTTGAAAGGAATTGTCTGAGCAGTCAAGCGGGTCAAAACATCCTGAATGTAGGGGAACTTCAGAATGCCGCGACGGGTTTCGCTGATCGACTTGGCATTCATATTGGGAACCCATGAATCAGCACAGGCCACAACAACAGAACCTTTGCCGAGACGTTTGAGTGTCAGCAGCGGCACATTGTCTTTATTTTTCTTCAAAGCAGTTGCACCGTCCAGATAACATCTGCGGAAAATATGATTTTCCTCTCTGACATAAGAGGGGGTCACATGCAAACCTGCTGTTTTGGCAGGGATCACAGAGTTGAGCTGACCGACATGCAACAGAAGAGTTCCGCCGTTTTTGACATAATCCAGAAGGATATTGGTCAATTCAGGAGTAACTTTGATATCACCTGTGATGATCGCAGCTTTATAACCGCTCAACACCTCTGCAAGATTTCTGTGTTCAGGTGCATCGGGGATGATAACATCAAACAGATCTCCATAGGGAGAGTTGAAGAGTGCGCCCTGTTCACCACGGCGCAATGCCGGATCACGGTCATAGGCAGGAACAATGGTCGCCCAGAAAGCATCCAGAGCAAAGTCATTTCTGGTATAGGGTTTTGCACTGGAAAATCCATTGCCGCCCCACTGAGGATAGCCCTGATTGAACGGAGTCAGAAGAGCGATCGGAGTATAGGCGACCCCCCGGTCAGGATTGGCACTGGCAAATTCACTGAATTCCACATAGTGCTTTCCGATACGGGACAATTTATAATTCTTGGGTTTTTCCTTATCAACAGCAAGGACTTTCAGATACCAGTGTTCCAGTTCCATCAGGTTGGCACCAGAGAAATAAGCCAGATAGAAACAACGTTTGAGCCAGGATGGTCCGACTCCGTTGTTGGAATCAAATCCCGGTTCATAGCTGGACACCCATTTCCCGGCAGCGGTATAACCATTGATACAGCTGGCGATGTACCACATCCAGGGAATGGAATACTGACGGGCGGCACCACGGGCAAAACTCATTCCGACCTGCCAGCGGTAATAGGTATCCCCTCCGCCGGAGTTGGATGTTTCGAGGGTGATCATCCCTGCTCCCCAATAGGCGGCAAGATGTCCCACGTTCCAACCTGCGTGCATAAAGGAAAGACGGGAGGGATCTCCGAAATAAAGCGAAGATTTACGTTCAAAAGCCTTTTTCATACGGGCAACAAACTGATCTTTGGTTGCAGCCTTCGGAAAATCCTTCTGAATAGTCTGGGCAGTGGCAGCATCAATCTTTTTCAACTTGCTGTAAATATCCAGATAAAAAGCAAGATTGATGTATTCGTTATCCCATTCACCCATATCAAATGTAAGAAAATTGGGATGTTTTTTAAGCCATGCTTCCTCTTCTGCTTTATCATATTTATAAGTTGCCGCAGTCAATTTGAACGGGAACGGACGGGGTGCCCAGTCACGGATCAGCATCGGCTGAGAACGTTTGAACGGAGCATCCGCACTCAGGTGTTCTTCTTTTCCGAGGATATTCTGCACGGTAAAGACTTTTCCGGTGTTGTAATCCTTCATATTGTCAAACTGAGGGATCTGAAATGCCGGTTCAACAGACATCCCGCTGTTTGCAAACGCGGGATATTTGGAAAAATTCCGGATGGACTCCACTTCAGAATCCAGCGGACGGAACACACCCGGCAGGATCATTCCCTGCCAATAACGCCCCTGATTGCTGAATCTTGCACAGAGAATACGCCAGAAATCTTTTCCCTGGATCACTTTCGGCTGCCAGAACGGGGAAATATCATAATCCGTTCTGGTCACGATCTTCGGATCATCAGCACCGTAACAGAAAATCATACTGCAAAGAGTTGTTAAAATGAGAAATCTTTTCATGAATACTCCTGAAAATGTTATTAAATGATCAGAATGCCACACCAGCCAGAGGATTCAAGCCGTACACAAAAGCATTATGCTTAATTAGGTATGCGGCAGGGGTTCCGTTCGGTTTGGTGAAAACTCTATTGGGTTTGGCATCCCAATATCTGCGGTTTTGAGTTTCAACGTGACCGTCAAAATATCCCCAGTTGGCATATCCGAGAACTTCTGCGGTTGCCATTGTTGTGAATGGACGCGGACGGGGATCTTTTCTGCCATGACGGAATGCCGCATAATAAGGAATCTGATTGAAATTGTTGGCACAACCGCCATCCGCAGCAAAAACCGCAGCGGTCGGTTCAGTTACAGCGGTGATCTTCTTGGCAGGATAAGTCATTCCCCACCCGGAAATACCGCTGGCATAAGCATTGACAATATAATCACCCTGATTGTTATTGTGTGACTCGGAAGGACATTTGAAAGTTCCTTTGCAATAATCAGGAACCCAGGTCGGACCGTATCCGCCTTGAACCATGACGCCTACCCATGAATAGGTCGGACTGCCTGCCACATAACTGACAATGATCCAATCTTTGTAGTCATTGACATACTGACTGTGAGCCAAAGTGATTGTTTTCAGGTTATTGACACAGGAAATGGTTCTTGCACGTTCTCTTGCCTGGTTCAGGGCAGGAAGCAGCATTCC
>JAGCNI010000022.1 GCA_017646015.1 Lentisphaeria bacterium
CCTTTGAAAAGAGGCAAAAAAATGGTGGGTATAATAGGATTCGAACCTATGACCTTCACGATGTCAACGTGACGCTCTAACCAACTGAGCTATACACCCAAATAAACAAATAAAAAATGGTGGGTATAATAGGATTCGAACCTATGACCTTCACGATGTCAACGTGACGCTCTAACCAACTGAGCTATACACCCGATATCATTTTTGATGATGCTATGTAATATACCGGACTTTGATAAAATTACAAGTTGAAAATCAAAAAAAAATTCGTTTTTCTTTAATTTTCTCAGGAAACATTGCAGGAGGATGACAGGATTCCACACTCTTTTTGCAGGATCACTGAACATACCTCCTGTTTTTTGGAAAGATTTGTTATCAGCAGATCTGGACAAAATCCCAATTCATCAATGCCGCCCACCCGCGAATCACATCCACAGAAGCATTATAGCTGCAAGTCAGATGATGTGTCCCGCCGACCTTGCTGTATTCCTCCAGGAATTTGGCAATATCTTTATTGGCAGGAATGAACCAGCCGGTATTGGATTTTGAGCTGCCGGGTGTGGGTGTTTCATATTCCACTTCCGCAGCGATCAAGGTAAACTTTCCATCCGGTCCGGGAGCAAGATTCGTCAGAACGGCTTTGCCGGCTTTGAAACAACCGGTGGCAAGAACCGGATTGCCGGTATCACTGAAATTATAGGCTCGTTCACTGAGCAAAGGTTTTTCCGTACAGATATCCGGATTGATTTCTCCCATGTGACTGGTGAAGATCCGGTTAAATTTCCAATCCGGACAGAACATTTCTGTAAAGGATGTTTCCGGAAAAACCTCTGCCAGACAACGGGTTGCAGCAGCGGTAAGGGTATCTCCTTCTCCGGCATAACCGATCCCGCGCGCCATTGCTTTGGAACATTCAAGGAAAGGTACTGTTTCCCAACCGTCGGCACGGGTGATACCGGGGAATGCAATGGTGAATGAGTGGAGATTTTCTTTTTCCAACCACTTGCGGATCTTCAGAGACGCACGGATTGTGCGGCTGTGATTTTCCATATTGACACTTTCATCGAACAGGAAACGGGCTTTATCTGCGGCGATTTCAGCATTGACCTCTTCTTCGGTCGCTTCCGGCTGTTCGGTGTAATGGACGATTTCCATATTGAAAGTTCCATCCGGAACCCGGAAATCGCCCATTCCTTTAAAATCACCACCGATTTTACCGACTCTGGTATGTGTCATGCGGTATGCCATTTGAGCACTTTGCAACTGCTGCATCACACGGTCAAGACAGTCGGATTCAGTCCAGTGTCCGGCTGAGATCAGAAATCGTTTTTTGCGGCGCAGCAGAAGATTGCAAAGATCCTGAACACCGTGGATCCCATGGTTTGCCATCAGGAGCGGAAGCTCAAATTCATAATCCGGTGTGGTGTCGATCACAACGATCGGCAGACTGGTTGCGGCAAGAGCATCGATCGCTTCCAGAGAGGGTGAATAGGCAAGATGCAGAGTGGCAATAGCCTGACAGCCGGATTCTTCAAATAATTTGACAGCATCTGCAAATTCATTGTTCAAACGGCATGCGGGGCTGAGTACTACTTCGCAGCCTTTCGCTTCCAGAGCCTTTTCGATTTTGTCGGCAAAGGTGCGGATTTCCTGAGAAAGCTGCGGACGGATATTGTCATAAAGAGCTAAATAGAGGGGAAGAAGTCCGATTTTCATAATGCTTTGATTCCTGTAAAGAGTTTATGTGAATTGTTGAACAATACATTTTCCAGATCCTTTTCCGGTGTGGCTTCGATGATGGCACGGAGCTGTTCATAGAAAAAGGTCGTGAATTTCACAACACCGCTGGTGTCGATAATGGATGTGCCAATCGCATAATTTTCCCCCATCAGATAGGCATACTGATTATTGATTTCCACAGATTTACCCCGGAGGAGGGCAATCGGAGCATCGGTTCCGAAAAGGATCCGTTCAGCGGGAAAATGATCATAAGTGTATTTCAGAATATCAGGATTGTTGAGCATGGCTGTATCGAAATAGGCATTGGGATACTGCACGAACTCAGCGAGATTGCTTTCCCGGATATTCTTCATAAAGTAGGCTCTGCCGATATGGGCAAAGATGAACTTGATATTCGGATATTTTTCACAGAGGGCGATCATCTGACGCTGGTTGAGAGGATCAGCAAAACGCGCAGAACGCGGAATATGAAAAGTCACAGCCAGTGATTTTTCATTGAGATACTCCAACTGTTCCGGTGTCACCATATCAAAGACTTCCACATCATTGGATTTTTTTCCGTAAAAATCTGCCGCAAAATTCAAATACGGTTTGACCCCGATCGAACCGGTTGCTTCAACACGTTTCCGGACATCTTCCGCTGAATCGGCAGGAGAAACGACCACCATGGTGAACCCATTTATACCCTTGAGATCCGGTACCCGGTTGCGATCCAGTTTCAGATTGGGTGTGGAAAAACAATTCAGCCAGACCTCCTGTTGCGGCAGAAGTTCTTTCATCAGTTCATGCCACAGAGACACAGGAAATTCACCATTGAATTTATTATAAACGGAAAGTTTGGCAAACTCAAATCCGGGCGGAAAGAAATCTTTGTCAAACACATGGACATGAGCATCAAAGATGCGGGCGGGCAAACGGGGAGCAAGCTCCTCCTGATAGATCCGATGATCGTTTTCATTCATCAATATCATTTACAAAAACCTCCTGCTATTTGTGCGGCACCAACGGCACCGGTATAACTTACATACGGGGAAACTTCAATGGTCACGCCCAATTTCTCCCGGAGCAGCTGAAGCCACCCCTTCCCTTCAGAGGGACCACCGCTGATCACAACACGGTCAACTCCCGGATGCTGATCAAAACGTTCCTTGAAACGGGCTATGATCGAACACATCAAATCTCTCGACGGAGTGTCTCCGGCTAATGCCTCTTCATTGAATTTTTCGTAGCGGTCCTTTTCCTTTCCAAAACGTTCACAGATAAACGTTTCGATCTGAACCCCGACCTCCGCGATGGAGAACATTGCCCCCCAACAACCGCCGGAGGTGGACTGAAATGAATCACAAAGTTCTTTCAGCGGAACATCCTCACGGGTTCGACAGGGATAAAAACCGACCCAGCTCGTACCGCAACTCAACAGCATACTTCCCGGCTCGATGACCTCAAGTGCACGAGCTCCGGCAGGATGATCAAAACTACCCGTAACGATTCGGGTATTCGCTGTCAGATTGCCATGCCGGAATTCCGCTTTCAATGTGCCGGCAACCGTTCCGGGCGGAACAATTTCAGGAAGTGCAGAAGCAGAAATCCCGTAATATTCCAGATACGATACATAATCATTTTTCACCTGATCCCACAGATAAAACGGGGACGCATTGGAAGAATCCAACAGATGTTTACCGCAAAGCCGCCAGGTCAGAAAATCATTGTTCATGGCAACCACAGAATTCTTCAACAATTCCGGATCAGTACGACGGAAATATTCCAGATGCATCAACGGAAAAGTTGAGATCCGGGGCCAGCCGGTCGTCTGACGAACCGCCCACGATTCCGGGGGAAGCCAGTCTTTCAAACGTTTATCCAGCCAGCTGATGATCGGAGTACGGGGTGTCCCATCCACATCACACAGAAGTGTATTGCCGGAAGCGGCAGCAAAGGAGATCCCCGCAATTTCTTCTTCCGAAGATTCAGCAAGACGTTCAATAATATCCAAGACCTGCTGAAAATATTGCATCGGATCCAACTCTGCCCAACCGGGTTCAGGATAAATGAAACGGACCCGTTCACTGATTGTGGAAAGCACTCCTTTTACGCTGTTCCAACAGACCCCTTTGATGGCTCCGGTCCCTAAATCAAGACCAATCGTTGTACTCATGATCTCTGCTCCATTTCTGTCAGGATCTTATCCATGGCATCGGCGGTGAATTCCAACAGTTTTCCGGTGGCAATCAGCGGAAATTTTGTCAAGGCGGCAGGCGGACAGTTTGCTTTATAGGTCTGGGCACTGATGTCGATATGGTACTGATGATTGAGGATCTTACAGAATTCCACTGTAGTTTCCGCATCAGAGAAGAAGAGAGTTCCGAGGAAACCATCCCCCTCTGCTTTGGTGACCAGTGAAGAATGTTTTGCCGCAAGTTCATGCAGTTTTTTCTGCCAGAGTTCACCCATTTCGCGGATATGATCACTGTTGTATTCCGCAAAACGGATCGTGATCAGATATGCAAGACTGGCAAGTTCCTCCTGACCGTTTGTGACCAGTGCACCGAATTGGTTAAGGTTGTCCATCCGGGCTGTAGTAAGAATTTTGGATGCAGGATACAAGCCTCCCGGAAATCCTTTTCCGACAGATACAAAATCCGGTTTGCATTTGTATTCTTTGAACAGGAAGAGTTCGCTGGACCACATGCAGCTCTGGATCTCATCCACAAAAACAGGGATGTCATGTTCATCGCACAATTTATGGCAGAATGAAACATAATCATTATCCAGACGGATCCCGCCGTAATTCATCAATACAAGTTCATGAAGGAAGCCGGCGACTTTGAAATTTCCCTGATCATATGCCGCAACTGTTTCTGCAAACGCATCTTTATCATTGATCGGAACTGCAACACATTTGAGTGCCCCGCATTTTTCCAGCATATCATACATTTCATGCCACATCCCGCGCAACATCTGTGTCATAACAGTTGTACCGTGATAGTTGGCTTCTTTTCCTCCTGTCAAATCTGCCATCACAAGGAAAACAGGTGTCTTTCCGGAATAGACCGGAGGTGGAAAATGGCTCTGTAATTTATAGAATCTTGCCAGCATCATCTTGAACGCAGCTTCACAGGCAAGTGAGCCTGTTTCCAGGTTGATGACCCGGTTCAATACATGCGGAGAACTACTCTGCAATACGGCATCCAATGCAGCATCATCGCCGGGTTTGAGACCGTTGGCAATACGGACAAGCTCCCGTTCCAACAGACGGGTGAGATGTCCGCGGGTGTTGTTATGAGTGATATTGGTAATGCCCAGTTCAATCGCATTGGAAAGGATTTCAGCTCCGGGGAAATTATGCCCGCAACTTGCCTGATAATGTTCGCTTTTTCCGATAACAGCCAGTTTGCCATCTTCACCGATCCGGTAAAAACCCAATCCGGTAAGCGGAGCATTTTCACGATGAAGGGCTCCATTGAATGCAGCGGTCCCCGCACCGTCAGAACTCTTCTGCAAAGGATCGGAAAAATCTTTCCCGATCCCGTCGATCATAGAATCCAGTTTGCTGACCAGTGTTTCCGGATAAAAATCAATTTTCTGTTCTGCTGTCGCCAGAAGATCGGCATACGCTCTGCCTGTCAGCTTTGCCGTTGCCCGACAGACTTTATCGATATACTCTGCTCCGGCAATGTCTTTCAGTGAAAGTTGAAGATTTCTGATCATTGTTTTCCTTTCCTGTATTGAAACGTTTTTACTCACCTCCGGCAATGATGATCTTCACTCCGGCATCTTGGAATTTCTGTAAGATCTGTGGATCTGCCTGTTGATCTGTGATCAATGTGATCCGGGAATCATGCAGCGTCGCATACGGTACAAAAGAGGTTTTTCCCAACTTGGAACTGTCCGCAAGAATAAAAGTCTCATTGCTATGCTCCAATACCGCAGCAGCAAGATTGGATGTATCTTCGTCAGTGGTGCTCAAGACCCCCTGCTCCGAAATGGCATCCGTACCCATGAATGCTTTGGTAAAATGATAGCGGCGTACCGTTTCCAATGCCACCGTCCCGCACAAATCCTGACGCGCGGAACGGATCATGCCGCCTGTCAGGATCACCGGACAGAACGGCGTGAAATTGGAGGCAAAAGCCAATGAATTGGACACAATACGCAGATCGTTCAAAGGATCACTTCCCGACCGTTCCGCCAAAGCAGAACCGCACTCCATCACGGTCGTTCCGGAATCAAAAAACAAACGGTCATGCTCCGTGATCAATTGGGATGCTCTCACTCCGATCTGATGTTTGGATGAGGCAAAAGCTGATACAGCATCATTGAAATGATAACCGCTCTGTCCCTTCTCAACAATCAGACGGATCCCGCCATGATAACGGAAAATCAATCCGGCACGCTCCATGTCAGCAAAATAACGTCGTACAGATGCCTCGGACAATGCCAATGTTTTCATGACACTGCTGATCTTCAGCGAGCCATGACAACGGAGCATCCGTAAGATCTTTTCCTGATTTCTTGCTTTGATCCCCATGAAAAACCTCTGTTGTTCCTTACAGTAAAATACTATCTCCAGAATAGAAAATCAAACGATTCTATCGTTTTTTACAAAAAATGATCGTTTCAATCAAAAATTATGATCGGTTCATCTCCCCTCAAAGAGAAACATCGATCCCTTTCAGTTCTTTCAACAAGCCCCGGCAGCCATCATAAATATCGCACCAGGTCTCTCTGAAATCGCCGCTGAACCAGGGATCTGCCACTTCCCCCGGACGCTCAGTATAATCCAACAGCAGATGATACTTCCCCTCCGGATCATCACAGATCCTTTTCATATTGTGTAAATTCAGATGATCCATACAGATCAGCAGATCATAATGATCATAATCCGCAGGAGTCATACGACGGGCATGTTTGCCTCCGCAACTGATCCCGTGATCTGCAAGGATACGGCGTGCAGGCGGATACACAGGATTGCCCAGTTCTTCCATACTGGTCGCCGCAGAAGCAATCTCAAACTGATCTTCCACGCCTGCGATCTGCACCAGTTTTTTCATCACAAATTCAGCCATGGGACTGCGGCAGATATTGCCATGACAGACAAACAGGATCTTCTCCATCAGATACACCATGCTCCTTTCCGGAAAATCGCCACTTCACGGTCATCTTCCGTGAGCCCGGTAATATCCAGATCCGCACAGCCGATCATAAAATCAACATGGATCATACTGTCATTGATCCCCATCTCATGCAGTTCCTCCTGCGTATATTTACTGTAATCAGCAATACAATTACTGAATCCGCGTCCGAGTGCCATGTGACAGGACGCATTTTCATCAAACAATGTATTATAGAACAGCACGCCTGTATTATTGATCGGGGAATCATAAGCGATCAAAGCACATTCTCCGAGATACGCTGCTCCCTCATCCATGGCAATCATTTTTTCCAATGCCTCCTGTCCTTTTTCAGCCTGAACACTGACCGCTTTACCATCTTTGAACGTAATGGAGAAATTTTCGATCAGTGATCCCTGCCATGAAAGCGGTTTGGAGGAAACCAGTACGCCCTCGGCTTTACCGCGTTGCGGCGAAGTGAAAATCTCTTCCGAGGGAATATTCGGATTGAAAACACGACCGCTGAGATCTTTCTCACTTGCCCCGGCAAAAATCCCTTCGGGGATCAACCCCACACGGAAATCAGTTCCATTGCCGGAATGATATACAAGTGATTTGAGTTTCAAGTCGTTCAGGATCTGACAACGCCGGTGGATCGTGGCATTATGTTCATCCCAGTTGGCAAGCGGATCACCGTTTGCACGGGCAGCTTCCAGGATCGCCTCCCACAATTTTTCTTCCGCAATTTCTTCTGCAAGTTCCGGAAAAACTTTTTTCGCCCATGCTTTTCCGGGAACCCCTGCGATACACCATTGATATTTATTTTCCATGGCATCCCGGAACGGTTTGATCTTCGGAAATTTTGCCATCTGAGCGCGGGCACGTTTCCCCTGATCCACACCATCCATCCCGTCTGGATCATCAGAATCAAGCCACAACAGAGCGGGAAGTGTTTCACTCCTCCAACGCAATTTTTCGATCTCCCAGTTTTCCATGGAGGAAAGTTTCTCTTCACTCTGATAAAGCTGATCCAGCTTGGCAAGCGGCATATCTTTCCATTCCACATTGACTTTGGACACACCATTGCGGTAACATTCTTCCACGACCATACGCACAAACTCAGGCTGATCCAAACCCGCAAGCAGAATCACTTCCTGCCCTTTGTCCGGATTCAATCCTTTTTTCACAATCAATTCGGCATACGCCTGTAAACGCTGTTTATCCATAAAAAATCCAACTCCTTTCCTTTATTTTTCAACTGGATTCCGGAAGATACTGTATTACAAAAACAGAAAAGTTCAAGGCTTCTTCCGGAAAAATTTTTTCCTGCAAACAAAACTTTTTCATTCACTGAAAAACAACTCTTCATAAAAAAACGCAATTTTATTTCATTATCACCAAAAATAACCAGACTTTCATTTGCAATTCCGGAAAAACGATGTATATATTATATTGTTTAAAATCCTTCACTAATTTGGGAGTTTTTATATTTACTATGTCGAACACCACAATGACGTACATGGGAGTCATGGCCTTTCTGCTCGCTATGTCCGCCTACTTCTCCGCTTCAGAAACCGCATATTCATCGTTGAACAGAACCCGGATCAAAACACTGGCGGAAAAAGGAAACCGCAGAGCCTCTCTCGCTCTCAAACTCTCCGAACAGTACGATCTTCTGATCTCCACCATTCTGATCGGAAACAATATTGTCAATATTGCCATGGCATCGATCGGAACAATGCTCTTTGTGCAGCTTTATGGGAATGATCTGGGCACAACCATTTCAACGGTGGTCATCACGATCGTTGTCCTGATCTTCGGCGAAATCTCTCCGAAAAGTGTCGCAAAAGATTGTCCGGAACGCTTCGCCCTCTTCTCGGCTCCGCTTCTGCAACTGCTGATTTGGATCCTGAAACCGATATGTTCTCTCTTTTCATCATGGAAAAAATTTCTCTCTAAATTCCTGAAATTACAAAGTCATAACAAAATCTCTCAGGAAGAACTGCTCATGTTTGTGGAGGAAGTCCAGCAGGAAGGATCCATTGATAAAAACGACGGTGAACTTTTGCGGAACGCTATTGAGTTTTCCGAAGTCGAAGCAAAAGACATCCTGACTCCGCGTGTGAAACTCGAAGCTCTCCCAAGCTCTTGCAGCAAAGAAGAGATCGCTATGAAATTCCAGGAAACAAAATTCTCACGTCTCCTGATTTATGATGAAGATATCGACCATATCGCCGGGGTCATCCATCAGAAAAATTTTTATGTCGGAATCGGGATCACCGATAAACCGATCAAAGATATTCTCAAACCGGTCATCTTTGTTTTTGAAAATGAAAAAATCAGCTCTCTGATGCGCAAACTCCAGAAAAAACAGGTGCAGGTCGCAGTTGTCATGGATGAGTTCGCAGGAACATGCGGGATCGTTACGATGGAGGATATCCTGGAAGAACTCGTCGGCGATATCTGGGATGAACATGATGATGTGGAAGAACATTTCCAAAAAATTTCCGATAATATCTACCGCGTCAATGCCGCTGTCCACCTCTCGGATTTCTGCGATTACTTCCATGTAAAAATCGACTCCGAAATGGTTTCTCTGAACGGGTGGGTACTGGAACATTTCCACACGATCCCGGAAGTCGGTGATTCCTTTGATTACGAAGGTTTGAAAATCAAAGTCATTGCCTCGGAACACCGTTGCATTTCCCTGTTGGAGATTTGTACCACCGAACCTGTCCCTGCCGAAGCCTGAACGGGTATTCCTTATATATGAAGATAGATGCTGAAAAAATCATTTTTCATTTTTATCCGGAAGACACCCCGTTGAGACAGGTCTTGCTTCTGCACTGTACCCAAGTCAAAGAGAAAGCCATACAGCTTCTTTCCTCGCCGCAATGCGCTGTTCTTGATCTGGATCCGGATGTAGTCAGTTGCGGCGCAATGTTGCACGATATCGGGATCTGCCATTGTCATGCCCCGGAGATCCATTGTACGGGGACAGAACATTACATCACCCATGGTCTTACCGGAGCCCGGATGTTGCGTGAGTACGCAAGAGAGAATCATCTTGATCTGGAAATCTACGCAAGGATCTGCGAACGTCATACCGGAGCGGGACTGACAGCCGACGAGATCGAATTTCAATCTCTCCCCCTGCCCTGCCGTGATTTTCTGCCGGAAACGCCGGAAGAAAAATTGATTTGTTTTGCGGATAAATTCTTTTCCAAATCCGGTAAAATGCAGGAAAAATCCTTACAAAAGATCCGTCGTTCCATGGAAAAATTCGGCTCTGCCACCCTTGCCAGATTCGACGAACTCTGTCAACTTTTCCTCCCCCCGCAACCAAAATAAAATATTTTCCGGAACACGGATTTTTTCATTTTTTTGATTTTATCACTTGTAAAAAAAATGATGTTCTCTTCTCCCTGATCAGAAGCAAGCCGACCGTAGTTTTTCCGATCTTTCAAATCACCTGATTTCAGCATCTCAAAACATAGGGGTCTTGTATTTTGCCCCCTGATCACACCTATTTTTTCAGCCGTTTATTGTCCGTTACAGTCTGAATCTGGAGTCTATTTTCAGCGGGTGACACGGAAAATCTGGATTTCAAAAAAGCTCAGCATCGGACTGTAAAAACGGGGTCCGGGGATCACCTGGTATTCTTTCATCATTTTCTGCAAAGATTCGTTGGAGACCACACGGGAATTTTTGGAGAGGATCAACTGAAAATCACGGATCCCGTTCTTTTTGAACAATTCACCGATCCGTTCCGGGGAATTGTGGGCTGTCATCAGCAGAATACATTTGTCCCGATGGATCCAACCCAATTCTTCCGGCATCCAGAAAATATCTGTCACAACCACTTTACTGTTGGATGAGGCAATTGTACGCACAAATTCTGCGGAATAATTCCGTTTGTGACTCAACACACCGTATCCTGCAATGCTGGCTGCGACCGAAAGAAATACAAGGATCCAACCGGCATAACGGGCGGTTCGGGTCAAAGCAGCAGAGGTGTGCAGCAGGTAAACAGTCAGGATGCACAACAGCGGGATCACATTCAGAAAATGACGTCCGCCCCAGAACATCCCCAATGCACTGTGATTCAGAAACATCGGCGGCAGGATCACGGCAATCATCGAAAGAAGTGTCAGAAAACGGTATTCGCGCGGCGCATTCGTCAACAGGAAAATCACACTGAAAAGACACAATGCAAAGAGCGGCAGCGCATCCAGCAGGGATTGGTAGATGAAGACTCCTCCATGTTCCGTGGCAATGTTGCAATAGATCCCTGCAGCGCAGCAGAGGATCACAAAACCGTACACGATCCCCTCCGCGATTGCACGCCATTTCGGAAGAAGGCATACAAAAATTCCGCCAACCAGCACAAACGGGATCACAAGATTCAACTGTTTCAAAAACGGCAGACACAACAGCACAAGGAATACACTGTAATCAATCAATTTCCGCAGCAAAGGATTCCCCCCCGCATTCGGAAGACTGTTGTAAATCACCGAATGAAGTCCGAAAATCGAACCGGAATCAAGATAGTTCCACACCAGCAACGGCAGAGTCACCAGCAATCCGCCCAGTGCCAATGCGATCACACGTCTCCATGAAAAATAACAGATCAGAACCGACAACCCGAATGCGCCGCAGAAAATAAAACTCTCCTCCCGGAACAACACCGAAATCCCCGCAAGGATCCCGCTGAAAAACAACCCGCCCAACTCCCGTTCGGAATCCAGAGAAGCAAAGAAACAACACAACGACGCTATCGCCAGAAATGAACTGCAAGTTGTCTCCAGAAATGTTCCGGAATAGAAAAACAATGGTGTTCCGAAAGCACAGAGCAGCATGACCAGCGATGCCTGATATTCATTTTTCAACAATCGTTTCGCCAGAAATCCGGCACAAAGGATGGTCAGCAATCCGGCGATCACCGGAACAGCCCATGTCAGAGCACGATCGCCCAACGCATAGAAATAAGAGAGAATATAAGGATAAAACAACTGATACCCGGAACGCCATTGTCCATTCTGCTGCACAAAATAAGGTTTGGGATAAGCCCGCACGCCCTCAGGGACATTTTCGATTCCCGTCAAAGGATCCGGCAATGCTTTGGATTTTTCGCCCACATAAGATTGCAGAGTCATGATCCTGTTGCCTTCATCACTGATCCAGATCGAATCTTGCGGCAGAGAAAGCAAGGCGGTGAGATAAATCACGCCGACAGCAAGAAAAGTCAGAAGAAATAAATTACGTTTGACAAACGGATATTGTTTCAGCCATTCTTCCATAAAAAACCTCCGGTTATGTATTTCTCCTTATAATATAATGCAGAAAATCAAATTATCAAAAGAATAAATGAATAAAAAGCAGACTCTCTGAAAATAGCAGAGGAAAAGGGTTGCACATTGTAGTTTGCGGATGTATATTACCGGAGTTACAAAATAAAATCAAAATCAGGATCGGGGCAATATGAATTTTTTTGACAGATCATCATGGAATGACCGCAACAACAGCGGGCTGAAAATGTTATTCGGGATCATCTGCGTAACAGTGCTTTTTTACTTGCTGACACGCGGAGGGAAATCAGAACTGGCACAGATGTTGTGCATGTCAACACCGGGACTCCGCGATTTGCAGTTATGGAGACCGCTCAGTTCACTGTTGGTCAATATCAGTGCATGGAATCTCTTTTTTGAGATGTTTGCAATTTATATTTTCGGATCGATCATTGCCCCCCGGCTGGGTGCGACAAAAATCCTTTCGATCTATCTTTTCAGCGGCATCTTTGCCAATCTGTTGTGGGCTGCGGTTTACTGGAACACTCCGGCAGCCATCTGCGGAGCAAGCGGAGCTGTCAACGGAATCATTATGGCAAGCGCCATTGTCGCCCCGAATCTGCAAATGTATATGCTCTTCATTCCCTTCCCCGTCAAACTCCGTACGCTGGCATTGGTCTTCATGGTGCTGAGTCTGATTCTTTCCGGAATGACACCATTTGCGTTGCTGGATATCGGTGGTTTCCTCGGAGCCTATCTCTTCATGCGTCTTTTTGACCGGAAAAATATGGAATGGGATATGCTGACCCAACTCACCGGACAGAAAAATAAACCGAATACGATCCGTTTTGAACGTCCTGCTCCGCGCAGTGGAAATCAGGGAAATTACCCGGATCGGAATGAGGTTGACCGGATCCTGGATAAGTTATCACGGGACGGCATCAACAGTCTGACTCCCGAAGAGATCGCTTTGCTCGAAAAAGTCCGGGATCAGATGAACCGGAATTCAAGATAAGGTTCGTTCAGGATATGAAAATCGTATGGGTAACAAGTGAAGCTGTCCCCTTTGCCAAAACCGGCGGTCTGGCAGATGTTTCCGGTGCATTGCCGGAGGCTCTTGCAGCACGCGGACATGATCTCTATGTGATCATGCCGTACTATCCGCAGCAGTTTGCAAAACTGGATCTCACATTCGATTCCTCCTACAATCTGTTGGATATCCCGCTCGGAAATGAAACAAAATGGGCAGCTGTCCGGATCAAAAAAATCAGAAAAGGATTGACTTACTGTTTCATTGAATACAACCGTTTCTTTGACCGTCCCACGCTGTATGATTGGAACGGACAGGAATATCCGGACAATGCGGAACGTTTCATATTCTTCTCCCGTGCGGCGATGCAGACCATTTCTGCGCTCCGCCTGAATCCGGATATTCTGCACCTGAATGATTGGCATTGCGCCCTGTGTGCAGTCTATCTGAAAAGTCTGCTCTATTCCGGAAATCCGGCATTCAGAAATTGCCGTTCCGTCATCACGATCCATAATATCGGCTATCAGGGGATCTTTGATAAATTCAATATTCTGCTGACCGGATTGGGATGGGAATATTTCAATTATGGATGTCTGGAATTTCACGATCAGCTCAATCTTCTGAAAGGCGGGATCATGTGTGCTGACAAAGTCAACACGGTCAGCAAGACCTATGCGGAAGAGATTCTGACTCCGGAATACGGCTTTGCGCTGGATCCGGCATTGCAGTATTGCATGAAACAAGGCAAGCTGCGCGGTATTCTGAACGGAATCGACGTTTCCGAATGGGATCCGGAAAAAGATCCGCTTCTGCCGCAAAACTTTACAGCTCAGGATCTGACAGGAAAAGCAATCTGTAAGCAAGCATTGCAGAAACGTTTCGGGCTGCCGCTGAAAGCGAAAACTCCTCTCTTCGGAGTGATCTCCCGTCTGGCATATCAGAAAGGATTGGATGTTTTTGCGGCGGCTTTGGAAGAGATGCTGGCAGAAAATGATTTTCAATTTATCCTGATCGGTTCCGGGGATCCCTCTCTGCAGCAATGGTTCAAACTGCTGGCAGAAAAATATCCGCAAAAACTGGCGATATTCATTGGATACGCTCAGAACAAAGATTCTCATCTGCTGGAAGCCGGAGCCGATTTTTTCGTTATGCCGTCACGCTATGAACCCTGCGGACTCAATCAGATGTACAGTATGCGTTACGGAACCCTGCCGATCGTACGCTGCACAGGCGGACTGGCAGATACAGTTATCAATTACGATCCGGAAAAAATCAACACTTCAACCGGTTTTGTTCTGCACGAACTCCATACGGAATCCTTGCGGAACACAATACGCTGGGCGGCAGATGTATTCCGGAAAAAAACAGAACATATTACTCTCATGCGGAAAAACGGAATGAATACCGATTTCTCATGGGATCATACAGCCTCATTATATGAAGAGATGTACCATGATGCACACCAGTGATTTTGATTATCAACTCCCGGAAGAACTGATCGCACAGTATCCTCCGGCTGTCCGGGGAGAATCCCGGATGCTCGTTCTGGATCCGGAAAAAGGATCTATGGAAATCCATCCGTTCAGCGATTTCCCGAACTATTTCCAAAACGGTGATCTGCTTGCGTTGAACAATACCAGAGTTATCCGGGCAAGATTGTATGCAAAAAAAGAGACAGGTGCCAAACTGGAGATTCTGCTCCTGACACCCGTTTCAGGCACGATCTGGAGCTGTCTTATGAAAAATACGAGACGGACGCCCTGCGGGACAATGCTTTCTCTGATCGGACTCAATGGCGAAGATTCAGGATTCCATGTCGAACTGGTTTCCAAAGAGGAAGATGGACGCTGTACGATTCGTTTTGCAGAAGAGAATGTGGAAAATACACTCCGGCATTGCGGACATGTTCCCCTCCCGCCGTATATCCGCAGGGGAGAAGATACTCCGCCGGATGCGGAACGGTATCAGACGGTCTATGCAAAAGCTCCGGGAGCAGTGGCAGCTCCGACAGCCGGATTACATTTCACCGATCAGATCCTCTCGAAACTTGCAGCAAAAGGCGTGGCAAGAACAGAACTGACTCTTCATGTCGGTCAGGGCACATTCAAGCCGGTGACAGTGGAAAATATTGAAGAACATCCCATGCACAGTGAGCATTTTCTGTTGACAGATGATGCGGCTCAACAGCTGAATACAGTACGCAGAAACGGCGGACGCATTGCAGCAGTCGGCACTACATCTTTGAGAACTCTTGAATCCGTGATCGGAAACGACGGTCTTTTCCAGCCTATGGAAACAGATACCTCGATTTTTATTTATCCGCCTTACAAGGTCAAATCTGCGGACATGCTCCTGACCAATTTCCATCTGCCGAAAAGTACTCTGCTGATGCTGGTCTCGGCATTCGCAGGATATGAACTGGTCATGGAAGCATATCGCTATGCAGTCAAAGAAAAAATGCGGTTCTTCAGCTACGGAGATTGTATGCTGATTTTGAACCGCATCCGTTGATTTTTACAATGTTTCAATGCCGTTGGGCGACCAAAGACTGGTAATATCATCAGCGTGGATCCACCCTTCGGCATTGCCGGAACGGATTCGGACCCAATTCATACGCCGTTCCATCACCAGAACTTCTTCGCCTCCTTTCAGCTGCATTTCCACTTTCCCGGTTTGTTCCGAGGGCAGAGAATATACGGACGCTGTACGCACACTCACAAGAGCATGATCCGGATTATAACTGCTGCTCTGCTGAGAAACATACGCACTCAATGGAACCAGCAGAAACAGGATCGCCGCCCCCGTCAGACTCCGGAATAATGCACGGTGTGCTTTCACAGCAAATACGCCGGCAGCAGCAAAGCATAAGGTAATCCCGAAACAGAACAGAAAAATCCATTCATCCGGACGCAGAGAATCTCGCAGATAAGGCAGAACATCTGACGGAGACTGGATACGGTATCTCTCCGGCAACTGCAATTTACGGCGGACTAAATTCAGATTCTCAAGGATATCCGGATCGCGCGGAGAAAGACGCAAGGCTCGTTCATAACAGATCAATGCCGCAGGATAACGCCCCATCTTATACAGACAGTTTCCCATATTGTAAAGCAAATCTGCTGACGGTGCCCCCGGATTGAACTTGCCGGAATAATATTGAAATGCTTTTTCAAACTTGCCGGAATCATACGCATTCATCGCATCCGCATTGTTTCGGGCGGGAGCGGAAACACTGATTTTCTGTTCCGCACTCATTCCTCCGAACGGCAGTAATAAGGCGGTCAATACGATCACCCTGCCGAGCATACGGATCAATTTTGTTTTAAACTCTGCGGTGAAACGATTTTTCATGGAAGGCATCCATGCAGCCTGTGATAATTCTTCCAACATTTCTGCAAACTCCGGATTTTTCGATTTCAATACTTTGGCACATTCATCCAGATCTGCGCCCGGCGGTAATTCCAATCCGGCAGCAAGACATTCTGCGATCTCTCCGGAACATTCTGCGGGAATCTCCTCCGGAGAAATCCGGTTCAATCGGACAATCAGATCTTTACGTAAACGCCGCCCTTCCTGACGCCGTCTGCTCCCGGGATCATTCGCTGCCGCCTCCCTTTTGAAACGAACCGCAAGAGCAATGATAAAAAATAAAACTCCGGCAAGAATCAGGAACGCGGACAAGATCACATAGTTTCTGTGCAAAGGCAGCAATACAATATGACCCGGTTCTTTTTTCAGATACAATACATCTTCCTGACTCCGTTTTTCCGGCATTACCGTATCCGGTTCAGCAGCAGTATCTTCCACAACCGTTGCCGCTGCCGACGGAATCACTCCCGATCCGGGCGCAATCACAAGACTCTTACGGAAATCTGTGGCAATATATTTTCCAATCCCCGGATCAAAAGTCAGGATCGGCGGCAGAACAATATTCTCTCTGCTCCCGTCTGCCGTTTCTGTCGGAATCAGAACATAACGGACTTCCGCAGAAGATGTACTCTTTTCAATTTCCGGAGGATACACCCGGAATCCCGGCAAATCCAACGGTTTGGCAAACAGAGTATCCAGAGAACCATTCCCTTGAAATTCAATCTTCAAAGTCACCGGTTCCCCGACTTTATAAGGAGCCGGAGATAAAGCAACCTGCGTCCGCCAACGTCCGATGAGACCACTGAACCAACCATTTGCCGGAGTAACAGGCGGCAGTTTCCGGATTTCAAAGGATAATGGTTTTGCATTGACATTGCGGCGGATCTGACGGGTTCGATTGAAAAAACCGCCGCCGAAAAAATCATCATCAAAAGGATCATTCCGGCGGGAAGTATCCGGAATGGAAATAACCGCATTTTCCTGTGAATGAACAGAAAGTTGTCCTGCTGAAATCGGACGGAATGCAGTACGGAATGAAATAAGATTATATACTTTCCCATCCCGTTCGACACGATTCGATGTATATCCGGAAAAACGCGGATTTTCCGGATTGATCCCGCTGTAATCACGTAGAACAGCAGCATCTTTCGATCCAAAAGAAACTTCAGGCCAGGTGGCTTGCACACGCTGACTGGCAAGATAATACATATTGATCTCCAACGGGATCTCCTCGCCAACATAATAAACAGAACGTTTCCCGGGAATTTCACTTTCCAAAAAAACAACCTGATCCAGAGTCACAGTTTCAGTATCGGCAGAGGTCGCCCCCCTTCTTGAAGAGGTTGTCCGTCCGGTAGAGTAACGGGCTTCTACGGCCTCAAATGTCACGGGCTTGGTCTTCTCTTTGCTGTGCGTAAGATTCAAGGCGGGAATTGTATAATTGCCCTTTTTATCAACAGTAAAACGGATACGTATTTCAAAAATATCCGATCTTCTGCCATTGATGATCTGAGTTTGTTGAGACTGACTGATCCCCTGATGCCAGGTCAGACCGGGGATCTTCGGCATATTCCGATTCAACGGCATATTCCGGGCACCGTCATTGGAACGAATCACCAGAGATGCAGGTTCACCGACACGGACGGGATCTGGCGATACAGAAATCTCCACTTTCGGAGCAGCATACAAGCAGCATACACTGAAAAGGATACAGCATCCGAGCCACATTTTCAACGAGAATGTTTTTGTCCATGTTTTCATATTCATCCCCCTTACCAATCCTTATCCACCGGACGGGTTCCATAGTTGCGTTTCATCCGCTCTTTCAATTCTTCTTTCAACTGTTTTTCATCTTGAGACATCAGATCGAGCAAGGCTTCAGCCTGATTCTTGTCGATCTCTTTCTCCTGACCCGAATCAGCTTTCTGAGCATCGGATTGCTGCGGATTTTCCGGCAGTTTCTGATCCTGCTGATCAGACTGTCCCTTTTGATCCTTCTGTTGATCTTTCTGAGACTGCTGACTTTTCTGCTGATCTTTCTGAGACTGCTGACCTTTCTGATTCTTATCCGAATCATCAGAACCGAGTTGTTCCAATGCTTTTTTCAGGTGTTCATCTGCTTTATCTGATTTATTTTCTTTCTGAGCCTGTTCTGCTTTCCGGAGTTCCTCCTGTGCTTTCTGAGCCTGCTCTTCCAGCTTTTTCTGATTCAGCTCTTGCGCCTGTTTTTCCAAATCCTGAACACTTTTTTGAGCCTGACGGGTTTGCTCTTGAGCCGTATTCTGCTGCTGTTGACTCTGAGACGGCTGTTGACTCTGAGACGGCTGTTGCTGCTGTTGTTGCTGTTGACTCTGAGACTGTTGCTGCTGATTCTGCTGTTGACTCTGAGACTGTTGCTGCTGATTCTGCTGTTGACTCTGAGACTGTTGCTGCTGCTGATTCTGCTGTTGACTCTGAGACTGTTGCTGCTGATTCTGCTGTTGAGCCTGTTTTGTATTATTACGGGCTTCCTGTTGTTTTTTCTTCAGCTCTTCGATTTTTTTCTTCAGTTCTTCTGTTTTCTTATATTCAACAGAAAGGAGTTGCTGATTACGGGCGGCGGCTTCCGGATTGGAACTGTCTCTCAAAGCATCTTTGTAAATTCCTTCCGTTTTCTTCATCTGTCCGAGAGCTGCCTGAGAATGTTGCAACGCCTGATCAAGTTGTTGAGATTGCAGAGCTGTATAGGTCTGTTGCAGCATAGCTCTTGCGATCTGATGATTCAGGACTCCGATATTCTGACTGGCTCTTGCCCGGATTTCCGGAGAAGCATTTTCTGCTGCGACAGCCTGTTCATACAATGCCAGAGCCTTTTTCAAATCCTGTTCCTGAGTATGGGCAGTCAATCCCTGATTATAAAGCTGTTCCGGAGTCAAATCTGTTTTTTCTTCTGTTTTCTTCTCTGTAAGGGCGGGAGCTGTTGTTTTCTCCTGAGCGGATGCGTAGGACATCGAGATCGCGCTCAAGCCGATGAGAATGATCTTCAGAGAAGAACGCCGGAACAATGTCAATCTCCGTTCCGGCAGGAGAAGCCAGAGACAGAATAACACAAATGCGGCAAGCAGAGGATAAAGCGGACGTTCGATCGGACGGGTTTGTTTTCCGCTGTCCAGCTCGGCTGTATCCAGTTTTTTGATTCTTGCATCGATCTCGCGGATCCCCGGATAGGTCGTTGTCGAACGCACATAGATCCCGCCGGTACGTCTGGCAAGAGCGGAGAGCATTTTTTCATTCAAAGGAGAACTGACCACATTGCCTTTATCATCTTTCAAGGTACGGACATTTCCGTTTTCATCCCGGATCTGAATAATGGAAGGCTGAGATGGATCACCGATTCCGAGAATAAACAACGGGATCTTCAAATCGCTGATTGTCTTCAACGCCTGTTCACTGTTTCCGGTCAATTCATCGCCATCGGTGATCAGGATCACTGCACGGTAAGAGGATTCTGCTGCATGAAAACCGCGAACAGCTTCAGTAAGAGCCTGCTGGATATTGGTTCCGCCGACCGGAATGGTATCTACGGAAAGATCATCCACACTTTGCAGAAAACTGGTCTTGTCGATTGTCAGCGGACACTCCAGGAAAGCATGTCCGGCAAAAGCGATCAAACCGAAACGGTCACCGGGATTTTTCAATGCGATTTGACGGATCAACCATTTTGCATGATCCAAACGGGAGGGGCGGACATCCTGAGAGAGCATACTTTTCGACACGTCAAAAACGACCATCAGATCCCTGCCCTGCCCGGAATACGGCAGAATACTTGTACCCCATGAGGGACGTGCGGCGGCAATGAAGAGAAGAATGATCACGGCACAGAAAAGCACAGCCCTCCAGAAACGCAATACCGGTGAAGCTGTCACATAATCCGGATCATTGGCCCGTTTCCCGAGAAATGCCTGTAAAAGATAGTGTCGTTTTCTGCGGCTCCAGTAAAACAGCAGCAGGATCAACGGTAAAACCCAAATCAGGTTCCAAAGAATCTCTCCATTCAATAATGTCATTGCCCCTCACTCCTTGTAATCATTCCGGTCAATAGCTCTTGTCAAAGACAAAACGCAGTCTTTACCGGAAACATAGACACAATACACTCTGAAAAGTTCCGTCCGCTGTCGATTTTTTCAGAGAGTCCGTCCAGCCGGTTCAGACTCAATAAACAGAATCGGGGAAATAATGATCCCGGGCATTTTCATGCGTAATGATCCGGGAAGGGATAATGATCTCTTTCTGTTTGGCTTTTTTTCCATTGCGGAGTCCATCGAGAGCGGCTTCGACACCGGTTTCCAACATCCGGGGGGAATAGGTCACAGTGGCACGGACCAGGGGATCTTTATCCAGAATTTTTTTCACGATCAATTTGCTGCCGCCGCCACCAACCATGAATTGAACATCTTTGCGTTTGGATTCTTCATACGCTTTCAATACGCCGATCAGCACATCATCATCTCCCGCCCAGACTGCATCAATTTTTTTAAATTTCTGCAAATAGGTCTCCATCAGAGCCAAACCTTTTTCCATATTCCAGTAAGAAGCCTGAGAAGCCAGGATCTTGATTCCGGGATATTTTGCTGCCAGAGTTTCTTTGAAAGCTCCGGCACGGTCAGTATTGATCGGACAGGGAACTCCTTCCATCACAACGATTTCCCCTTTCCCTTTCAACAGCATTCCCATGGCTTCCGCAGCAGCCGCTCCGAAACTGCGGTTATCCCCATTGACAAAAACATCCTGTACCGGTTTATCCAGCGGATTGGATACCACGACAAGATAGACTCCCTGTTTTTTTGCCCGTTCACAAATAGCAGAAACCGGACCGGGTTCCTGACTCATCACAACCAGAGCATCGATATTTCTTGCCAGCAGATTTTCGATCCGATTCACCTGATCGGCAGAATTGCTGCCCGGACGGGCAATGATCACATCCACATCCGGATTGGCTGCTTCCAGACGTTTCTCCGCCTGTTCAGCACTCCAGACAACACCCGCTGCCCACGCATGAGTCGGAGCAGGAACCGAAACTCCGATTTTCAATTTCTTTCCGCCATTGTCACCACAGCCGGAAACCATGAATAAAACAATAAACATACATGCACAGAAAATATGTTTCATTTCAGATAACCTCTTTTTTGATCCAATAATCAACAGTATAAAAAACAAAATTCCGCAACCAGTTACAGTCACGGAATTCAATCAAATCAAACAGAAAAATTCTGCATTAATCTTCCTGATCAAAATCGTCATTCGGACGATATTTTCTCTTGCGTCCCTCCTGTTTCATGAAAGGACGGCGGGGACGATCTGTGTCCCGGAAATCACGACGGGGACGATTCTGTTTCTGGAATGAACGGCGACGGGGACGGTCATCTCCACCGAAATCATGGGAGAAAGATGAAGTGTTGCCATCATCATTATAATCCATATCAAAATCATCATCAGCCGGATTGTAGGTATTGCTCATATCATTATCGAAAGAGCGGCGGGGCTGGAAGTCATGATTGAAACGGTTTTCACGGGGTTGGAAATCACGGGGACGATCGCCGAAACGGTTTTCACGGGGTTGGAAATCACGGGGACGGTCGCCGAAACGGTTTTCACGGGGCTGGAAGTCACGGGGACGATCGCCGAAACGGTTTTCGCGAGGCTGAAAGTCACGGCGGGGAGGACGGTCACCGAAACGACCGGCAGGACTGTCTCCGACTTTTTCGCGGGACTCATTCACGCGGAGAGGTCTGCCCTCGATCTCTTTTCCATTCAATTCTTCGATCGCTTTATCAGCATCTGCATCATCCATCTGGACGAAACCATAACCGAGAGGTCTCCCGGTATCACGATCGGTTTTAATTCTTGCCCCAAGAACCTGTCCGAAATCAGCAAACATCTTTCGGAGTTCGTCTTCAGTTGTTGCATACGGCAAATTGCCGACATACACACTCTTCATAATTTATTCCTTCAATTAACTCTCTGCCAGCCGGTCTTGATCTATAAATTGTTTATCCGGACAGGCGCTTATACTCCGATGCTTCATGCATCCTCTCTCTGTCAACAAATTGCGTGACAAGAGCTAACTTACAACGGAAATCCAATAAATACAACATATTTTTTTGAAAAATATGGATTATTTTCAGAAAAAGTGTGCATTTTTCCAGAAAAAAGGGTAAAATTCATGGATTTTTGCAAAAAAAAGAAAAGAAATTGATTTATCATATCAAAATAAAGAACTGCTTACGTGTCTGAAGAAAATTGATTTTTTTTCAAAAAAAAAGTTGCTTTTATCATGAGAAGTTGTAAAGTAACCCCTAATCCGTCTGAAATCCATAACAAATGAAAGTCTGTTGCCTTTAGTTATGAAAGGATCAACAAGGTTTCCAGAAACCGATTTTGCTGTATCGGGACAATGCCGTTCAATCGGCAGCAGTCTGCCCTGCCCTGAAAAACATCACTATAAAACAGCTTCCGCTTCAGGAGAATGTCCACCCGGTGATTATTTTTTATTTCTGAACAAAAATCATGCAAGAGTTACTGATTGAATTTACAGAGGAGAAATATCATGGCGAAACTGACACATCGACAGAGCGGCTTCAGAGCCAAACTGAAAATTTTTATAATTCTTACTGTTATTGGGGTCTGTACGATTCTGGCACTGGGATTATCCCTGCTGATCTTTGAGATCGAAGATACCATTTACTGTGACGGGATCATTGTTCCGGACAAGACCTTTGAAATCGTAGGTCATGTGGAGGCGCATGTGATCAAGTTCAACAACCGTATCGGGGATGATGTCAAAAAAGGAGATATCATTGCCGAACTGGACACACGAGTCTATGAATCCAATGCCATTGCACTGGAAGCAGCGATCCGGGAACTGGAAGCTGAACAGGAACTCAAAAAAGTCGAACTGGCAATTTTGGAAAAAGAACCGCTCCCGAAAGATTTATGGTATGCAAAGACCAATCTTCAGGAACGGACGGAGATCGTAAAAGTTTCACGGGAACGCCTCGACCGTTCCAAAAAACTGCAAATGGTCAGTGCCATTTCCAAAGTGGAATTTGAAAAGGTGGAATTGGAAGCGATCCAGCACGAAGCAGAATTGAAACGTGCCGAGGAAAACTATCGCCGGGTGCAGAGCGGTTTGGGACAGAAATATATTGAAAAAGCCAAAAAAGATCTCGCTCTGGTCGCGGCTAAACTGAAAGGAAAAAAAGAAGAACTTGCTTTTATCCGCAACAGGATCAGTGAATGTAAACTGGTCGCACCCGCAGATGGTCGTCTTGTTGAATTGGGCTGCAAAGATACATGGTATGTAGCTCGTGGAAAAGTTGCTGCCGTCATAGCCGCCGGAAAAAGAATCCGGGCGATTGCAAAAATCGATGCCAGAGTGATCCGGAAAGTCAAACCCAAACAACCCGCACGTGTTACAAGTGATGTCTATAATAAGTATCAGTACGGTAATTTCAAAGGTATCGTCAAATGGATCGGAGATATTCCGCTCGACAGTGCCCCCAACGATCCGATCGTGCGTTATCCGGCGGAAATTGAATTGGATCCTGAAGGATTCACTCTCAAATACGGTTCCGGTGTGGAAATTGCCATCATCACAGGGAAACAGCCCGCGATCTTCTCCCTGCTGAACATGAGCGATGAGGATTTTGAATACAACCGCAGAAAACGGGCTGCCTATCAAAAAGCCGTTGCCGATGAAAAAATGCATCTGGAAAAAATTGGTTCCCGGAATCAGGAATGAATCACTCCGACCAACAAGCCCGCTGGTGGGACACGGATCACACTGAACCCGCTGCGATCCGGTGCAGACTCTGTCCGCGGCAATGTCTGATCCATAACGGGAAAAGAGGATTCTGTCAGGTCAGAAGCAATAGAAACGGAATCCTTTTTGCCGATACATACGGCTATCCGGTGGCGATCCAGATCGATCCCATCGAAAAGAAACCGCTGCATCATTTCCTGCCGGGCAGCAAAACATTTTCCATCGGAACATTCGGCTGCAACCTGAGTTGTTCATTCTGTCAGAACGACTCTTTATCCAGTTGCGGCTATCCGCAAAATCCGGTATTCAGAAAAATCTCACCGCAGGAACTCATACAGGCCGCGATCCAAAATGGATGTCTTTCCGTTGCCTTCACCTACAACGAACCGACTGTTTTTGCGGAATACGCACAGGACACTGCGGAAGAAGCCCACCGGCATGGGCTGAAAACGATTTTCGTAACCAATGGATTCATCACGGAAGAAGCGGCAGCAGAAATCTATCCGCTGATTGATGCAGCCAATATTGATATGAAAGGTTTCTCAGAAGAATTTTATCGTTCCATGTGTGCCGGCCGACTCCATCCGGTTCTGCAGTCGATCAAAAAGCTGTATCAATTGGAAAAGCACATTGAACTGACCAATCTTGTGATCCCCGGAAAAAATGATTCAACTGCAATGATCGATCTTTTTCTGGATTGGGTGGAACAAGAGTTGGATCGTGAAATTCCGCTCCATTTTTCGGCATATCATCCGGCGGCAAGATTCCGTGCAGCTCCGCCGACACCCCCCGGACAACTCCGCCGGATCGGTCAACATGCAACAGAACGCGGATTCAAATATGTTCATTTGGGTAATATCTGAAAAAAAACTTGAAAACATCTCATGACAGAAGTACATTACCATATTCATTTACAACGATAAAACACAGGAGTATTTCTGATGATCACAGTAAAATTTACAATGGAAGAGGGATGTAACGATCTGATCCCCGCCAAAGCACACATTGATGATGCCGCCTACGATCTGCGTTCCCGTACAGATATGATCGCACAGCCGGGAAAAGTAACACTTGTCCCCACCGGATTGCATATTGAATTGCCGGTCGGCTATGAAGCACAGGTCCGCCCCAGAAGCGGATTGGCATTGAAACAGTCTATCGGAGTTCTCAATTCACCGGGGACTATTGATGCCGGATACCGTGGAGAAGTCTGCTGTATTCTCTTCAATTTCGGTGAAAAACCTTTTGAGATCCATCGTGGCGACCGCATTGCCCAGATGGTGATCGCTGCACTGCCGGAAGTGGAAATGGTACAGGCGGAAACATTGTCTGAAACAGGCAGAGGTTCCGGCGGATTCGGCAGTACCGGCAGAAAATAAAACTCTCCGGCAAAAGGGTGAATGTATGAATAAATCCATGCTGTTTGTGATCTCCGGCGTAATGATGCTCCTGTGCTGTTCCTGCGGAACGTTGACAGGACATTATCACCTGACAGAAAAAGACTCCGGCAGAACGTTATATCTGAATCGCGGGGATCAATTTACAGTAACGCTGGATGCCAATCCCGCCACCGGTTATCTCTGGCAGTTCGGCACACCTCCTTACGATGAAAATGTCATGATCCTGCGTGGTGATAAATACATTCATCCCTCAGAACAACTTGCCGGAGCACCCGGGAAACGCACTTTACATTTTCTGGCTGAAAATTCAGGTCGGACCGGATTGCGTCTGATCCTGAGCAGACCATGGGAAAAGAATATCCCGCCGCAAAAAGAATTTCATCTTATGATCCTTGTCAAAGACGGTACAGAAGATGATACTCCGCGCGGACCCCGTATGCGCCGCAACTCCAAAGGCGAACTGGTCCCCGACCGCAAACGCTCCATCTGGGAATAAAAAACTCAATCATATGTTTGAATAAAAATTGAAAAATAATCAATCTTTACTTGAAAAATAACATAATCAGATGTAGTGTACCATATATTTTATAAAACAACCGGATAGAAAATGACTCGTAAACATATCTTCATAGAAGCA